>CP107926.1:7715000-8070000 GCA_036015235.1 Streptomyces sp. NBC_00433 | reverse complement strand
GCGTTGGCCGCGACGAAGTTCTGCACGGTGGAGGTGGCGGTGATCGGCTTGCCGACCGCCTGGTTGGTGCCGCCGGTGGGCGGGGTGCTGCCGTTGCGGGTCACCGTGTTGCTGTTGCCCGACTCGTTGCCCGCCGCGTCGATCGCGCGCACGAAGTACGCGACCGTGGCGGAGTCCGGCTGGCTGTCGGTGTAGGTCAGGGTGCTGCCGCCGGTGGTGGCGACCTTGGTCCCGTTGGCGAACACCTCGTAGCCGGTCACCGCGGTGTTGTCGCTCGACGCGCTCCAGGTCAGCTTGATCTGGCCGGAGCCGGGCTGGGTGTAGGCGAGGCTGCCGGGCGCGGTGGGCGCCTGGGTGTCGCCGGAGGTGCCGGTACGGGTGACGGTGTTGCTGTTCCCGGACTGGTTGCCCGCCGCGTCCTTGGCCCGTACGTAGTACGACACCGTCGCGGTGTCGGGCTGGCTGTCGGTGTAGGTCAGCACATTGCCGGTGACCGAGGTGCGCAGCTGGCCGTTGGCGTAGACGTCGTAGCCGGTCACCGCGGTGTTGTCGGTCGCGGCGCTCCAGGTCAGCTTGATCTGGCCGGAGGCGGGCTGGGTGTACGCCAGGTTCGCCGGCGCCGAGGGGGCGGTGACGTCACCGGTGGCGGGGCCGTACACCTCGAACTCGGATATCTGGCCGGCCGGCCAGCCGGTGTTGCCGGTGATGTTCAGCCGGACATAACGGGTGGTCGCGGTGTTGAAGGTGATCGTCACCGTGTTGCCGGTGGACGGGTTGAAGGTGTAACCCGTGGACGCGACCAGGTCGTTGAAGGTCGTGCCGTTGGTGCTGCCCTGGACGGCGAGCGTCTCGGTACGGGTCGCCCACGCGGTGGCGGGCGGCAGCTTCAGCACCACCTGGTTGACCGGCACCGCGGAGCCCAGGTCGACCCTGAGCCACTGCGGGAAGGCGTTGTTGGCGCTCTCCCAGTAGGAGTTGGCATTGCCGTCGACCGCGTTGCCCGAGCCGTAGACGTCGGCGTGGCTGGACTCGGCGGTGGTCTTGCCCGCGGCGAGGTTGTCCGTGGCGGCCGCGGCGGCCTGCACGGTCATCTCGGACAGCTGGGCGGACTTGCCCGCGGTGTTCCCCGACACGTCGGCGCGCAGGTAGCGCGCCTTGGTGGCCGGGAAGCTGATGGTGACCGTGTTGTCCTTGGCCGGCGTGAAGGTATACGCCTTCGAGCCGACCACCGTGGAGAACAGCGTGCCGTCGTCGCTGGCCTGCAGCGACAGGGTCTCGGTGCGCGCACTCCAGGAGGCCGGCACCTTGAGCTGCACCTTGTCGATCAGGGTGCTGCTGCCCAGGTTGACCTGCGCCCACTGGGGCAGGGCGCTGCCCGAGCTCTCCCAGTAGGAGTTCTGGTCGCCGTCGTTGAGCCGGTCGGCGGTGTTGCCGCCGCTGGTGCTGCTGGCCGAGGCCGCCTTGCCTGCGGCAAGGTCCGGCACTCCCGCGGCCACGGCGGGCAGGGCGGAACCACCCAGCAGCAGCAGGCTGGTGGCGACCACCCCCGCCGTCAGCCGCGGGATCGAGCGCTTCGTTCTCATAACGTCCCTCTGTGTCGTGTGGGGAAGATCAGGGGAAGGGCGAGATGGGCTATCCGAAACGTGCGGGATGAGCATGTGAAGTTGCGCTCATCCCATGCAGATCAATCGTTGTTCTGCTCATTATTTGCGTGCGTGTTGGCAGAGTGTTACAGACGCGCTACGGCGGCGTCTACGCCTCGGAAGGCAACGATTCACGCGCGGGCAAAGGAAGTCGGCGCGGCGGGCGCGGCGGCCCGGTCGGGCTACTTGAAGACGTCGCGGACGGCCGCGGACGAGCGCCGGTAGAGCCCGATGTCGCCGAGGCGGCGCTTGACCAGGGCGAGCCGGGGGAAGCGCTCGGTCGCCTCCCTGCCCGCCTTGTCCAGTTCCTCCACCAGCCGCTCCGACCGCTTCTCCAGCCCCAGCTCGTCCAGGATCCGGTCCACCTCCGCCAGCAGGGCGCCGTGCAGCTGCCACTGCCTGGGGTGTTCCCTGACCTTCACCAGCAGCAGGTCGGCGATCCGGTCCCGGCTCTCGGCGCTGTCCGCAAGCGCTTTCGTGAGCCGCTCCTCCGCGGTCTCCGCATTGGCCGAAACCTGGCTTGTGATCAGCACCGCGAAGCTCTCCACCGCATAGGCGATGTGGTCGAACAACTGCTCAAGCTGATCCGACACGTCGTCGGGGAAGAGGGGCTCGTCGGTGCGGTGCTTGGCGAGGTCGGTGAGCGTACGGGACAGCACCCGCAGCACCACCGCGCAGATCTCCAGGGTGTCGAGGCCGGTCCGCAGCACGATCCGGGAGAGCGCTCCCTCGCGCACCCGGGGGTTCCACCGCAGGCTGTCCTCCGCCTGCCGCAGCGAGGCGTCCACCTCGGCGATGTCGTGGTCGACCCGGCGTGCCTCGTGCAGCCGGGCGGCGGCGCGCGCGACCGGGAGGTGCCCGGCGACCTCGCCGCCGATCTCCCGGAACAGCCGGCCCATCCGGCGGGCCATCGACTCGATCGACTCGCCGGCCGGCTGCACCCACACCGGCGGCGCGAGCAGGTTGAACAGCAGCCCGACACCGGCCCCGATGAGCGTCTCCCAGATGCGGTCCCAGGCGGTGGTGGCCACCCGGGTCACCCCGAGGACCAGCATCGCGCTGATCGCCACCTCGATCTCGAACTCACCGGCCCGCACGAACCGGCCGATCAGCAGCGAGGTCAGGATGATCAGGCCCAGGCTCCACCAGCTCAGGCCCACCAGCACGCTGAAGACGATGGCGATCACCACGCCGGCGACCACCGCGTTGACCCGGCTGATCCCGGTGGTGAGCGTCGAGTAGAGGGTCACCTGGACCACCAGCAGCGCGGTGAGCGGCGCGGTCAGCGGGGCCGGGTTCGGCAGCAGCCACACGGCGACGACATAGGAGATGACGGACGCCGCGGTGGACCGCAGCACCTGGGCGGAGGCCGGCTCCGCCGACCAACGGACGAGCTTGACCATGGGTTCTGGAACGTCGGGCATCCCATGACCTTTCCCGCACCGGGCGATCTCACTGGCCCGGCACAGCCTAGGCACGAGGGAGCGGATCAGGGCCGTACGGCACGTCGCGGCGCGGCGGGTTCACCCCCCGGCGCCACGGGCTCGGGCGGGGCGGACGGCGTGTCAAGACCTTGCACTCAGCGGATTGCCGCATAACTCGTCTATGCGGGCAAGGAGTCCACTGATCGTTCAGGGGTCGACGGCTAGCTCTGACGCCTCGAAACAGTAGGACCAATCTCGTTCACTTTCTTGACGTGTCAGCAACAGCGCCGTAATCATCGCTGCAACCAGAGAGCGCTCTCACACGCACCCAGGAGACGCCGTGATCGGCAACCCCCCACAACTGTCCGGACGCATACCCCGCTCCCTCGTCTTCGCCTTCGTCGCGGCCGTGCTCGCGGCGTTCGCGCTCGCGGTCACCCAGAGCCAGGCCAAGGCCGCGGGCACCCTGCTCTCGCAGGGCAAGACCGCGACCGCCTCCTCGACGGAGAACGCCGGGACCCCCGCCTCGGCCGCCGTCGACGGCAACACCGGCACCCGGTGGTCCAGCGCGGCCGCCGACCCGCAGTGGCTCCAGGTCGACCTCGGCGCGACCGCCACCGTCTCCCAGGTCACGCTGAACTGGGAGACCGCCTACGCCAAGGCCTACCAGATCCAGACCTCGGCCAACGGCACGACGTGGACGAACGTCTACTCCACCACCACCTCGGCCGGTGGCAACGAGACCCTTACCGTAAACGGTTCCGGGCGCTATGTCCGGATCAACACGACCCAGCGCGCCACCCAGTGGGGCGTCTCCCTCTGGGAATTCCAGGTCTACGGCACCACCGGCAGCGGCAACTCGGCCTGCAGCACCACCAACGCGGCGCTGAACAAGACCGCGACCGCCTCCTCGACCGAGAACGCCGGCACCCCGGCCTCCTCCGCCGTCGACGGCAACACCGGCACCCGGTGGTCCAGCGCGGCCGCCGACCCGCAGTGGCTCCAGGTCGACCTCGGCGCGTCGCAGAACATCTGCGGCGTCCAGCTCAGCTGGGAGAACGCCTACGCCAAGGCCTACCAGATCCAGGTCTCGGCCGACGGCACCAACTGGACCAGCGCGTACTCCACCACCACCGGCCCCGGCGCCACCGAGCTGATCACGCTCAGCGGCACCGGCCGCTACGTGCGGGTGTACGGCACCCAGCGCGCCACCCAGTACGGCTACTCGCTGTGGGAGTTCCAGGTCTTCACCGGCGGCGGCGGCACCAACGGCGGTGGCACCAACGGCGGTACGACCGGCGGCACCACCACTCCCCCGCCCGGCAACGCGACCCTGCTGTCGTACAACAAGCCCGGCACCGCCTCGACCTACCAGGACGCCAACAGCTGCACCGGCTGCACCCCGTCCAAGGCCTTCGACGAGGACCCGGCGACCCGCTGGGCGACCAGCGACTCCAACGGCTGGGTGGACCCGGGCTGGATCGCGGTGGACCTCGGCGCGACCGCGCACATCACCCAGGTCGTCCTGCAGTGGGACCCGGCCTACGCGACCGCCTACCAGATCCAGACCTCGGCCGACGGCACCAACTGGACGAGCATCTACTCCACCACCACGGGCAAGGGCTTCAAGGAGACCCTGAACGTGGACGGCAACGGCCGCTACGTGCGGATGTACGGCACCGCCCGTGCCACCCAGTACGGCTACTCGCTGTGGACCTTCGACGTCTACGGCACCGGCGGCAACCCCACCTCGCCGCCCGCCCTCCCGCCGAACCCGGGCAACCCCGAACACCTGGTGTGGAGCGACGAGTTCAACGGCGCGGCCGGCACCAAGCCGGACACCTCCAAGTGGACGCAGGACGTCGGCGGCGGCCAGAACGGCGAACTGGAGTACTACACCAACGGCGACAACACCACGATGGACGGCAACGGCGACCTGGTCATCGAGGCCAGGAAGGAGAACGTCCAGGGCCACCAGTACACCTCGGGCCGGATCAACACCTCGGACCACTTCAACTTCACCTACGGCCATGTCGAGGCGCGGATCAAGGTCACCGGCACGCAGGGCCTGTGGCCGGCCTTCTGGATGCTGGGGTCGAACTTCAAGACCGGCACACCGTGGCCGAACTCCGGTGAGATCGACATCATGGAGCACGTCGGCAAGGTCGCGGACTCGGTCTACTCCACGCTGCACGCCCCCGCCTACAACGGCGGCAACGGCTACGGCTCCCCTTACACCGTGGCGGGCTCGGACTTCGCGAACGACTTCCACACCTACGCCGTGGACTGGGACTCCAGCCACATGACCTTCTCGGTCGACGGCCACGCCTTCTTCACCGCGGACAAGGCGACGGTGGAGTCCACCCGGGGCCCGTGGGTGTACGACCACCCGTTCTACATCATCCTCAACAACGCGGTGGGCGGTGACTGGCCCGGCGCACCGGACGCCACCACGGTCTTCCCGCAGCGCATGCTGGTCGACTACGTGCGCGTCTCGCAGTAGCGCAAGCTCCCGGATGCCCGGGTCCCACCGCAGCACGGGACCCGGGCATCCGGCCTTCCCCCCCACACCGGCCCGGCGGCCCAGGGGCCGCCGGTGAGAGAGGCGGACCCCCCATGCTGCAAGCCTCGTTCGGCGCTCCCCCACCCCTTCGACGACGGCGGCCGACCGCCGCCCAGACCCGGCTCGCCGCCCTCGTCGGCTTCGTCCTGGTCGTCGCGCTGGCCCTGGTGGCCACCCCCAGGGCCGCCCGCGCGGCCACCCCGGTGCTGCTCTCCCAGGGCAAGCCCGCCACCGCGTCCTCCACCGAGAACGCCGGCACGCCCGCCTCCGCGGCGGTCGACGGCGACGACGGCACCCGCTGGTCGAGCGCCTTCGCCGACCCGAGCTGGGTCCAGGTCGACCTCGGCTCCTCGCAGCCCGTCACCCAGGTCGTCCTGCACTGGGAGGCGGCCTACGCCAAGTCCTTCCAGATCCAGGTCTCCGACAACGCCACGACCTGGACGAGCGTCTACTCCACCACCACGGCGACTGGCGGGAACCAGACGCTGAACGTCTCGGGCACCGGCCGCTACGTGCGGATGTACGGCACCGCCCGTGCCACCCAGTACGGCTACTCGCTGTGGGAATTCCAGGTCTTCGGCGGCTCGGGCGGCACGGCCACCGGCGGTGCGACCGGCGGTGGCGGCACCACGCCGGGGCCCTGCGGCAACTCCGGTGCGGCGACCGGCCGTCCGGCCACCGCGTCGTCCACCCAGGACACCGGCACCTTCCCGGCGTCCGCGGCCTTCGACGGAAACACCGGCACCCGCTGGTCCTCGGCGGCCGCCGACCCGCAGTGGCTCCAGGTCGACCTCGGCTCCTCGCAGGACATCTGCGGGGTGACGCTGAACTGGGAGGCCGCCTACGGCACCGCCTACCAGATCCAGACCAGCGACAACGGCAGCACCTGGGCGACGGCGTACTCGACCGCGGCGGGCACCGGCGGCACCGAGACGCGCTCCTTCACCGCGCACGCCCGCTATCTGCGGGTGTACGGCACCCAGCGGGCCACCCAGTGGGGCTACTCGCTGTGGGAGGTGCAGGTGCTCTCCCCCGGTGGCGGCCAGACCGGGCCGCCGGGCGGCGGCACCGGCGGTGACGGCGGCAACGGCGTGTGCCCGTGGGTGGGTTCGACCGCTCCGGTCGCCGACCGGGTCGCGCAGGTCCTGTCGCACATGACGCAGGCGCAGAAGCTCACCATGCTGCACGGCAACGGCGCCGCGCAGCCGTACATCGGCAACACCGACGCGATCGCTTCGCTGTGCATCCCGGCCATGGGCTACCACGACGGCCCCAGCGGGGTCGGCGACGGCTTCGGCGGTGTCACGCAGCTGCCCTCCGCGGTGTCGTCCGCGGCGACCTGGGACACCGGCCTGCAGAAGCAGTACGGCACGGTGGCCGGTGCCGAGTTCGCCGGCAAGGGCGCGGACGTGGCGCTCGGCCCGACGATGAACATCGTGCGGGACCCGCGCTGGGGACGGGCGTTCGAGACCTACAGCGAGGACCCGTACCTGAGCGCCCAGATGGCGACCGCGAGCATCCAGGGCATCCAGAGCCAGGGCGTCATGGCGCAGGCCAAGCACGTGGCGGTCTACAACCAGGAGACCAACCGCAACGGGCCGGCCGACAACGCGATCATCGACCAGCGCACCCTGCACGAGATCTACCTGCCGGCCTTCCAGGCGGCGGTCGGCAAGGGCGCCTCGGCGTCGGTGATGTGCGCCTACTCCACCGTCAACGGGGTCTACGCCTGCCAGAACGCGGACCTGCTCAAGAAGGGCCTCTACCAGGAGGCCGGATTCAACGGCTTCGTCACCAGCGACTGGGGCGGCGCGCACTCCACGGTCGACGCCGCCAACAACGGCATGACCGTCGAGATGCCGGGCGGCTACTTCTACGCCGACTTCCTGGCCCAGGCGCTCGCCAACGGCCAGGTCAGCCAGGCGACGCTGGACACCATGGTCACCCGGGTGCTGACCGAGATGTTCAGCTTCGGCATCTTCGAGAAGCACAAGACCGGCAACCGCGACTCGGTGGTGACCAGCGCCGCGCACCAGACCACCGCACGGCAGGTCGCGGAGCAGGGCTCGGTGCTGCTGAAGAACAGCGGTGTGCTGCCGCTGTCGGGAGCCGACGCCACCTCGATCGCGGTGATCGGCCCGGACGGCGGCGCCGGGGTGCGCAGCGTCGGCGGCGGCAGCGCCACCGCGACGAGTTCGGGCACGAAGGCGCCCATCGACGCCGTCAAGGCCCGCGCGGGCACGGGCGCCACGGTGACGTACAACGACGGCAACGACGTCAACGCGGCCGTGAACGCGGCCCGCTCGGCGAGCGTGGCGGTCGTCTGCGTCGGCTACGGCGAGAACGAGGGTACCGACCTGGGCGGCATCGACCTGTCCAGCGCGCAGAACCAGCTGGTCCAGCAGGTCGCGGCGGCCAACCCGAACACCGTCGTGGTGCTCAACACCGGTTCCGCGGTGACCATGCCGTGGCTCGGGCAGGTCAAGGGCGTCATCGAGGAGTGGTACGCGGGCCAGGAGGTCGGCAACTCCCTTGCCGCGCTGCTGTTCGGCGACGTCAACCCGTCGGGCAAGCTGCCGGTGACCTTCCCCGCCTCGCTGAACGACGTGCCGGCGCACACCGCGGCGCAGTGGCCCGGCAACGGCAACGTGCAGTACAGCGAGGGCCTCAAGGTCGGCTACCGCTGGTACGACGCGCAGAACATCACACCGCTCTTCCCGTTCGGCTTCGGCCTGTCGTACACCACCTTCTCCTTCTCCGGCCTGCAGGTGGGGGCGTTGGACGGCAGCGGCAACGCGACGGTGAGCGCGACCGTCACCAACACCGGCACCCGGGCAGGCGCCGAGATCGCCCAGCTCTACGTCGGCGACCCGGCGTCCACGGGCGAACCCGCCAAGCAGCTCAAGGGCTTCCAGCGGGTGGACCTGCAGCCGGGCGCGAGTGCGAAGGTGACCTTCCCGGTCAGCGCGCACGACCTGGCGTACTGGAACACCACGACGTCGGCCTGGACGACGCCTGCGGGCGCCTACCAGATCATGGTCGGCGACTCGTCGCGGAATCTTCCGCTGACCGGCACGCTCACCGTGGCCACCGCGATGAGCGCCAGGACGGTCGGCGCGACGGGCACCGCCGCGTCCACCGTCACCGTGGTCAACCCGCGGGGCATGAGCGGCCCGGCGGACACCCCGGTGCGGCTCGCGGTCGCGGCCAGGGCGACCGGCGGCGCCGCCCCGGTCTTCAGCGCGACCGGGCTGCCGGCCGGGCTGGCCATCAGCCGGGACGGGGTGATCTCCGGCACTCCCGGCAGGGCCGGCACCAGCACGGTGAGCGTGACCGCCACGGACGGGCAGGGCGCGGCCGATACCGCGACCTTCGTCTGGACGGTCACCTGACGGTCCCGGGCTGAGGCCCGACGAGCCCCGGCCCCACCGATTCTGCCTCCCCATGGGTGAAGACGACTCCCCGTGGGGAGGCAGATGTACATGACAATACAGACGGGTTCAGCGGCCGTACCAGACGGTGGTGATGTCGCAGAACTCGCGGATGCCGTGCGCGGACAGCTCGCGGCCGTAGCCCGACCGCTTGACACCGCCGAAGGGCAGCGCCGGATGCGAGGCGGTCATGCCGTTGAAGAACACCCCGCCCGCCTCCAGGTCCCGCACGAAGCGCCGCTGCTCGTCCTCGTCGGTGGTCCACACGTTGGAACTCAGCCCGAACGGCGAGTCGTTGGCCAATTCCACCGCGGCGTCCAGGTCCGGCACCCGGTAGAGGGTGGCGACCGGGCCGAAGGCCTCCTCGCGGTGGATGCGCATCGCCGGGGTGACCCCCGTGAGCACGGTCGGCTCGTAGAACCAGCCGGGCGGCAGCGCCTTGGGCCTGCGGGCCCCGCACAGCGCCTCGGCTCCCCGGTCGAGCGCGTCCCCGACCAGCTCCTCCAGCTCCGCCCTGCCCTGCTCGGTGGCCAGCGGGCCGACGTCGGTGGACGGCGCCGCCGGGTCGCCGACCCGCAGGGCGCTCATCGCCCGGCTGAAGCGCTCAGCGAAGGCGTCATAGACGTCGGTGTGCACGATGAAGCGCTTGGCGGCGATGCAGGACTGGCCGTTGTTCTGCACCCGGGCGGTCACCGCGACCTGCACCGCGCGGTCCAGGTCCGCGGCGGCCGACGGCATCACCACGAACGGGTCGCTGCCGCCCAGTTCGAGCACCGTCTTCTTCACCTCGTCACCCGCGACCGCGGCCACCGCCCGGCCCGCGCCCTCACTGCCTGTGAGCGTCGCCGCGGCCACCCGCGGATCGCGCAGGATCTTCTCGATCGCGCCCGAGCCGACCAGCAGGGTCTGGAAGCAGCCCTCGGGGAAGCCGGCGCGGTGGAACAGCTCGCCGAGGTAGAGCGCGGTCTGCGGGACGTTGGAGGCGTGTTTGAGCAGCCCGACATTGCCGGCCATCAGCGCGGGCGCGGCGAACCTGACCACCTGCCAGAGCGGGAAATTCCACGGCATCACCGCGAGCACCACGCCCAGCGGCCGGTAGCGGACGTACGCGCGGGCCGCCCCGCTGTCCTCGACGTCCGCGGGGTCCGGGTGCTCGTCGGCGAGCAGCGCCTCGGCGCGGTCGGCGTACCAGCGCATCGACTTGGCGCACTTGGCCGCCTCCGCGCGGGCCGAGACCAGCGTCTTGCCCATCTCCAGGGTCATGATGTGGGCGATGTCGTCCCGCTCCTTGTCGAGCAGGTCGGCGGCCGCGTGCAGCAGCCGTGCCCTGGTGCCGAAGTCGGACTCCCGCCAGCTGCGGAAAGCGCTCCGGGCGGCGGCGATCCGCCGCTCGACACCGTCCGCGTCGAGCGCGTCGAAGGTACGGACCGTCTCCCCGGTGGCGGGGTTCACGGTGGCGATCGGCATGGTGCTCCTCCTCGTGCCGCGGGCCGGGCGGGCGGGCGCGCGGGCCGGGCGCCCACGAGGCGCGGGTACCCGCGCCGACCGTGTCCATGCGGCTGCGCGGCCATCCTGCCCTGCGCCGCCGCCGCGAGCGTCGGCGCTGCGCCAGCGCACCGGCGCACGGCACCCGCCCGGCGCAACCCGGCACGCGGACCTACCACCGTCCGGGTGAAGCCGCGAACGGCGGCAGGCCGCCCGGAGGGAGCTGACCTGCAGCGTTCACCCACTCGTAACGCCTGCCACATCGGTCACAGGTTCTACGCGCGCAGAATCGTTGCCCGCACCCCACCCACCGCCCCCCACATGGAGGTTGACGGATGCCTGGTCCCCGTACGTCCCGCAGCAGGATCGCGCTCGGCGCGACCGCGGCACTGGGCGTGATCGCCCTGGCCGCGGCCGGCGTCGCCACCGGAAGCGCGCAGGCCGCGCCGACCGGTTCCGCCGCACCCGCCGCGGCCGCCACGCACCGCGTGCTCTTCGACAACACCAAGGCGGAGACGGCCGGCAATGCCGACTGGATCATCAGCACCAGCCAGCCCGACCCGCTCGGCCAGGACTCCACGCCCAACGCGGAGACCGACTGGACGGGCGCGCTGTCCTCGTGGGGCGTCGCCCTGCAGAAGGCCGGCGGCTACAGCCTGAACACGCTGCCCTCCGGGCGGACCATCACCTACGGCAGCGGCTCCAACGCGCAGGACCTGAGCAATTTCGACACCTTCGTGCTGATCGAGCCCAATGTGAAGCTCAGCGCCGCGGAGAAGACCGCGGTGATGACCTTCGTGAAGAACGGCGGCGGGCTGTTCCTGATCTCCGACCACAACAACAGCGACCGCAACAACGACGGTTGCGACTCTCCGTGCGTGATCAACGACCTGCTGACCAGCAACGGGGTCGACAACACCGACCCGTTCGGCTTCTCCGTCGACCTGCTCGACATCAGCACCGACAACCCCCGGGCGATCAGCAGCGGTTCCGACCCGGTGCTGCACGGCCCGTTCGGCACGGTCACCGGCAGCATCCTGCGCGACGGCACCACCTTCACCCTCAAGCCGGCCGACAACCCCGACGTCAAGGGCCTGCTCTACCGCGCCGGTTCGTCCGGCAACAGCGGCGCCTTCTTCGCCACCAGCACCTTCGGCAGCGGCCGGGTGGCGATCTGGGGCGACAGCTCACCGGTGGACGACGGCACCGGCCAGTCGGGCAACACGCTCTACGACGGCTGGAACGACCCGGCAGGCACCGACGCGGCCCTGGCGCTCAACGCCACCGCCTGGCTGGCGGGTTCCGGCGGCACCACACCGCCCACCACCCCGCCGACCACGTCCACCAGCGGCACCACCGGCGGTGGCGGCAGCTGCACCGCCCGCCAGCTGCTCGCCAACCCCGGCTTCGAGTCCGGCAGTTCCTCCTGGTCGGCCTCCAGCGGTGTGATCAACAACGACAGCGGCGAAGCGGCGCACAGCGGGTCGTACAAAGCCTGGCTCGACGGCTACGGCACCGCGACCACCGACACGCTCTCCCAGTCGGTCGCCGTCCCGTCCGGCTGCGCGGCCCAGTTGACCTTCTGGCTGCACATCGACACCGCGGAGACCGGCAGCACCGCCTACGACACCCTCAAGGCGCAGGTACTGAACTCGTCGGGCACCGTGCTGACCACCCTGGCGACGTACACCAACGCCAACGCGGCGTCCGGCTTCACGCAGCGCTCGTTCAACCTGGGCGCCTATGCCGGGCAGACGGTCACGGTGAAATTCACCGGGACCGAGGGCTCCAAGCTCCAGACGTCCTTCGTCATCGACGACGCGGCGATCAACGTCAGCTGACCGGGTGGCCTCCCGCCGGCGCGGCCGCCGGCGGGAGGCCGCGCTCTGTCAGCCCAGCAGGCTGGGCTGGGCCGCGGGGCCGAACTCGCACCAGACGGCCTTGCCGTCGCCCCGCGGCTCGACACCCCAGTGGGTGGACAGCGCGTCGATCATCAGCAGGCCGCGCCCCGAGGTGGCGGCCTCGCCCGGCGAGCGGCGGCGCGGCCACACGCTGGAGCGGTCCTGCACCGTCAGCCGGACCCGGCGGACCGGCTCGGGCATCACCTCCAGGGTCATCACCGCACCGCCCTCGGTGTGCAGCAGCACATTGACCAGCAGTTCGCCCGCTGCCACCTCCACGTCGTCGGCCAGCCAGGGCAGCTGCCACGCCTCCAGCGCCTGGCGCAGCGCGAGGCGGGCGTCGGCCAGGCCCTCGGGGTCGGCCTGGTGGACGTAGAGGTGCACGCGGGGCGCCCGCGGGGTGCCGGGGTCGGGGTCGCGGCGCAGGATCAGCAGGGCCACGTCGTCCTGCGAGCCCCAGCGCTCCCACAGGTTGCCCGCGAGGTGGTCGGCCAGCGCCTCCGGGGGGTCGGGGCCGTCGCGCACCGCCTCGGCCAGCGCCTCCATGCCGATGGTGATGTCCAGGCCGCACTCCTCGACCAGCCCGTCGGTGCAGAAGACCAGGGTCTCGCCGGGCACCAGGTCGACCCGGGTCTCGGGGAATTCCTGCAGGTCCAGGCTGGTGGCCAGGCCCAGCGGCAGGCCGCCGCGCACATGCGGCCAGCCGGTGCTGCCGTCGGTGTGCCGCACCAGCGGGCCGAGGTGGCCGGCCCTGGCGATGCGCACCGAGCCGCCGGCGAGGTCCAGCTCCGCGTAGGCGCAGGTCGCGAAGCGCTCGGTGTCCAGCTCGGCGAGGAAGCGGGACGCCCTGGCCAGCACGGTCGACGGCGGGTGGCCCTCGGCGGCGTAGGCGCGCAGCGCGATCCGCAGCTGGCCCATGACGGCCGCGGCATGCGTGTCGTGGCCCTGGACGTCGCCGACGACCAGGCCCACCCGGTTCTGCGGCAGCGCCACCACGTCGTACCAGTCGCCGCCGACCTCCCGGCCGCTGGACGCCGCATGGTAGCGGACCGCGACACCGGCGCCGGCGACCCGGGGTATGTCCCTGGGCAGCATCGCGGCCTGCAGGCCGGTGGCGAACTCCCGCTCGCGGTCGAAGAGGATCGCCCTTTGCAGGGACTGCGCCACGATGGCGGCGAGCGCCGCGCACAGCTCGCGGTGGGCAGTGGTGAGGACGTCACCCGAGCGGTAGAAGAGCGCGAGGCCGCCGATGGAGCGGGCCTGGGCGACCAGCGGCAGGAAGGCGGCGGCGTGCACGTCCGGTGTGCCCGCGACATAGGCGCGCATCGCGGGAAACCGCTCTCCCAGCGCGGCCAGCGAGGTGACGAAGTTCGGCTGCTGGGTCACCACGGCCTCGCCCAGCGGCAGCGACCCGTCCAGGCGGCGCGGCGGCAGCTCGCCCATGCCGCTGATCGCGCTGCCGCTGGCACCGACGAACCGCAGGTTGCCGCCGTCGATCAGCCCGAGCACCAGGCCGTCGGCGCCGAAGCGCTCCAGGCCGCCCGCGCCGGTCAGCACGGCGGCCAGGTCCCCGACGGTCACCGCGCGGGACAGCGCCTCGATGGTCTGCCGGACGACCACGGCAATGCTCTGCGGCTCGGCGAGCGGCGGCCCCGGCTGCATGTCGGGCGCCTGGGTCAGCTCGTCGGTGGCGTCCCTGACGATGCCGACGATGCGGTAGGCGTTGCCCCGGGAGTCGCGCAGGATGGTGCCCTGGGTATAAGTCCACTGCTTGGTGCCGTCCCTGCGGGTGATCTGGAAGTAGCCGCCGTAGCTGCGCTGCCCGGCCTGCAGCGCCCTCCTGAGCGCGTAGTCCAGCCGGGAGCCCTCCTCGGGCGCGATCCGCAGCACCAGCGACTCGGGGCGCGAGTCGAACTCCTCCGGCTCCAGGTCGAACACCTGGAGGCCGGCCGCGTCCAGCTCGAACGTCTGGTGGTCCAGATGCCAGTCGAAGCTTCCCATGCCGTTCATGGACAGGCGCTCCCCCGGGCCGATCTCCGTCTCGGGAGGCCGTCCCTGCTGCAGGACCGGGCCGACCCTGGGGTCGTAACCACTGCGGACCGGCCGCTTGGGCACTGTCATGCGCTCGCTCCGGGGGTCGGACCTGCGGTCAACGGCCCGCGTCCGCGAGGCGGGCCGCCGGGGCACCTTCAGCATGATTCGCAGGCATTACGACCATTATGCTCCGCTTCGCCGCATCATCCGCGCGGGTCAGTGCGCGGCTGTGCGGCGACGGCGTACGGCGACCAGGCCGGTCGCGCCGACCAGGGCCCCGACCGCGACCACCTTGACCGAATTCGGGCCGGTCACACCCCCGCCGAGACCGGTGCGCACGGCGCCGGGCACGGCCGCGCCGCGCTCCTCGACGGCCAGCGGTACGGTGCTCTGCCCGGCGTCGCACCCGAAGGTGACGTCGTAGCGCGCACCGGGCCTGGCGTACCGCCCGACGGTGACCGTGGCGCTCTGCCCGGTCCCGTCGCCGGGGCCGAGCGCCACGGTGCCGAACAGGCCGGGGGCCGAGGCGGTCGCCGGGCCCGCGCAGCCGGTCGCACGCAGGGCGACGGTGTCGCCGGGGGCGGCGGTGGCCGGTGTGGCGGTGAAGCCGGGGCCTCCGGCGGCGGCCGGCGCGGGCGCGGCGGCCGCGAGGGCCGGGGCAGCCGCGAGGGTGGCCAGGGTGAGGGCGGCTGCGGATATGAGCCCGGCGCGCATACGGCTCTCCTGTGCCGGGGGCGGTCCCGTGACCGCTCCAAGGGCGCGGCCGGCACTTTCCGGTATCCAACGGCGCCACCGCCCCGCCCGCCCGCCGGGACCGCGCGGGGCGGGGCCTCCGGCGCGGCCGACTGCCTTACGGGCGGCCCGCGTTGGCCGCGGCGCTACGTCCCAGGGCGGTGGACCCGTTCGGGTGGGCGCGCTTGGCCGGCGGGCACCGGTGCGGCTGCGGTGCGGGGCGGGGTCGACCCCCCAGGACGCGTGAGGAGGCGAGGGCCGCATGGGCGCGTGAGGGCGGGGTACGCGAAGGGGCGAACGGTAAGCGATCTCCTACGGAGTGTGCGATGACCAGTCCGTACCCTGACCCATTCCCGCCGGTGCCGCCGCCGGACGAGCCGGTGCCGGGACCCCCGGTCCCGACCCCCGAGCCCCACCCGGTCCCGGGCCCGTCGCCGGATCCGCTCCCGACCCCGCCTTCCCCGGTGCCGCCCTCCCCTGAGCCCACACCGGCGCCGTCCCCGCCCCCGATCGACTTCGGGCAGCCCTGATCCCCGGTCGCACTGTGCGTTGAGCCGCTGAGCGCGCTGTTCTTCCCCAGAGCTTTCACCTGGGGGAGAACAGCGCGCTCAGCCGTTTTTCGCAGGTGGCTCCGCGGGGTGCGTGACGGCGCCGCCCCCGTCGCGAGCGCCACTCGTTCCGTACATGATTTCGATTCTTTCCCCGATCGGAGTACAAATCGAAAATATGCCCGGACGTTCATCATTAAGGTCGATAATCCGCACGCGCCGCGAACATGACACGCGGTATCACCGCAGGTGAGAGCCCAACCCCTTCGAACGCCACCGCGTGTATGGCACACCCTTCGCGATCACCTCCGCAGAATGGCCACAACTTCTCCGCGAAGTGCCCCACCATGGTCCCCGGAAATACGGCCGAAAAAGGGCCGTTGTGCGTGGGGGCACGCCGATCGGGAATCGGCGGCCCCCGGGGGAGGTAATTCATGGGCAGAGCATTGCGTGCCGCATCCGTCGCTTCGGCGGCGGCACTGGTGGCACTGGCGGTCGCGCCGACAGCGGCGCACACCGCGGTGCCGCCGCGGGTCGATCTCAGGGTGCTCGTGGTGGACGACGGGGGTCCGGCCACCGCCGCCATCACCTCGGAGCTGGACGGCGCGGGCACTCCGTACACCACGGTGAACCTGGCCGCCGCGGGCCGGCCGGTGATCACCGCGGGCTTCCTGAGCGACACCGTGTCGGGGCGGCCGCGTGCCAAATTCCAGGCAGTGGTGCTGCCGAACGACAACCCGTTCGGCGCGGGCTCCGCGGAGATGGCGGCCCTGACGGCGTACGAGACGACGTTCGGCATCAGGCAGGTGGACGCCTACACCTACGCGCAGCCCGCGGTCGGGCTGAACTACGCGCAGACCGGCGGCTACCTCGGCCAGCTGGACGGTACGCAGGGGCAGGTGACCGCCCAGGGCGCCGCCGGCGACTTCGGCTACCTCACGGGCCCGGTGCCCTTCGAGGACAACGACCCCTACCAGGCGGAGAGTTACGGCTACCTGGCCACTCCGCTGGCCGCGCAGGCCGCCGGGGCGAGCTTCACACCGCTGGTCGACGCCCCGATCCCGGGCAGCTCGCAGCGCGGTGTGCTGGTCGGGCAGTACGCGCACGACGGGCGCACCGAGCTGGTGATCCCCTTCGTCTACAACCAGTACCAGCAGCAGTTCCGGCTGCTGGCCCGCGGCATCGTGGAGTGGATGACCCAGGGCATCCACCTGGGCGCCGACCGGAACTACTTCGAGGTCCAGGTCGACGACGTCTTCCTGGCCGACGACCGGTGGAACAGCACCCTCAACTGCACGCCGGGCGACGTGGACTGCCCGATCGGCACCGGCGAGGACGCCGACCCGATCCGGATGACGGCGGCGGACGCCGCCTACGCCGCGCAGTGGGCGAAGGCGCACGGCTTCACCTTCGACTTCGTCTTCAACGGCGGCGGCAGCGAGGACTGGAAGGCCGACCACGACACGACGTCCGACCCGCTGGCCGACCAGCTGGTCGCCGACAAGAACAGCTACCGCTGGGTGAACCACACCTATCTGCACCCCTTCCTGGGCTGCGAGCAGGACGTCAGCGTGGTGCCGTGGCGCTGCGAGACCACCGCGGGCGGCGCCACGAAGTGGGTGAGCAAGGCCGACATCACCGACACGGTCAAGGACAACCGCAGCTGGGCAGCCTCCCACGGACTGTCGCTGAACAGCCAGGAGCTGGTGACCGGCGAGCACTCCGGCCTCAAGGTGCTGCCGCAGCAGCCCGCCGACAACCCCAACCTCGCGACCGCGCTGAGCGGGCTCGGCGTGAAGTACCTGGCCAGCGACAACTCCCGCGAGTCCGACCAGCGCCAGGTCGGCCCGGCCCTGACCGTGCCGCGCTTCCCGATGAACGTCTTCTACAACGCCGGCACCGCCCAGGAGGAGGCCGACGAGTACAACTGGATCTACACCAACCTCGCGCAGGGCGGCAGCGGCGCCTGCGCGACCTCGGGCAACTCCACCTGCCTGATC
This sequence comes from Streptomyces sp. NBC_00433, assembly GCA_036015235.1. Taxonomy (NCBI): domain Bacteria; kingdom Bacillati; phylum Actinomycetota; class Actinomycetes; order Kitasatosporales; family Streptomycetaceae; genus Streptomyces; species Streptomyces sp. NBC_00433. The sequence goes on along the minus strand of CP107926.1, from coordinate 8,052,239 downwards.
GCCCCGTTGGACCCGGCCACCGGCTACGCGTCGTACATCGTGCCGCTGGAGGCGAGGATCGACCTCGGCCACGTCCTGGGCAACAACCCGCGCCCGCACTTCATGCACCAGTCGAACCTGGCCGAGGACCGGATCGCCTACCCGGTGCTGGAACGGGTGCTCTCCGGCTACGCGGCGCTCTTCGCGGCGAACACCCCCACGGTGAATCTGCGGACCGCGGACATCGCCGAGGAATTGCAGCGCAGGGCCGCGTGGAGCGCGGCCTGGAAGGGCGGCAAGGTCACCGCCTACCGCATCGACGACACGGTCACCATCAGCGCGCCGAGCGGTGTCCAGGTCGACGCGACCGCGCCGGCCGGCACCCGGCAGGCGCAGTTGCTCGGCACGACGGCCTTCGGCAGCGGCTACGCGGGCCGGCTGTCCGGCTGGGCCCAACCGGGCCTGCTCCAGGGCTCGGTGACCCTGGTGCTGCCCGCCGCCGCGGTGCCCGAGGCGCCTGCGGCCGCGGCGCAAGCACCGGCGAAACTGGCCGCCCCCGTCGGCCGGCTGCCGGTGCCCAAGGGCGTCTCCGACGCCGTGCCCGCGGGACCCTCCGACAGCGCGCGGCAGTAGCCCGCGGCGTCCGAAGCACACGGGCGGGCGGGGCGGTCGTCGGCCCGCCCGCCCGGCGGGGGCGCCCGCGCGCCGCCGGCCCGTCACCACCTTTCTGCCTTGACCACCTGTCCAGGGGGGACACCACTTCATGCACGCAGTCTTCGGCGAGCCGCCGTCGCGCATCGCGCAGGTGACGCTGCTGACCGAGGGGACGTATCCGCACAGCCCCGGCGGGGTGAGCGTGTGGTGCGACCAGCTCGTCCGCGCCATGCCCGACGTGGACTTCCGGGTGACGGCCGTCACCGCGACCGGACTCGAACAGCCGGTGTGGGAACTGCCGCCGCAGGTGAAGGCGCTGGAGTCGGTGCCGATGTGGGGCGGCACCCGGGGCGGCAAGGGGCCGCGCGGCCGGGACCGGCGGGCCTTCCTGGGCGCCTGGGAGCGGCTGCTGACCGCGCTGCTGGCCGAAGGGGACGGCACCGACGAGCTGTTCGGACCCGCGCTGTACGAACTCGGCGGATGGGCGGACGCCGGTGTGCTGTCCGCCGGGCTGCGCTCGGAAGCGGCGGTACGCACCCTGGCCGGGCTGTGGCGGCGGCCGGACACGGCTGTGGCGGCCGCGCAGCCCGCCCAGCACGACGCGCTGACCGGCACGGACCTGCTGGAGCACGCGCTGCGCCCGCTGGCCGCCGCGGCGCCGACCGGGGTGGCGCACGCGGTCAGCGGCGGGCTCGCCACCCTGCCCGGCCTGCTCGCGCACCACCGCGACGAGGTGCCGCTGCTGCTCACCGAGCACGGCGTCTACCAGCGGGAGCGCTACCTCGGCCACCGCACCGGCCCCTACCGCTGGCCGGTCAAGTCCCTGATGCTGCACTTCTTCCGGCTGCTGGCCCGCGAGTCCTACCGGCACAGCGCGCTGATCACCCCGGGCAACCGCTACAACCGCCGCTGGGAGGAGCACGGCGGCGCCGACGCGGACCGTATCCGCACCGTCTACAACGGGGTCGACCCGAGCGCCTTCCCGCCCGCGGGTCCCGAACCCGAGGCGCCGACGCTGACCTGGGCGGGGCGGATCGACCCCATCAAGGACCTGGAGACGCTGATCCGCGCGTTCGCGCTGGTCCGCGAGGAGATACCGGCGGCGCGGCTGCGCATCTTCGGCGGCACGCCGCGCGGCGGTGAGGAATACCGCGCGCGGTGCGAGGCGCTGGCCGCGGCGGTGGGCGCGGCCGGCGCGGTCACCTTCGAGGGCCGGGTCGACGACATCCGCACCGCCTACGCGGCCGGCCAGGTGGTGATGCTCTCCAGCATCAGCGAGGGCTTCCCCTTCACCCTGATCGAGGCGATGTCCTGCGGCCGCTGCACCGTCTCGACCGACGTCGGCGGTGTCCGCGAGGCCGTCGGCGAGACCGGCCTCGTCGTCCCGCCGCGCGACCCGGCGGCCATGGCCGCGGCCGCCCTCGCACTGCTGCGCGACCCGGCCCGCCGCGCGGCCCTCGGCGAGGCGGCCAGGCTCCGGGTGATCGACCAGTTCACCCTGCGCCAGACCATCGACGCCTTCCGCGCCATCTACACCGCCCTTTCCCCGTCCGAGCCCCGCACCGCCCAGCAGTACGGCGGCGTGACCTGGATGTCCCGCATCTGGCGCCCCGCCCTGACGGAGGGCACGGGATGACCGGACGTGCGGTACGCGGCGGGTCGGGCGGCGTCGACACGCCCTGGGCGGCGGGCCGTTCCGGCGCGCCGGGAGGGCTCGGGGCGAGCCGGCCGGGGCCGGTAGGTCGGGCAGGTGGGGGCGCGTGAACGGGGGGCTGCGTGTGGTCGAGGCGTCGGACGGGTGCGTCGTGCGGGTGGCCTCGTTGCGGCGCGTGCCGTCGTGGGCCGCCGCCGACCCGGTCGTGGAGCTGGCGGAGCGGCTGGCCGGGCCTTGTTCCAGTGCGGCGCACGCGGACGAGGTCGCCGCGCTGCTGGAGTCCGAGGGGCTCACCGACGAGCAGATCACCGAACGCTATGAGCACCGCGACCTGTTCACGCTCGCCGAGGCGCTCTTCGCGCTGGTGCCGCGCGCCTACCCCGAGCCGGAGCCGGGCGCCGACCCGTGGCAGACGGACGTCGAGCGCTGCGTCCTGCGCGGCCTGACCTTCGCCCTGCCGGGCGTCGCCTATGTCATCGGCGGGCGCTGGGCGGAGGGGCCCGACGGGCCGTTCGGCGTGACCGCGGCGGTCGCGGGCTGGGCGGCGGCCGCGCTGTGCAGCTGGGGCTGGAACCAGGGGCTCGCGCACCGGGCCGGCCTGCTGCTGCTCGCGCAGCGCCAGCGGGCCGCCGCCCGCTGCCTGCTCACCGGCGGCGCCGCGGGCACCGCGCTGGCCACGGCTGCTGCCGTCGCCGTCACGGGCCTCGCCCACCCGTCGGCCCCGGCCTTCGCCTTCGGCCAGGCCCTCTACATGGCGGCGGCCACCGTCCTGCTGGTCCTCGGCCGCGAGCGTTCCCTGCTGTACGTCCTGGCCCCGCTGACCGTCTCGGCCGCCTGCGGCGCCGCCGGGCTCCCCTCCCCCGCGGTCGCCGCACTCCTCACGTCGACGGTCGCCGCCGCCACGGCGGTGGCGGTCGCCACCGCCCTCCGCCCGGCCGCTTCGACCCGCACCACGGTTCGCCGCCGCTTGGCCGACCGCCTGCGCGGACGCCGAGACGCGGGCGACGACGACCCGCCCCGTACGGCAGAGCGCGCCGCACGGTGGCGGAGGCGCGGCGGTCCGCCCCGTACGGCAGGGGACGCCGCCCGCACGCTCGCGGCGCGGCTGCGAAGGCGCGATCGCCCGTCGCGCACGGCGCAGCCCGCCGCAGGCGCGCCCACGGGAGTGCCCCTGCACCGCTCGGTTCCCTTGGCCGTCGGGGGGCTCGCCGCCGGGGGGATGGTGGTCGCCGCCGCGCTGGCCGGGGAATTCGTCGCCTCGCTCACCGTGAGCATGGGGGTGGCCGAGTGGCTGCTCTTCCGGCTGCGGAGCCGGTGCCTGGTGGCACTGCGGCGGACCGGGGTCGCCGAGCGGCTGCTGCGCAGGTCGTGGCCGGTGCTGGTGCGGTGCCTGGGGGCCTACGCGGCAGCGCTGGCGGCGCTGGCGGGCGTCGAGTCGGCGGTCCTGCCGGGGGCGGCGGCGTGGGACGCACCGCATCTGGGGGTGCTGCTCGCGCTCGGCTCCATGCTGTGGCTCGCGCTGGTGCTGCAGTCGTGCGGGCGGCCCTGGTGGGCAGCCGCCGTGCTCTCCGCGGCGACGGGCACCGCCCTGCCGCTGCTGGCGGCCCGCACCGGCTCGCCCGGCACCGTCATCGGGCTGACCGGCGCGGGCGCCGCCGCCGTCCTGCTCGCCGCGGCAACCACCGTCACGGCCCGGGTGACCACCCACCGCTGAGCCCCACACACCTCAACACACCTTCGTCACAAGGAGAGTCTCCGTGTCCACCGCAACTGCCGTCGCCGTCACCGGCGCCGAGGGCTTCATCGGCTCGCACCTGGTCGAGGCGCTGGTCGCCTCGGGCCGCCGGGTGCGCGCGATGGTGCAGTACAACTCCTTCTCGTCGCACGGCTGGCTGGAGCTGCTGCCGTCCGACGTGACGGACTGCGTGGAGGTCGTCCTGGGTGACGTCCGCGACCCCGGCTCGGTGCGCGACCTGGTCGCGGACTGCGACACCGTCTACCACCTGGCCGCGCTGATCGCGATCCCGTACTCCTACCGCGCGCCGCGCAGCTATGTCGACACCAATGTGAGCGGCACCCTCAACGTCCTCGAAGCGGTACGGGAGTCGGGCATCCCGCGCCTGGTGCACACCTCGACCAGCGAGACGTACGGCACCGCGCAGACCGTACCGATCAGCGAGGACCACCCGATCGTCACGCAGTCGCCGTACGCGGCGTCCAAGGCCGGCGGGGACCGGCTCGCGGACAGCTACCACGCCAGCTTCGGCACCCCGGTGGTGACGCTGCGGCCCTTCAACACCTTCGGGCCGCGGCAGTCGATGCGGGCGGTGATCCCGACCGTGATCGGGCAGGTCGCCGCGGGCGAGCGGAAGGTGACGCTGGGCGACCTGCGGCCCACCAGGGACTTCACCTACGTCGAGGACACCGCGGCCGCCTTCCTCGCGGTGGGGACCGCGCCCGCCGAGCGGGTGGTGGGCCGGACCTTCAACGCGGGTACGGGCGGCGAGATTTCGGTCGGCGACGTGGTGCGGCTGATCGGCACCCTGATGGACGCCGACCTCGCGGTCCTGGAGGACCCGCAGCGGCTCCGCCCGGCCGGCTCCGAGGTGATGCGGCTGGTGTGCGACGCGGCCCGGCTGCGCGAGGCGACCGGCTGGGCGCCCGCACACCGGCTGGAGGAGGGCCTCGCCCGCACCATCGACTTCTTCCGCGACCCCGCGCACCTGGCCCGCTACAAGACCGCCGCCTACAACGTCTGACGCTCCGTCATCACTGTCTCAGGACCTCATGTCACCATGCCCGCACCACATCTGGGGGGACCCACCATGCACGCTGTCATCCTCGCCGGCGGCAAGGGCGTACGGCTGCGGCCGTACACCACCGCACTGCCCAAGCCGCTGGTGCCTATCGGCGACAGCCACGCGATCCTGGAGATCGTGCTCAGACAGCTCGCGGCAGCGGGCTTCCGGCGCTGCACGATCGCCATCGGGCACCTGGGGAACATCATCCGCGCCTATGTGGGCGACGGTTCGCAGTGGGGACTCGACGTCGACTACGTGACCGAGGACAACCCGCTGGGCACGATGGGCCCGTTGCTGACCATGCGCGACCAACTGCCGGAGCACTTCCTGGTGATGAACGGCGATGTGCTCACCGACCTGGACTTCGGCGAGCTGCTGCGCGCGCACACCGGATCCGGCTCGCCGCTGACGATCGCCACCTACCAGCGCACCGTCAGCATCGACTTCGGGGTGCTCACCACCGACGAGGGTCAGGTGGTGGGCTTCACCGAGAAGCCGAGCATGGACTACCGGGTGTCGATGGGCGTCTACGGGGTCTCCCGCGGCACCCTGTCCGACTACACCCCCGGCCTGCCGCTGGGCTTCGACGAGGTGGTGCTCGACCTGCTGGCCGCCAACCGCCCGCCGCGCGCCCACGACTTCGGCGGTTACTGGCTCGACATCGGCAGGCCCGACGACTACGACCGGGCCAACGCCGAATTCAGCAGCCTGCGCGGGTCGCTGCTCAAGGGGGCGTGAGCGGCGCATGAGCAGGATTCTGGTGCTCGGCGGTACGGGCTTCCTCGGCAGCCCGGTGACCGCGCGGCTCGGCGAGATGCCGGGGGCGACCGTGCTGCACGGCGGGCGGTCGGCCACCGGCGGGCGGCGGGCACCCGACCTGCCCGTCGACCTGGGCACGGTGCCGGTGGACTTGCTGGCCGGCGGGCTCGCGGCGCTCGGCCCCGACGTGGTCGTCAACTGCGCGGGGCTCACGGCGGGTCCGGCGAGCGCGCTGGCGGCGGTCAACGCGCGCGGGGCCGCGGCGCTCTGCGAGGCGATGGCCGCGGCGGTGCCCAAGGCCCGGCTGGTGCAGCTGGGTTCGGCGGCCGAGTACGGCCCGGGGGTGCCGGGGACGGCGCTCAGCGAGTCGGCCACCCCCCGGCCCACCGGCGTCTACGGCGCCACGAAACTCGCGGGCACCTTCGCGGTGGCCTCTTCCGGGCTCGACGCGGTGGTGCTGCGGGTCTTCAACCCCGTCGGCGCCGGCGCCCCCGTGTCCGGGCTTCCGGGCCGGCTCGCCGCCGCCTTCCGCGGCGCGCCGCCGGACGGGCCGGTCACCGCCGGCGACCTGGGCGCGTACCGTGACTTCGTGGACGTGACGGACGTGGCCGAAGCGGTGGCCCGAGCCGCGACCGCAACCGGCCCGCTCCCGCCGGTGCTCAACGTCGGCTCGGGGCAGGCCACCGCGGTGCGGGACCTGGCCGCCGAACTGGCCCGGATGTGCGGATACACCGGCGGGATCGAGGAGTCGGGCGCGGGCTCGGAGCGCTCGGCCTCGGTCTCCTGGGTCCGCGCGGACATCTCGCTGGCCGCGGCCGCCCTGGGCTGGCAGCCGATCCGCACCCTGCACGACGCGCTGGCGGCCCTGTGCCGGGCCCCCGCCCCGACCGCCGGCGCCCCGGCGTGACGGCCGCATCCGCGGGCGTACCGCCGCACACCGCGGGGCCTTACGCTGCCGCTCCGCTACCGGCGCCCGTGGCGGGGTCCGTCGTGCCCGCCCGGTCGCTGCTCGTACCGCTGTACGTGCATCCCGCCGTCGACCCGGGTGCCTGGCGGGCGCTGGAGCGGGCGGCGGGGCGGCTCTACGGGGTGGTCGTCAATGTCGCCGACGGCCCGGGGCACGGGCGGCCCGACGCCGTGGTCGCCGCGGCGGCGGAGCGGCTGCGGGCGGCCGGGGTGCGGCTGTTCGGCTATGTGGACACCGACTACGCGACCCGGCCCGCCCAGGAGGTCGAGCGCGACGTGCGCCGGCACCGGGAGTGGTACGGGGTCAGCGGGGTGTTCTTCGACCGGGCCGCGGCGGGGCGCGACCGGCTGCCGTACTACCGGCGGCTGGTGACGGCCGCCCGGCGCGACGGCGCGCGGACCGCGGTGCTGAACCCGGGGGTGCATCCGGACCCGGGTTACGCGGCGGTGGGCGACCTGCTGGTGACCTACGAGGGCAGCTGGACGGACTATGCCGCGGCGACCGTCCCGGGCTGGACGGCCGCCCATTCCCCGGCCCGCTTCTGCCACCTGGTCTACGGCGTGCCCGGCGCCGCGGCCGCGCGGGCGGTGGCGCGTACGGCCGCGGGGCGGGGCGCGGCCGTCCACTGCGCGGTGCCCGGCGGCCCGCCGAACCCCTGGCAGCACGTCCCGGCGGGCGCCGCGTGACCGGCCGGGCCCCCGGGGCCGCCGCGGCCGCCCGCGGGCTCGGGCCCGTCGTCGCGGGCGTGCTGCTGCTCGCGGCGGCGGCCTGCTCCGCTCCCGGCGGCCGCGACGACGCCCGTCCGACGACGGCATCCCCCCACCCGGCCCGGCCCACGACACCGTCCCCCTCCGCCTCCCCGTCCGACTCCCGGCCCCCGTCCCCGTCCGCGACCAAGAGGGCAGTGCGGGGCGGTCGTTGGCAGCCGCGGCCCGGGGTCGCCTGGCAGTGGCAGCTCAGCGGCACCGTCGACACCTCCGTCGACGTCCCCGTCTACGACATCGACGGGTTCGAGAACGACGCCTCCGTCGTCGCGCGGCTGCACCGCGACGGGCGGCGGGTGATCTGCTATGTCAACGCCGGTGCGTGGGAGTCCTTCCGGCCGGACGCGAAGGCCTTCCCCGCCGCGCTGCTCGGCCGCGGCGACGGCTGGAACGGCGAGCGCTGGCTGGACATCCGGGCGGTCGACCGGCTGCGGCCGCTGATGGCGGCCAGGTTCGACATGTGCCGCGCCAAGGGCTTCGACGCGGTCGAGCCCGATCTCCTGGAGGGCTACGCCAACACCACCGGCTTCCCGCTGACGGCCGCCGACCAGCTCGCGTACAACCGCATGATCGCCGGGCTCGCCCACGAGCGCGGGCTCGCCGTCGGGCTCAAGAACGACCTCGGCCAAGTACGCGAGCTGCTGCCGGACTTCGACTTCTCGGTCGACGAGCAGTGCGCGCAGTACGGCGAGTGCGGGCGGCTGTCGCCGTTCGTCGCGGCGGGCAAGCCGGTCTTCCACGTCGAATACGAGCTGGAGCCCGCCCGGTTCTGCCCCGCGGCGAAGAGGTCGGGCTTCAGCTCGATGCGCAAGCACCTGGCGCTCGACGCCTGGCGCCGGCCCTGCTGACGGCGCCTCAGATCAGCCGCCACATCGGCCGCTACGCCAACCGCATCGGCGGCGCCCGCTTCCTCCTCGACGGCCGCCACCACCGCCCCTGGCAGGCCGCCCCCTCCCTGGCGCCCTCCGGCTGGCCCTGCACAGCCCCGACGGCGACATGGGCTTCCCCGGAGCGCTGGACGTCACCGCCACCTACGCGCTCGGCGCGGCCGGGACGCCGGCGCTGAGCTTCGGGGCGCGCACCGACCGGCCGACGGTGGCGAACCTCACGAACCACGCGTATTTCGACCTGGCGGGAACAGGAGCCCCGGACGACGCGCCGCGGGAGGCGTCCGGCGGGATACTGCGGCACATGCTGCGTATCGACGCCGACAGCTTCCTGCCGGTCTCCACCGAGTCCATTCCGTGGGGGCCCCAACAGCGGGTGGCGGGCACGCCGTTCGACTTCACCACCGCACACCCGATCGGTGACGGGCTGCGCGCGCCCGACCCGCGGGTCAAGGCCGCCGACGGGTACGACCACTGCTGGGTGCTGCGGCCGCCCGCCGACCCCGCGGCGCCGCGGACCGCCGCGGCGCTCCACGACCCGGGCAGCGGCAGGACGCTGGAGGTGCGCACCACCGAGCCCGGCATCCAGGTCCACACCGCCAACAAGCCCGACGGCTCCCTCGCCGGGGCCGACGGCCGCCGCTACGGCCCGCACAGCGCGGTGTGCCTGGAGACCCAGCACCTGCCCGAATCGCCGAACCGGCCCGGCTACCCCCCGACGGTCCTGCGTCCCGGCGAGGTCCTGCGCGGCCGCAGCGAATTCCGCTTCCCGCACCTGCCCGGCGGCGGGTCGTGACCGGGCCGGCGCCGCTGCTCGTCGTGGACGGCGCGAACGTCGTCGGCTCGGTGCCCGACGGCTGGTGGCGGGACCGCAGAGGCGCCGCGACCCGGCTCCGCGACCACCTGGTCCCGCTGGCCGCGGCAGGCCTCCCCGCGGAGGTCGGCGCCCCGCAGTGGGCCGTCGGCGTGCCGCTCGACATCGTGCTGGTGACCGAGGGCGCGGCCCGCGGTGTTCCCGCCGTCCCGGGCGTCCGCGTCGAGGAGGCCCCCGGCAGCGGCGACGACCTGATCGCCGCGCTCGCCGCCGGCGCGGCGGGCCGCCCGTGCCTGGTCGTCACCGCCGACCGCGGCCTGCGCGCCCGCGTCGAGGCGGCGGGCGCCCGGTGCGTCGGGCCGCGCACAGTCCGCCCGCGCTGAGCGGCGGCCGTCGTGGCGCGGCGTCCGATATCCGCCAGCCAGGAAGGCTGAAGCCGGTCATAATGGACGCATGACGACCGAGGACAGCAGATACGAGGCGGTGCGGAGCCGGGACGCGCGGTTCGACGGCGCGTTCTTCTTCGCCGTGTCGAGCACCGGGATCTACTGCCGGCCCAGCTGCCCCGCGGTCACGCCCAAGCGGGCGAACGTGTCCTTCTTCCCGACCGCCGCCGCCGCGCAGGGCGCCGGATTCCGGGCGTGCCGGCGGTGCAGGCCCGACGCGGTGCCGGGGTCCGCGGACTGGAACGCCAGGGCCGACGTCGTCGGCCGGGCGATCCGGCTCATCGGCGACGGCGTCGTGGACCGCGAGGGCGTCGCGGGCCTGGCCACCCGGCTCGGCTACAGCGCCCGCCAGGTGCAGCGGCAGCTGAACGCCGAATTGGGCGCCGGGCCCATCGCGCTGGCCCGCGCCCAGCGCGGCCACACCGCGCGGGTGCTGCTCCAGACCACCTCCCTGCAGGCGGCCGAGATCGCCTTCGCCGCCGGCTTCGCCAGCGTGCGGCAGTTCAACGAGACCATCAGGGATATCTACGCCGCCACCCCCACCGAGCTGCGGGCCGCCCGCCCCGGCCGCGCCTCCCGCTTCGGCTCCGTAGCCGACGCCGACGCCGCGCCCGCGGGCCCGGTCGGCGACCGCGGCACGGCGACCGGCGTGCCGCTGCGGCTCGCCTACCGCGGCGCCTACGACTCCGCGCAGGTCTTCGACCACCTCGCCGCGCGTGTCGTGGCCGGAGTCGAGGAGGTCACCGGCGAGCCGGGCTCGCGTACGTATCGCCGTACGCTGCGGCTGCCGCGGGGCTTCGGCGTCGCCGAGGTCGCGGAACGGCCCGGCCGCGGCGGCTGGCTCGACTGCCGGCTGCACCTCGGCGACCTGCGCGACCTCACCACCGCGACGCAGCGGATGCGGCGCCTCCTCGACCTCGACGCCGACCCCTACGCGGTCGCCGAGCGGCTCGGGGCCGATCCCGAACTGGCCGGATCCGTCGCCCTGCGGCCGGGGCTGCGGGCACCGGGCACCGCCGACCCGGAGGAATACGCGCTGCGTGCGGTCATCGGTGACGCCGCGGTGTCCGCCGCCGTCGTGGCCGCGTACGGTTCGCCGCTCGCCGCGCCCAGCGGCGGCCTGACCCACCTCTTCCCGCGGCCCGCGGACCTCGCGGCGGCCGATCTCACGTCGGTGGGCGCCGACGTTCGGTCCACGGTGCGGGTCGTCGCCCGCGCCCTCGCCGAAGGGGTCCTCCGGCTCGACCCGGGGGCCGACCGTGACGAGGCCGAGCGCGTCCTCCTCGCCCTCCCCGGGGTGACCCGGCGCATGGCGTCCGCCATCCGCATGCGAGCCCTGGGCGACCCCGACGTCCCCCTCCCCCCGGGCTCCGCCCGTTCCCCCCACTGGCGCCCATGGCGCACCTACGCCAACCTCCACTCCCTGGGGCTCCCCCTCCCGACCTCCGCCCCGTAATCGCCCCGGGGTGGCTGCCCCGTGCGATGCATCGCTTGCCTGGCTGCCGTCGTGGCTGGTCGCTCCGTTCTCCCCCAGCGCTTCGCCCGGGGGCACCCCCACGCGCCCCTGGGTGATTGCCACTTGCTGTGGCGTTGCTTCCTTTCCCGCCTCGTCGGCGGGGCGCGCGGTTCCCCGCGCCCCTGAAAAACGCTCACCCTCCTACGCAGAGGGAACCTGGCAGGGGCCAACGCCGGGCGCAGGAGGACGCCGGGCCCAAAGGGGCGCGGGGAACTGCGCGCCCCATCACGATGCACGCGCAAGCAAGCAACGCACCGCACCGCAAGGGGCAATCACCCAGGGGCGCGCGGGGGTACCCCCAGGCGAAGCGCTGGGGGAGAACGGCGCCGGGAGGTGGGGGCCGCACCCCGCAGGGGTGGGAGGGGGTCAGGGGCGGCGCAGAGCCTCCCGGCGGCGCCGTTCTTCCTCGAAGAGCCGCAGGAACTTCTGCGTACTCTCGTCCAGCTCCTCCGCCGAGGAATCCTCCTCGTCCCGCGGCACGCCCTGCGCACGCAGCTCACGGTCCTGGACCATGACCGGCGGCACGGGATCGGGGTCGGAGGGCCGGGGGCCCTCGGGCCCGTCCGGCCCGAGGCGGACCAGGCGTTCGACGCGGACTATGCGGAAGTGGCGCCCGGCGACGTCGAGTTCGTCGCAGCGCTCGGCGTCGAGCCGATCGGCCGCGTCGTTGTAGACGGCGCGCTGCTCGGCGGTGAGGTCGCGCTGCCAGGGGACCATGACGCGCAGCTGCATGGCCAGGCCGTCGCGCGCGGACTGCGGCGTCGTGGCGGTGCCGCTGGAGCCGGGCCGCCACTGGTCGCCCTCGCGCTCGGCGGTCATGAAGGTGGCGGGCAGGAGCACCCCGCCGGGGTAGGCGACCGCGGCGCTGCGCGAGTCGTCGCGCACGGCGCTCGGCACCGTCCCGTGTTTGCGCAGGGCGGCGAGGAGTTCGGCCTTGAGTATGCCGTCGGAGACACCCGTGGCGTCGTAGGGGTCGATGATCAGGCCCGCGGCCGGGTCGTGCCCGTCGTAGGACTCGCCGGGCTCGCTGGGGTCGGGGTCGGTGACGCGGGGGGGTTCTGGGCCGTCGGGGCCCATGCGGATGAAGCGCTCGGCCCGGACGAGGCGGTAGCGGCATCCGCAGACGGTGAGGTCGTTGAGCGCCTCCCAGTCGAGCAGTTCGCCGGCGGCGTGGTATTCGGCGGCCTGTCTCGGGTCGCCGCTGTCGCGGGTCTCCTTGGCGACGCGGCGGAAGTACGAGCCGAGGCCGTCCCTGGCGTCCTGCGGGGCGAGGCCGCTGAAGTAGGGCTGGAGCACCCAGCCGCCGGGGGGTCTTTCGCGGGCGACTCCGAAGACCGGGCCGCCGGCGAAGAGCATGGAAGGGTACGTCTTGCGTGCCTTCCACGCCTCCACGTCGGCGAGTGCCGCGACCGGGGACTCCGGGGCGGTGACCGGGATGGTCCGGAGGGCGGTGGTGTCGTCGGCGGAGAACTCCATGGCACCAGAATGCCCATCCGTCGCGGCGGTCGGCGGTGGTTCTGTGAAAGGCGCAATCGAGGAGGCGCCGTTGTCGTATTCTCCGCACACTCCAGGGCCCGTCGTCGGGGGCGTCTGAGGGCTGTCCCGTAATCCGCGGTGGACCAGCGCGCGGCGTCAGACGCGGTACATCGCAAGGCGAAGGGCCGCCCTCATACCGGGTCGTGTTCGGGCGAGCCCGACAACGCAGCGAGGTGCCGTAGCTGTCGTCGCGCGCCCGCCGGGGATCAGCGGGACAGCCCTCAGTGGCCGCCGAGCATCTGGCCGATCCCCTCGGGGGAGAGCAGGTGCTGGACGGCGAGGCGTCGGGCGCCCTCGATGCCGGCCCGGCGGCCGAGCAGGGTGGTCTCGATGGCGACGGTGCGGGTGGCCAGCGGCAGGGCGCGGCGGTAGACGGCGGCGCGGATGTCGGCGAGCAGGTCGTCGTGCAGGCTGGCGATGCTGCCGCCGAGCACGATGGTGTCGGGGTTGTAGAAGCTGACCAGCGTGGCGATGACGTCGCCGAGCCGCTGGGCGGCCAGCCGGACCTGGCGGCGGGCCAGCGGGTCGCCTGCGGCGACCAGCCGGACGACGTCGGCGGCGTGTTCGGCGGGCAGGCCCGCCTCGCGGAGGGTCGCGGCGATGGCGGCGCCGGAGGCGACGGCTTCGACGCAGCCGGTGTTGCCGCAGTGGCAGAGCACCTCGTCGTGGCCGGGCAGCCGGATGTGGCCGATGTCGCCGGCGGCGCCGGTCGCGCCGCGGTGCACGACGCCGCCGGAGACGATGCCGCAGCCGATGCCGGTACCGACCTTGACGTAGAGCAGGTGCGCGGTGGCCGGGCGGTGGCCGTACTCGCCCAGGGCCATCATGTTGACGTCGTTGTCGACCAGGACGGGGGCCCGGTAGCGGTCGGCGAAGAAGGACGGTACGCGGTAGCCGTCCCAGCCGCGCATGATCGGCGGGCGGATGACCGTGCCGGTGCTGGCCTCGACCGGTCCTGGCAGGCCGATGCTGATGGCCCGTACGTGCTCGGCGGGGTGTCCCGCGTCGGCGAGCAGCCGGCCGAGCTGCTTGTGCAGGCCGGTGAGGACGGCTTCGGGGCCGTCGTTGATGTCGAGGTCCTCGGTGGCCTCGGCGAGGACGGTGCCGCCGAGGTCGGCGACGGCGACGGTGCTGTGGGTGGCGCCGAGGTCGACCGCGCCGACCACGGCGTTGGCGGAGGCGAGCCGCAGGGTGAGCGGGGGCCGGCCGCGTTCGGTGGCGACGGTGCCGGTCTCGACCAGCAGGCCCTTGGCGATCAGCAGGTCGACGCGCTGGGCGACGGCGGCGCGTGACAGGCCGGTGGCGGTGGCGAGTTGGGCGCGCCGGGTGACGCCGCCGGCCACCAGGCCGGCGAGTTCGCTGAGCGCGGTCAACTGCCGGTCGCTTGTTGCGGTCACCTCGGGGGCTGCCTTTCGTCGGGCTGTCGTCCGGCGTATTTATGACAGAAGTTAGCGTAAATCTTGCCATTGTCAACCGAAACATCGATGGCTAGCGTTTCAAGCAAGCGGAATGGGAGGCCATTTGTGGGCGGTATGTCAACGACCGCGTCGCATTCGTCACTGCGTACGGCGATAGCCGGCGTGGGGATGATCGGACGTGTGCATCTGGACGCCGTGCGCCGCACCGGTGCGCCGGTGGTCGGCGTGAGCGCCTCGACCCCGGCGCGGGCCAAGGAGGCGGCGGCCGCGCTCGGCGTGGAGCGGGCCTTCGACACCTCGGAGGAGCTGGTCACCAGCGACGACGTCGACGTGGTGCACATCTGCACGCCCAACGACGCGCACGCCGGCCTGGCCGAACTCGCCCTGCGGGCCGGCAAGCACGTGGTCTGCGAGAAGCCGCTGACCACGTCGTCGGCGACCGCGGACGCGCTGGCCGCGCTCGCGGCGGAGTCCGGGCGGGTGGCCGCGGTGCCCTTCGTCTACCGCTACCACCCGATGGCGGCCGAGGCGCGGGAGCGGGTGCGGGACGGCCGGGCCGGCGACGTACGGCTGGTGCACGGCCACTACCTGCAGGACTGGCTGTCGCTGCCCGGCGACACCAACTGGCGGGTCGACGCGGTCGCCGGCGGCCCGTCCCGGGCCTTCGCCGACATCGGCTCGCACTGGTGCGACCTGGTCGAGTGGGTGACGGGGCACCGGATCGGCGAGCTGACCGCGGCCAGCCGGACGCTGGCCAGGGACGGCGGGGTACCGGCCACCGAGGACGCGGTGCAGCTGCTCTTCCGCACCGACCGCGGCGCCACCGGCACGGTGACGGTCTCGCAGATCTCGCCCGGCCGGAAGAACCGGCTGTGGTTCGAGGTGGACGGCAGCGCCACGTCGCTGGCCTTCGACCAGGAGAACCCGGAGACGCTCTTCGTCGGCAGCCGCGGGGAGAATGCCGTGGTGCAGCGCGACCCCGCCGTGCTGTCCCCCGCCGCCGCCCGCCTGTCCGTGGTGCCCGGCGGGCACCCGATGGGCTATCTCGACTGCTTCGCCGCCTTCGTCCGCGATGTGCACGCCGCCGTCCGCGAGGACGGCACCGGTGGGGCCTTCCCCACCTTCGACGACGCCGCCCGCATGGTGCGCCTCACCGAGGCCGTACTGGAGTCGGCGGCGGACCGGTCCTGGAAAGAGGTCTCCTGACATGAAGCTGGGCTTTCTGACCGCCTGCCTTCCGCAGCTGCCGCTCGACGAGATCGCCGCGTGGGCGGCCTCGCACGACTACCAGGCGCTGGAGGTGGCCACCTGGCCGTCCACCGGGTCACGGGACTTCGAGGCCAGCCACATCGACGTCACCGCCTTCGGCAAGCGGCAGGCCGACGAGGTGCGCGCGCTGTTCGACCGGCACGGGCTGACCCTGTCGGCGCTGGCCTACTACGAGAACAACCTGCACCCCGACACCGCCCGCAGGTCCGAGATCGCCGCCCACGTACGGGCGAACGTCGACGCGGCCGCGCTGCTCGGCGTGGACTACGTCGGCACCTTCATCGGCCGCCACCCGGGCCTTTCGGTGAAGGAGAACATCGCGCTGGCCGAGCGCGAGCTGCCGCCGCTGGTGGAGTACGCCGGCGAGCGCGGGGTGCGGATCATCATCGAGAACTGCGTGATGGAGGGCTGGCACCCCGACGGCTACCCGGGCAACCTGGCCTACTCCCCCGAGCTGTGGGAGTGGATGTTCGGCCTCGGGCTCTACCTCAACTACGACCCCTCGCACCTGCTGTGGCTGGGCATCGACCCGGTGGCCGCGCTGCGCCCGTACGTCGACCGCATCCCGCACGCCCAGGCCAAGGACGCCCAGCTCGACCCGCGGGCCAGGGACCGCTACGGCTTCTTCGGCCGTACGGTCGAGCGCGCCGACGGCTGGGACAGCGGCTGGTGGCGCTACCGGGTGCCGGGGCTCGGCGACGTGGACTGGCGCCGGATCGTGGACACGCTCTACGAGGGCGGCTTCACCGGGGTGCTGTCCGTCGAGCACGAGGACCCCGTGTGGAGCGGGGACACCGCCAGGACCACCCAGGGGCTGGAGATCGCCCACCGCACTCTGCGCCCGCTCATCGTGGGCTGACACGCCAAGACCGCACCCGCGGCTCCGCCGGGCCGCACCCGCTCCGCCCGCACCGCACCTGCCGCATTTCCAGGAGGCATCGTTTCGATGGCAACGCCCCTGAGCATCCAGCTCTACACCCTCCGGGACCAGATGGCCGCCGACCGCGACGGCACGCTGACCCGGCTCGCCGAGATCGGCTACCGCTCGGTGGAGCCCTACGACCCGACCGCGGACCCGGCCGGCTTCCGCAAGACCGCGGACGAGCTGGGGCTGAGCGTCACCAGCACGCACGCGTACGCGCTGTTCAGCAAGGACGCCGGGGAGGTGTTCGACGCGGTCGGCACCGTCGGCACCGACCTGGCGATCATCCCCGGCGGGATCGACCACGACGAGTTCACCACCCGCGACGGGCTGCGGCGGGTCGCCGACCAGCTCAACGGCTTCGCGGCCAAGGCCGCCGAGCACGGGATGCGGATCGGCTACCACAACCACTGGTGGGAGATCGAGCCGCGCTTCGAGGGCCGTACCGCCCTGGAGGAGCTCGCCGACCTGCTGGCGCCCGAGGTCTTCCTCGAGGTCGACACCTACTGGGCGGCCGTGGGCGGCGCCGACGTGCCCGAGCTGCTGCGCTCGCTGGGCGACCGGGTGCTGGCGCTGCACGTCAAGGACGGCCCCGGCGTCAAGGGCGAGCCGCACACCGCGGTCGGGCAGGGCGTCATCGACGTGCCGTCGATCCTCGCGGGGGCGCCCGACGCGGTGCGGATCGTCGAGCTGGACACCTGCGCGGGCGACGTCTTCGAGGCCGTCGCCGAGAGCCACGCCTACCTGACGGCACTCGAGGGGCGGTCATGACCAACGGTCCTGTCGGGATCGCTCTGATCGGCGCCGGGGTGATCAGCAAGCAGTACCTGACGGCGCTGTCGACCTTCCCCGACGTGAAGGTGCTCGCGGTCGCGGACCTGGACGTCGAGCGGGCCAAGGCCGCGGCCGAGGCCCACGGGGTGCCCGCGGCGGGCGACGTCGGCTCGGTGCTGGCGATCCCCGAGGTCGAGATCGTCGTCAACCTCACCATCCCGGCCGCCCACGCCGAGGTCGCGAGCGCGGCGCTCCAGGCCGGCAAGCACGTCTACGGCGAGAAGCCGCTGGCGCTCGCGCCGGCCGACGGGGCGAAGATCCTGGCCGAGGCGCAGGCCGCGGGCCTGCGGGTGGGCAGCGCGCCGGACACCTTCCTGGGCGCCGGACTCCAGTCCGCCGCGCGGGCGGTGGCCGCCGGGGTGATCGGCGAGCCGGTCGCGGTGACCGCGGTGACCCAGGGCCCGGGTCCGGAGAGCTGGCACCCGAGCCCGGAATTCCTCTTCCAGTACGGCGCCGGGCCGCTGTTCGACATCGGCCCTTACTACCTGACGGCGCTGGTCGCGCTGTTCGGCCCGGTCAGCCGGGTGTCGGCGACGGCCCGGCAGGCGCGCGCCGAGCGGGTGATCGGCTCGGGACCGAAGGCGGGCACGTCCTTCGCGGTCGAGGTGCCGACGCATGTGCAGGCGCTGCTGGACTTCGCGAGCGGCCCGAGCGCGTCGGCGACCTTCAGCTTCGACTCGTCGGTGCCGCGCCGGATGATCGAGATCACCGGCACCGAGGGCACGCTGTCGCTGCCCGACCCGAACACCTTCGCGGGGCCGCTCCAGGTCCAGGCGTTCGGCGAGGAGACCTGGCGGGACCTGCCGGTGACCGGCTCCCTCGCGGGCCGCGGCACGGGCGTCCTGGACATGGCCCGCGCGATCCGCGGCGGCACCGGGCACCGCGCGTCGGGCGAGCTGGCGCAGCACGTGCTGGAGCTGATGTCCACGATCACCGAGTCCGCCGCGCAGCACACCGTCCTCCCGCTGGAGTCCGGCGCCCCCGCGGTGCCGGTCCTGCCGGAGGCCTGGGACCCGGTGGCGGCGACGCTGACCTGACGCGGCGCCGCCGCCACCGAGGACCGCGTCACGCGGCCCGATACGCCCGGCCGGCCCACCCGTGGGGGGATGGGTCGGCCGGGTTCTCTCCGTCCCCGACCGCCCGCGCCGAGGCCGGCGGGACGCGGGAAGGGGCCGGCCCGGGACGCTGCGGTCCCGGGCCGGCCCCTTCCTGTCGCGCTGTCCCTTACGGGTAGCTGGTCAGGTCCGTCACCTGGTGGCCGCTGTTGACGGCGGCACCCGTGGTGTTGATGACGTGGCCGATGGTGCCGGTGCCGCCCAGCGAGACGGTCACCATGTCGTGGAACTTCACGCCGGAGGTGTTGGGCACCTGGAAGGCGTTGGCGGAGACCACCGACGGGTTGGCGCTGAAGTAGCAGTAGCTGCCCAGGCCCCAGGCCTCGTGGCTGGTGACCGAGTCGGCGACCTTGTAGGCGGGGTAGCCCTGGGACGAACCGTTCATCCAGGAGCTCTGGTTGGGCGGGTCGTAGGGCATCTCGTTCTGGAAGAAGTACGTTCTGCCGCCCTGCCCGTTCCAGAGCACCTGGGTCTTCTGGAAGTGCTCCACGAACAGGCCGTACGCCGTCACGTTGGCGCCGTTGACGACCAGGCCGGTGTCCGCGGTGTTGGTGCCCCAGCCGACCGTGCCGCCGTTGCCGTGGTCGGCCCGCCAGATCCAGGTGTGGTCGATGATCGTGTTGCCGCTGTTGATCACCAGGGACTGGGTGGCCTTGCCGACGGTGGCGCCGCCGATCCGGAAGAAGACGTCGGACAGGCTGGTCGGGTCGGCCGCGTGGTTCGCGGACGAGCCGGCCGGGCCGATCTGCATCAGCTGCTGGGAGTTGGTGGTGCCCGCGTCGATCAGCAGGCCGGCCAGCTTGACGCCGTCCACGTCGGAGGTGCTGATCGCGGTGATCCCGTTGTCAGGCACCAGGGTGGCCAGGCCCATGCCCAGCACGACGGTGTCGGGGCGGGTGATGTTCAGCGTCTGGTTGAGGTGGTAGACGCCGGGGGTGACCAGCAGGTTCTTGCCCGCCGCGAGGGCCGCGTTGATGTCGGACGCGGTGGCGCCGGGCTTGACGACGTAGAACTGGTCGATCGACAGCGACTGGCCCTGCGGGGTCTTGCCGCTCCAGGTGGTGCCGGAGGCGTTGGACTGCAGGGCGGGCACGAAGACCTGGTATTTGCCGGCGCTGTCGATGTACAGGAACGGCTTCTCGCGGATGGTGGGCGAGGAGGCGACCGTGGTGTAGGTCGGGAAGGACTGGGCGGGGGCGCCCTGGTCGCCGACGAAGACCATGTTCCAGTTGGAGCCCGACCAGCTGCCCATCGTCGAGTCCCGCGTGAGGAACTGCTGCTGGGAGCCGGAGCGGATCTGGCCGTCGACCTTGGTGTCGGAGATGAAGCCGCCGCTCGACCAGCCGCCGTCGTCCAGCGCGAGGTTGCCGCGTACGTGCATCCGCCGGTAGGGCGCTGCCTGCGAGACGGCCCAGCGGTCGGTGCCGCCGGTGGGGTTGACCGACATGTTCTCGGCGTCCCGCCAGAAGTTCTGGGTGGCGTTGCCCTGGAACCAGTCGGCCTCCGCGTGCACGGCGCCGTTGATGGTGACGTCGTCGGGGCTCAGGCCGAGGCCCGCGACCTGGGTGTAGAAGCCGACGTTGACGTCGGCGCTGTAGGTGCCGGGCTTGAACAGCACGGCGTAGCGCTGGCCGCCGAACTGGTTGGTCTGCTGCTGGTTGAAGACGGTGTTCAGCCGGGACTGGATCGAGGACGCCGACATCGACGGGTCGAAGGTGACCACGTTGGGCCCGAGGTCGGGGTCGCCGCCGGAGGGCGGCGGGGTGGTGGTGCCGCCGCCGGAGCCGCTGACGTTGAAGGACTGCGCCGCGCTGCCGTTGCAGGTGTACTGCTGGAGCTGGACGCTGTCGGCGGTGGAGGCGCCGGGCACGTCGAGGCACTTGCCGCTGTTGCGGTTGACGAAGTGGAAGGCGCCGCTGGACTCGGCGACCGGCTGCCACTGCTGGTTGGCGCCGCCGCCGTACAGCCACAGCTGGGTCAGCGCGCTGTCCGCGGTGGACACGTCGGTGACGTCCCAGACCTGGCTGGGGGCCGAGGCGACGCCGATCCGGTAGTAGCCGCTGTCGGTGGCGGTGAACTGCCACTGCTGCGCGGTGCTGCCGTTGCAGGTGTACTGCTGGACGGCGGTGCCGTCGGCGGTGGCGGCGGCACGGGCGTCCACGCACTTGCCGCTGCCGACGCCGGTCACGGTGGCCGGGGCGGTCGGGATGGTCGCGGCCCCGGCGTCGGGGGCGGAGACCAGTGCGATGCCTGCGCCGACCGGTATCAGGAGCGCCGCCGCGAGGGCGGCCGTTCGTCTCCGGTGGCGGGGGGTGCGGGCCGGCGTGCCGGGCCCGGCGGGTACCTGGGTCACACGAGTCTCCTCGTCGCGTTGTGGGGTCGCGATGCGGTCTGGACGCTAGGGGCCGCCTGTCGGGGAGTCAATACACATCAAAAAATAAGTCGTGAATTATGCGGTGACAGCAAGAGCCGGGCACCAAGGCCCGGCCCTGTGCGGTGCGTTGCGGCGCTGGTCAGGCGTCCAGGACGTTGGTCACGAGCAGTCCGATGATGATGAAGCCGACCACGATCCGGTAGATCACGAAGGAGTTGAAGGAGTGCCGCGCGACGAAGCGCAGCAGCCAGGCGATGGACCCGTAGGCCACCACGAAGGACACCAGGGTGCCGACGCCCAGCGCGGTGGTGCTCACCCCGCCGCCGGTGGCGTCCTTCAGCTCGTAGAGCCCGGCGCCGGTGAGCGCGGGCAGGCCGAGGAAGAACGACAGCCGGGTGGCCGCCAACCGGTCCAGGTCGCGGATCAGCCCGGTGGAGATGGTCGCGCCGGAGCGGGAGAAGCCGGGGAAGAGCAGCGCCAGGATCTGCGAGCTGCCGACGTACATGGCGTCCTTGAACGTCACGTCCTGCTCGCCGCGCTTGAACCTGGCCATCTGCTCGGCGACCCACATCACTATGCTGCCGCCGATCAGTGACAGGGCGACCACCCACAGCGACCCCAGCGGTCCGTCGATCAGCCGCTTGGCCGCCAGGCCGACGATCACGATCGGGATCGTGGAGTAGATCACCCACCAGGTGAACTTGTAGTCGTGGTTGTCGCGCTCCGCGCGGTTCGTCAGCCCGCGCAGCCAGGCGCCGACGAACCGCATGATGTCCTTGAAGAAGTAGACGAAGACCGCGGCGATCGCGCCGACCTGGATCACCGCGGTGAAGCCGACGACGGCGTCGTCGTCCACCTTGATGTTCATCAGGCCCTCGGCCAGCTTCAGATGCCCGGTGGAGGAGACCGGCAGGAATTCGGTGACCCCTTCCACGACTCCGAGGATGACGGCCTGGCCGACGCCGATGGCACTCATGGGTGGTCCTGTCCCCTGGTCTGCCGGTACTGGCCCGGCCCGCTCCGACTACAGTCCGACTACATTCGCGTAGACGTCGGTGCGACTTTAGAGGATCGGCGGCCGGACCCCGAATCCGGGGCGGCCCGGCCGCCGGACCGCTTTCCTCGACCGGACAGGCTCTAGCAGGCGCCGAGATCCTGCCATACGCCCCACTCACCGGTGGTGCCGGGGGTCTCGCCCGTCGTCCACCACTTGGCCTTCCAGGTGTGGCCGCCGTACGAGACGGTGTTGCCGCCGACGTAGACCGCCGTGCTGTTCCACGGTGTCGCGGTGCAGCCGGTGGTGCCGCCGGTGATCTTCAGCGTATAGGTCGCCGAGTGGCTGACGCCCGCCGCCGTACCGGTGACCGTCAGGGCGTAGCTGCCGGAGACCGCGGAGGCGGTCGTGGACACCGACAGGGTGGCGTTGCCGCCCGCGGTGACCGAGCCGGGGCTGACCGAGGCGGTGACCCCGGCCGGGGCGCCGCTGACCGACAGCGACACGGACTGCGCGGAGCCGCCGGCGACCGCGGTGTGCACGCTGGAGGTGGCCGAGCCGCCCGCAGTGACCGTGGCGGACGCCGGGGACAGCGACACCGAGAAGTCGTTGGCCGGCGGCGGGGTGCTGCCGCCGTTGAACGGCTCGAAGGTGTGGCTGAACTGCCAGGTGCTCTGGGTGGTGCCCGAGCAGCTGTCGGAGCCGCCCTGGCCGGGGCAGCCGCCGTTGTCGCGCTGCAGCGCCCAGAAGGACAGGGTGTTGATGCCCTTGCTCACGGCCCAGTTGTAGACCGAGGTGGCGTTGGCGGTGGTGAAGGTCTCGGCGGCGCCGAAGTCGTCGATGCCGGGCATCTCGGTGACGCCGACCATGTTCCACAGCTGCGCGTCGGTCTTCGAGGGGTAGAGGACGGCGAGCTGGTCGTGCAGGCCCTGGGCCGCGGTCTGCGTGTCGTTGGCCATGTTGTGGCTGGCGTTGTCGTAGTAGTCGAACGTCATGATGTTGACGACGTCGAGCTTGACGCCGTTGCCCACCGCGTTCTGCAGTACGGCCAGGCCGCTGCCGGAGCCGACGGAGCCGCCCTCCAGACCGTGGGTGGTGGTCGGCAGGGTGTAGGAGAACTGGATCGGGCGGCCGTTGCCCGCCGCCCAGTCCTGCACCATCTTGACGGCCTTGTTGCGGCGGTCGATGCCTGCCGAGTTGGTCAGCGAGTTGTCCTCGATGTCCAGGTCGATCCGGCTGATGTCGTAGGTCGTGATGACCTTCTCGTACGCGGCGGCGATCGAGCTGACACTGGTGCAGCTGTCGGCGATCTCGGTGCCGCCGTTGTCGGCCGCGTAGCCGCCGAAGGACGGGATGACGTTGCCGCCGCCGGCCTGGATGGTGTGGATGTCGGCGCCGAAGTTCGCCTGGGCGATCGGCATCGAGCTGTCGCCGTTCCAGTACGGGGTGCAGGAGCCGGCCGACTGGGTCTGGATGAAGGCCATTGTCAGGTACTTGTTGCCCGAGGCCGAGGCGAGGCCGGAGAGGCTGTCGCCGTTGTAGGCCTCGAAGTACGGCGCCGCTATGTGGCTGGGCAGCGCGGTGGCCGCGTGCGCGGCGCCGGAGCCGGTCAGGGCGAGCCCTGCCGAGGCGGCGGCGGTGACGACGCCGGTGAGCAGTGCGCGGAAACGGGGTCTGCGAACGGGTCCGGTCATGGACCGCGCTCCTTCCAGGTGGGGGGATCAGCAGACGGCGGTCTGCTGGTCTGGACCAATACTGCTGGTCTGGACCACCCAACTGTCAAGAGTCCTAACAGATAATGGGGTTGGACCACCCGGGGACCGAATCCGGCCTTTCCGGCACCCGGTGGCACAGCGGTCACCGCCGCACCGGGGCGGGCGCGGCGGTGACCAGTCGCGACGGCGCCGTGCCGGTCAGCGGCCCCAGCTGGTCAGCGCGAGCGCGGGAACGAACCGCGAGGCGTCCAGCGTGCCGACGCCGGTCGCCATGTCGTAGCCCTTCACCGCGGTGTAGCCGGTCACGCCGTCGTAGGAGTTGTTCGTGCCGTCCTTGACGTCCACGACGCCGCTGAATTTGGTGTTGCCCTTCGCCAGCGCGTACAGCGCCCGGTGGATGTCGCCCACCCGGTGCCCGCCGAGCTGGTCGGCCAGCGCGATGACGCCGGAGAAGAGCGGGCCGGCCTCGCTGGTGCCGCCGTAGACGTCCCAGCCGGTGGCCGTCGGGTCGTAGCTGGAATACACCCACGCGCCGCCGTCGACCGCCGCGGCCATCGAGATGTCCGGGGTGCCGCGCCGGGCGCCGACCACGCTCTTGACGCCGTTCTGGTACGAGGGCCGGCCGAAGACGTGCGACCGGCCGCCGCCGCCCGCTCCGTAGTCGTTGTAGACACTGTCCGGCGCGACGCGGTTGCCCGCGTCGTCCAGGTGCAGCTGGGTGCCGCCTATCGAGGTGACCAGCGGGTCCGCCGACGGCCAGGAGTTGACCGGATACGGGTAGTCCGTCTCGCCGTCCGCCATCGCGTCGGTCGCGCCGCCGTCGCCCGAGGAGGCCAGCACCGTCACACCGTGCCTGGCTGCGTCCTGGAAGGCGTACCGCAGCTTCTGGATGCTGGAGAAGTCGCCCTCGCCGAAGCCCGGGAAGGTGTTCTCGGTCGCCCCGAAGCTCTGGGTGATCACGTCGCCCACCCCGTGGTCGACCAGGTATTTCTCGGCGTCCATCATCTCCGGCAGCCCGGTGACGCCCTCGGTCTCGGCGACCCCGGTCTCCACCAGCACGATGTGCGCGTCGGGCGCGACCGCGTGCGCCATCTCGACGTCGAGGGTGCTCTCGCCGGCCCATCCGGTGTGGTCCGGGTTCGTCGGGTCGAACGGCGGCACGTCGCCCCACCTGACGACCCGCACCTTGGAGCTCTTGATGCCCCACTGGGCGCTGTAGACGTCCAGGTCGTGCTGGATCGTCGGCGAGCCGAACGAGTCCACGACGACGATGGTGCGGCCCCTGCCCGTGACGCCGGCGCGGTAGAGCGGGTTCAGGCCGTACGCCTGCCGGTACTGCAGCGGGCTGTAGCAGTTGACACCCCAGGCCGCCTGGCACTGTGCACTGCTCAGCGGGCTGCTCACCCCGTGGATCAGCCGGTGGCCGGCGACCGCGGGGACCGGCTTGACGGCCGGCAGGCGACCGGCCGGCGCGGCTGCCGCCGCACCGCCGATCGGAGCGGCTATCAAGGCGGCGGCGGTGAGGGCGGTGGCCCCGGCCGCCGCGACCGCGGCGGTGGACCGCGGACTGACTCTGCGCATGGACTCTCCTTGTGTGGAGGACGACCGCACGAGACGGATGATGCGATCACATCCACAGAACATGCCCGGGACAAGAGCCTTCGCCGTTTTCCGTAGGGTCGTTCTACCCGGATGGCCCTCCCTTTGCGCTTCCATGGCCATGACATGACTGGGCGTCGGTTTACGTGCCGTCAGGACATGCCGGATCCGCGGGCGGCGCCCCCGGCCCCGGTCAGGACACGACGTCCTTGGTGCGGAAGCCGCGGAAGGCCAGCGCGGTCAGCACGATGGCGTACGACACCGACACCGACGCGCCCTGGAGCATGCCGGTCCACTCCAGCGACGGCTGCAAGGCGTCGGCCCAGGAGAACTGCCAGTGCGCGGGCAGCACGTCCCGCCAGGAGCCCAGCGCGGTCACCGCGTCCAGCACATTGCCGACGATGGTCAGCCCGACCGCGCCGCCGACCGCGCCCAGCGGCGCGTCCGTCTTCGTCGACAGCCAGAACGCCAGCGCCGCGGTGACCAGCTGGCTGACGAAGATGTACGCCACCGCGATCGCCAGCCGCGGCAGCGCGTCGCCGGCGCCCAGCGCCCCGCCGGTGGGCAGCTCCAGGTCGCCCCAGCCGTACGCCACCGTCCCGGCCGCCAGCGCGACCGCGGGCAGCAGCACCAGCGCGACCGCGCTGAAGCCCAGCGCCACCGCGAGCTTCACGCTCAGCAGCCGGGTCCTGGGCACCGGCGCCGCCAGCAGATAGCGCAGGCTCGACCAGCCCGCCTCCGAGGCGACCGTGTCACCGCAGAACAGCGCGACCGGCACCACCAGCACGAAGCCCGCCGAGACGAACAGGCAGGTCGCGGCGAAGTTGCCGCCCGAGGCGGTGGCGGTGTCGATCAGGGTGGGGCCGTTGCGCCCGTCCTTGGGGGTGCCGCCGATCGCGAAGGCGGTGATCAGGATGAACGGCAGCGCCGCCAGCAGCGCCGCCACGATCATCGTGCGGCGCCTGCGGAGCTGCCTGCGGGCCTCGACCCGCAGCCGCAGCGTACGGCCGGGGCGGTAGCCGGCCGCGGCGGCGCGCGAGGGCGCCGGGGCGGGCACGGGGGCGGGGGGTGCGGCGCTCATGCCGAGCCTCCGATCAGGGTCAGGAAGGCGTCCTCAAGGCGGCGGTGCGGCCCGACCCGGGCCACCGGCACGCCCAGCCGGACGAGTTCGGCCACGAATCGCGCCGGGGTCAGCCCGTCGAGCACCGCGAGCAGCCCGTCCTCCTCGCGGACCGCGGTGGCCACCCCGGGCAGCTCGGCGACCTTGTCGACCACGCTCTGCGGCACCTCGCCGTCCACGCCGACCAGCACGGTGTCGGCCGAGCCGATGATGTCGGCGACCGGGCCCGCGGTGACCAGCCGCCCGCGATCCATCACCACCAGATGCGTACAGCTCTGCTCGACCTCGGCCAGCAGGTGGCTGGAGACGATCACGGTGCGCCCGGCGGCCGCGTAGCGGATCAGGACTTCGCGCATCTCGCGGATCTGCGGCGGGTCGAGGCCGTTGGTCGGCTCGTCGAGGATCAGCAGGTCGGGCAGGCCCAGCATGGCCTGCGCGATGGCGAGGCGCTGCCGCATGCCCTGCGAGTAGGTGCGCACGGCCCGCTCCAGCGCCTCGCCGAGCCCGGCGATCTCCAGCGCCTCGGGCAGCATGGCGTCCTGCGGCGGCCGCCCGGTGGCCTGCCAGTAGAGCTCCAGGTTGGCCCGGCCGGTCAGGTGCGGCAGGAAGCCGGCGCCCTCCACGAAGGCGCCGAGCCGGGAGAGCACCGGCGCCCCCGGGCGCACCGCCTCGCCGAACACCCGGATCTCGCCGTCGTCGGGGCGGATCAGCCCCATCAGCATCCGCAGGGTGGTGGTCTTGCCCGCCCCGTTCGGCCCGAGCAGGCCGAGCACCTGGCCGGGCTCCACGCGGAAGGACAGGTCGCGGACGGCGTAGCGGTCGGCGGACTTGGCGTAGCGCTTGCTCAGCCCGGTGATCTGCAACGGCACCGCGGCCAGCGCCGGGTCGGCGGGCCGCGGGCGCACCCGGCGGCGGCCGGTGAGCAGCAGGACCGCCGCGACCAGCAGCGCCAGCGGCGGCAGCCCCCAGGCCCACCACGGCAGCGCGGCGGCGGCGTCGCTGAGGTCGCTGTCGACGGGCACGGTCAGCTCGGGCGAGACCAGCGACACGCTCACGCTCGCGGGCGCGGCCGGCGAGGCGTAGCCCATGTCGGTCGTCGCCAGCACCAGGCGCATCCGGTGGCCGGCGGCGAAGTCGTGGTCGACGGCGGGCAGTTGCAGCGTCACGGTGCTGCCGGCCCGCGATCCCGGCACCCTGACGGGGGCGGCGAGCGCGGCGGGCAGCACCTCCTTGCCGCCGGGCGCGACGTCGTAGAGCTTGCCGAAGAGCACCGCGTCGGGCGCGCCGGTGGCGACCCGTACGGTCACGGTCGGCGCCCCGGTCAGATGGGTGCCGCCGGTGAGCGGCGCCGAGTCGAACCGCGCGTACTGCCCGGGGATGTCGAGCGACAGGCCCGCGCCGAGCGAGGACAGCTCGCTGACCGCGCCGGAGCCGGGCACCGCTGAGACCGCGGGCGGCGCCCCGCCCGCCGGGTTGGTGATCCGCTGCTCGCGGCCGGTCAGCTCGATCCGGGCGGCCTTCGTACCGTCGAGTCCCGGGTAGCTGTCGCCGCCGGCGCCGCGCAGCACCACGCTGCCGTCGGTGGAGTTCAGGCCGCCGGTGCGGGTGACGCGGAAGGCGGGGCCCGTCCCGGCGCCGGTGTCGCGCTTGAGGTAGTGGTCGAACCACGCGGTGACCCGGGCGTCGACCCGGGCGTCCTCGGTGTCGCCGCCGTCGTGGCCGCCGGCGATCCAGTCCACGGCGACGGGTGCGCCGTTCGCCCTGATCGCCTTGGCCATCTCGTCGGACTGGGCCAGCGTGAACAGCGAGTCGGTCTGGCCCTGCACGATCAGCGCGGGGACCTTGATACGGGACGCGACCGCGGCCGGGCTGAGCGCTTCGAGCTGGGCGCGGGCCGCGGCGTCCGGCCGTCCCGCGGTGGCGACGCGCTGGTAGAGCGTGCAGACGGTGGGGGCGAAGCGGCCGCACAGGGGGTCGGCGGGTGCGGCGCCCGCCGCCGGGGGCGCCTTCGGCGCGGCCCCCGGGAGCGCGGCGGAGCCCGAGGAGAAGAAGATGCCGGACCACAGCTTCTTGTAGACGTCGTTCGGGAAGAGCGCGTCGGCGAGGTTCCAGTACGTCTCGCGCGGTGCGATCGCGTCGACCCGGCGGTCGTGGCCGGCGGCCAGCAGCGAGATCGCGCCGCCGTAGGACACGCCCGAGACGCCGACCCGCGGGTCGCCGGGCGCGTCCAGCTCCACGTCGGGGCGGGCGGCCAGCCAGTCGATGAGCCGGGAGACGTCGGCGACCTCGCCGTCGGGCGCGTTGAGCCCGATGGTGCCGGTGGAGGACCCGAAGCCGCGGGCCGACCAGGTCAGCACGGCATAGCCGTGCCTGGCCAGCGACTCCGCCTGGCCGCGCACGTCGGCCTTGCTGCCGCCGAAGCCGTGGCCGAGCAGGACCGCGGGTCTGCGGGCGCTGCCGCCGGCGGTGAAATACGAGGTGTCCAGGCGTACGCCGCCGGCGCCGGCGAGCATCGCGTCACTGCGGTGCACGGCCGTGCCCCCGCCGGTCGCCGCGGCGGTGCCCGCAGCCGCGCCACCCGCCGCCAGAACCGCGAGCACCCCCGCCCCGGCCAACCACCGCCTGCGCCGCGGCCATCGAAGATCCATCCTTCGATCCTAGGCGTGGGCGGGCGGGCGGCCCGGACAGGGGCGGTGGTTTCCCCGGCTTTTCACAGACGGCGGTGCCCCGGGGCCGGGGCGGTCGCGGTGATCGCGAATGGCGGGGGCGGGGCGGGACGGCGGAATCCGGCAAGTCCCTGAATTTCGGGGGGAGTTGATCTCCGATGCGGCGCGGGCGCCCCGGCGGGCCGGAGCCGGCGGCTGATTCGATCAAGGATTCTCACGGCCGGGGGATTCGCACGGCCGGCGCAAGCCTGCGGTCGGCGCGACCGGATTTTCCCGGAGAATGCGCCACGCCGTGGTGGCGCATTCTCCGGACGTTCTTCCCTGCCGGTGCCGCTCGGCGCTGCCGGGCCGGTCAGCGGTGCGTCGAGGTGCCGCGCTTGCGGGTCCAGAACACCAGGCCGCCGCCCACGACGACGACGGCCGCGGCGATACCCGCGATCATCGGCGTGGCATTGGAGCTGCCGGTCTCGGCGAGGTCGCCGCTGCCGGTGGCCGACGTGGTGTCCGCGACCACCGGGGCGTTGGTGGTGTGGGTCGGCGCCGGGGTCGTGGTCGCCGTGGTCGGCGGGGTGGTGGACGGCTTCACCGGCGGCTTCGGCTTGTCGCACACCGGCGAGACCTTGGTCTCGTCCAGGTTGTATCGCTCGCCGTCACCGGCCTTGACCACAAGGTGCAGGCTGACGGGGGCGTCGTGCGGGGGCAGCGCGTCCTGGTAGTGGAAGGAGCCCCCGAAGCTCGGGGTGTCGACGAGCGCGCCCTCGCCGCCGACGATGGTGAGCGTCACCGAGTTGGTGACGCTCGCCGTGTACGCCGTCAGGTCGACCTTCACCGAATCGCAGGTGACCGACCAGACCGGCGTATGGGCCGAGGCCGGCGCCGCCAATACCGCGGAACCGATCATGGCGGCCATTCCGGTCGCCGCTATGGCCGCGTATCTCCTGCGGCCCTGAACCTTCAGTCTCATGAACCCTCCCATTGCGGGCGGGACTTCGCCCGTACGGCCCCACCCGCCGAATTGCCGTGGGACCGGGACGATACACCCTGCCCTTCCGCGGGCTTTCACCGGGCGGCGCCCTTACGAATTCCGTAGCGAATTCAGTGGAGTTATCGCCGGTCGGGGATGTCGGTGCCGGGGGGTACGGTGCCAGGGCGGCACCGAACCGGGAGGGAGCCCCATGGGCAGCGCGCTGACCGCGGCACAGCGGCGGGCGGTCACCGGCTCCGACCCGGCGACCGGGCGGCTGGCCGCCAGGGCCGACGTGTGCGCCGCGCTCGTCGCGCGCGGCCTCGCGGTGCCGCACGGCCGCGCCGGGCACCACAGCTACTACCTGTCGCCGCAAGGGCTGCGGCTGCGGGCCGACCTGACGGCGGCCAGGCCCGACGTCCCGGCGCCCGGCCGTCCTGCGCCCGCCGCCGACGCCTTCGCCGCCGACGACGGCACGGGGGCCGCGCCGCCCGGCGGGGCGCGGCGGGCCGCCGAGGTGGCGACCGCCTGGGAGGGCCTGCTCCGGATCCGGGCGCTGCTGCTGGACGGCGCCACTGACGTGCCGGCCCCCTGGGAGCGGGACCGGGCGGTGCACGCGGTCGCGCTGGCCCTTGAGGCGGGCGGCTGCCCGCCGGGCCGGGCGGACGGCGCCGGTTACGCGGTGACGGCCGGCGGCCAGGACGGCCTGCCCGAGGTCGCCTGGCACGGCGCGGCCGACCACGATGCGGCCGCGCGGGCGCTGTCCCGGTGCGCGCGACTGCTGGGCCGCTTCGGCTGGCAGTGCACCGAGCACCGCGCCCGCGGGGGCGCGCCCTTCCTGCTGGTGTCCCCGCGCAGGACCCGCTGACCTCCGCTCCCCCACCCGTCACAGCCCGGCCGGCGGCGCCGGGCGGCCCCGCTGCGTGCGGTCAGGAAATCACCGGCTCCGCCTCGCTCGATGACGGTTGGATGTCGTGAATATTGCGAGGAACTATCGCTGTTTTGCGCTGACTTATGGACTTACTGCGGCGACGCTCGTAGTGTCTCCAGCGCCCCGGCCGGGCGCTTTCATATCCCCCCACCCCCGAGCCGCAAGGACCTGCCTGTGTCGCACCCTCCGCACAGCCATCAGCCGACTCCTCCCACACCCCCCACTTCCCCGACCCCCCGACAGCGCGGGCGGATCGGGCGCCGCGGTCTCGCGGCGGTCCTGTCCTTCGCGGTGGCGGGCGCGGCCGCGCTGACCGCCGTCACGCTGGTGGGCGCCCCCACCGCGCACGCCGCGGGCGGTGTCCCCGCCCCGTCGCCCATCGGCATCTCCGGCCGCGGCGCGAACGTGCCGTTCAAGGAGCTGGAGGCCGAGTACGCCGCGACCAACGGCACGCTCATCGGCCCCGACCGCCTCTACGGCCACCTGCCGTCGGAGGCCTCGGGCCGCCAGGCGGTCACGCTCAACGCGGTCGGCCAGTACGTGGAGTTCACGCTCACCGCGCCGGCGAACGCGATGTCTCTGCGCTACAGCCTGCCGGACACCTCGGACGGCAAGGGCCGTGACGCCGCCCTGGACGTGCAGGCCAACGGGCAGTCGGTCAAGACGCTGTCGGTGACCTCGAAGTACAGCTGGTACTACGGGGGTTACCCGTTCAACAACAACCCGGGCGACACCAACCCGCACCACTTCTACGACGAGGCGCGGGCGAAGTTCGCCGCCACCTACCCGGCGGGCACCAAGATCCGGGTCCAGGTGACCTCGACCGCCCAGTCGCCGACCTTCACCATCGACCTGGCCGACTTCGAGCAGGTCGGCGGGGCGATCTCCAAGCCCTCGGGGGCCATTGACGCGGTCGCCGACTACGGCGTCGACCCGACCGGTGCCACCGACACGACCGCGAAGATGCAGGCGGCGGTCGACGCGGGCAAGGCGCAAGGCAGGGTCGTCTACGTCCCGCAGGGCAACTACACGCTCTACAGCCACGTGATCGTGGACGGCGTGACGGTCCAGGGCGCCGGCCCCTGGTACACCGTCTTCGGCGGCCGCGACCCGGTGAACCGGTCCAGCGCGGCCGGTTTCTACGGCAAGTACGCCAACCAGGGCGGCCCGAGCACCAATGTGCAGCTCAAGGACTTCGCCATCATCGGCGACATCCGCGAGCGCGAGGACAACGACCAGGTCAACGGCATCGGCGGCGCGATGTCCAACTCCACCGTCGACGACCTGTGGATCCAGCACGTCAAGGTCGGCGCCTGGATGGACGGTCCGATGGACCACTTCACCATCAAGAACAGCCGGATCCTGGACACCACGGCCGACGGCGTCAACTTCCACATCGGTGTGACCAACTCGACGGTCACCAACACCTTCGTGCGCAACGTCGGTGACGACGGCCTGGCCTCGTGGCCGGAGAACGTGCCGAACGTGAACGACAGCTTCGACCACAACACGGTCGTGCTGCCGATCCTGGCGAACAACATCGTCACGTACGGCGGCAAGGACTTCAATCTGTCCGACAACGTGATGGCCGACACCATCAGCAACGGCGGCGGCCTGCACATCGCCAACCGCTACCCGGGCGTCAGCGCCGGCCAGGGCACCGCGGTCGCGGGCACCGTCACCGCGGCCCGCAACACCCTGATCAGGACCGGGAACAGCGACTACAACTGGCAGTTCGGCGTCGGGGCGATCTGGTTCGACGGCCTCCAGGGCAAGGTCGACGCCAACATCCAGATCACCGACACCGACATCCTCGACAGCTCCTACGAGGCCATCCAGTCCATCGAGACCGGTGTCACCGGCGTCACCTTCAAGAACGTCAACATCGACGGGGCCGGCACCTACGCCATCCAGGCGCAGGCCGCCGCGAACATGACGTTCATCAACGTCAAGGCCAAGAACATCGGGCAGGCAGCGACCCCGATCCACAACTGCGTCGGCACCAGCCTGCAGATCACCGACGGCGGCGGCAACTCCGGCTGGAACACCGGCCAGACCTGCACCGGCACCTGGCCGACGCCGATCTGGACCAACGGCGGTGTGCCCACCGGCGGCAGCGGCGGCACCACCGGCGGCGGGACCACGCCGCCGACCACACCGACCACCACCCCGCCGACCACTCCCACGACGACCCCGCCGACCACCACGCCGGCGAACACCAACCTGGCGCGCGGGCGGAGCGTGACCGACACCGGCCACGCCGACGTCTACACCGCGGGCAACGCCGTCGACGGCAACGCCAACACCTACTGGGAATCGACCAACAACGCCTTCCCCCAGTCCATCACCGTCGACCTCGGCTCCGCACAGACCGTCGGCCGCGTCGTGATCAAACTCCCCCCGGCCACCGCCTGGGCCACCCGCACCGAAACCCTCTCCGTCCTGGGCTCCACCAACAACAGCACCTGGACCACCCTGAAGTCCTCCGCCGGCTACACCCTCAACCCCGCCACCGGCAACACCGCCACCATCACCCTGACCCCCACCGGCACCCGCTACCTGCGGCTCACCGTCACCGGCAACACCGGCTGGCCCGCCGGACAACTCTCCGAACTGGAGGCCTACGCGTCCTAGGCCGGAGGCGCCCAGGTCCTGGGCGCCTTCACCGCGCGCCGGGGTGGCGATTAAGGTCGATCACCATGGAATACCGTCACCTCGGCCGCAGCGGCCTGATCGTCAGCGAGCTCGCCTACGGAAACTGGCTCACCCACGGGTCCCAGGTGGAGGAGGACGCGGCTACCGCCTGCGTCCGGGCCGCCCTGGACGTCGGCATCACCACCTTCGACACCGCGGACGTCTACGCGCAGACCCGCGCCGAGTCTGTACTCGGCCGGGCCCTCAAGGGCGAGCGCCGCGAGAACCTGGAGATCTTCACCAAGGTCTTCTGGCCGACAGGCCCCGGTCACAACGACCGGGGCCTGTCGCGCAAGCACATCATGGAGTCGATCGACAACTCGCTGCGACGGCTCCAGACCGACCACGTCGACCTTTACCAGGCGCACCGCTACGACCGGTTCACGCCGCTGGAGGAGACGATGGAGGCCTTCGCCGACGTCGTGCACTCCGGCAAGGCGCACTACATCGGCGTCTCGGAGTGGACCGCGGACCAGATCCGCCGCGGCCACGCGCTGGCGCGCGAGCTGCACATCCCGCTGGTGTCCAACCAGCCGCAGTATTCCGCGCTGTGGCGGATCATCGAGGGCGAGGTCGTCCCGACCTCGGAGGAGCTGGGCCTCGGCCAGGTCGTCTTCTCGCCGGTCGCCCAAGGCGTGCTCACCGGCAAGTACCTGCCAGGCCGGCAGCCGCCGGCCGGCTCCCGCGCCACCGACGACAAGGGCGGCGCCAACATGATCAGCCGCTGGATGCAGGACGACATCCTGGAGCGCGTCCAGCAGCTGAAGCCGCTGGCCGCCGACGCCGGCCTGTCCCTCGCCCAGCTCGCGGTCGCCTGGGTGCTGCAGAACCCCAACGTCTCCGCCGCGATCGTCGGGGCTTCCCGCCCCGAGCAGGTCGCGGAGAACGCCAAGGCCGCCGGCGTCCGGCTCGACGCCGAGGTCATGGCGAAGATCGAGCAGATCCTGGAGCCGGTCGCGGTGACGGACCCGCTGAAGGTCCACGAGAACGTGCCGACGGCCCGCCCGTAGCACCGGGTCGGCGCGCCCACCGGTACGCGGCGGCCGTGGCGGTAGTCTGACTACAGACCTGTAGTCATTCACTGCCGCGGCCGGCGCGTACGGCCGCGTCCCCGGTGCCGGGAAGGGGACCACCCGCGCGATGACCCTCCGCCCGCCCTGGTCCCGGCTGGTGTGGCCCGCAGCCTTCGCCCTCGCCTTCTGCCTGCTGGCCTGGCTGGTGCTGGCCAGGCACGGCACACCGTACGGCTTCGACACCGGGCCGCACCGCTGGTCGGTCGCCCACCGCCCGCAGGGCGCGGCGGCCGCAGCGCGGGCCGTCACCGGCATCGGGACGGGACCCTGGCCCTATCTGGCCGCCGCCCTCGGCGGCTGGCTGGCGGGCGGCGGCAGGCTGCGTACCGCGGGGCGGGCGGCGCCGCGGGTGGCGGTGCTCGCCGTGCTCGTGCTGCTGGCCGGCCAGGCGCTGCGCACCCTGCTCGCGGCGGCGCTGCACCGCGCCAGGCCGCCCGCGGCCGACTGGGTGGCCCACGCGTCGGGGCACGCCTTCCCCTCCGGGCACACCGCGTCCAGCGCGATGGCCGCCGCGCTGCTCGCCTGGGGCCTGCTGCGGGCCCGGCCCGACGCCCGGGGCCGGGCCGCGGCGGCGCTGTGCGGGCTGCTGGCCCTGGCCGTCGGCTGCACCCGGGTCTACCTGGGGGTGCACTGGCCGTCGGACGTCCTCGGCGGCTGGCTGTTCGCCGCGTGCTGGCTCACCGCGCTGCTGCCGCCGCTGGCCGCGTACGCCGACCGGACGGGACGACCGGACGGTCAGACCGACACGCCGTGAGCGCGGAGGTAGCGCAACGGGTCGATGTCGTCGCCGTAGACCGGGCCCGTCCTGATCTCGAAGTGCAGGTGCGGCCCGGTCACATTCCCGGTCGAGCCGGAGCGGGCGATCCGCTGGCCCTCGTTGACCTGCTGGCCGACCTTGACCGAGATCTGCGACAGGTGGCCGTACTGGCTGTAGTGGCCGTCCGCGTGCCTGATCACCACCTGGTAGCCGTACGAGCCGCCCCAGCCGGCCGTCACGACCTTGCCCTCGGCCACCGAGTGGACGGCGGTGCCGGTCGGGACCAGGAAGTCCATGCCGGTGTGGTAGCCGCTGGCCCAGTGGCTGCCCGACGCGTGGTAGGGCGTGCCGAGCGAGGCGTGCACCGGCAGGGTGTAGCCGCTGCGGTGCGGGGCGGCGGCCGGCTTGGTGTGCACGGAGACGGCGGTGGCGGTCTTCTTCGGGGCCGCCTTGGGCGCCGGCTTCGGTACGGCCTTGGGCGCGGGCCTGGCCGCGGGCTTCGGGGCCGCCTTCTGCACGGCCTTCACCGGCGCGGCCCGCGGGGTGGTCAGCGCGAGCCGCTGGCCGGGCAGGATCAGGTCGGGGTCGCCGCCGACGACCCCGCGGTTGTCGGCGTAGAGCTTCGGCCAGCCGCCCCTGACGTGCTGGTCGGAGGCGATCCCGGACAGCGTGTCGCCGGGGACGACCGTGTAGCGGTCGTGTGCGGCCGGCTTCGCCGGGGTCTTGGCCGCGGTCCTGGCCGGGGCCTTGGCGGGCGCCTTTTCCGCCGGGGTCTTCGCCGCGTGGGCGGTGTGCACCGGCGCGGGACGGATCTTCGCCGCGGGCACATGCACCTTGTGCGACGCGTCGGCCGCCTGCCGGGTCAGCCCGGCCCGCACCGAGCAGACCGGCCAGGCGCCGGGGCCCTGGCTGCGCAGCACCTTCTCGGCCACCGCTATCTGCTGGTTCTTCGTCGCCAGGTCGGCACGCGCCGCGTAGTTGCCGCCGCCGAAGGACTTCCAGGTGGAGGAGGTGAACTGCAGTCCGCCGTAGTAGCCGTTGCCGGTGTTGACGTGCCAGTTGCCGGACGACTCGCAGTTGGCGACCTTGTCCCACACCCCGGCCGACTCGGCGTGCGCGCTGCTCAGCCCGATCAGCGGGAGCGCGAGGCCGGCCCCGCCCGCGGTGACGGTCAGCGAGGCCTGGGAGACCCTGCTCGGGCGGTATCGGCGGTGGCGTCCGCGTAAGGGCATAGCACGAGTCCTCTCCAGGACCGGCCCGGAGCCGCGCTCGGCGACCGGGCTTGCCGTACGCCCGATTTGCCGGGCCGGGCACAGAGTAGGCCCGCCCCGGGCGAGCCACAAGGGCGCACGGCACGCGTACGCCCCCGGTACGCCGCCCTGCGCAGGCGGGGAATCACCGGCGCGCGAGGGCGTTGGAAGAAGAGTGAGTTCCGTACTGCGCGACACGCCGTTCTCGATCCTCGACCGGTCGAGGATCAGGGAAGGCGAGGACGGCTCGCGCGCCCTGCGCGAGACGGTGGCCCTCGCGCGGGAGGCCGAGGCCCTCGGCTACCACCGCTTCTGGGTCTCCGAGCACCACAGCGTGCCCGGCGTCGCCGGCTCCGCGCCCACGGTGCTGGCCGCCGCGATCGCCGCCGCCACCTCGCGGATCCGGGTCGGCACGGGCGGGGTGATGCTGCCCAACCACCAGCCGCTGGTGGTCGCCGAGCAGTTCGGCGTACTCGAATCGCTCTTCCCCGGCCGGATCGACATGGGCCTCGGCCGCTCGGTCGGTTTCACCGACGGGGTGCGGCGGGCGCTGGGCCGCGGCAAGGACGCGGCCGAGGCCTTCGGCGAGCAGGTCGGCGAGCTGCTCGACTGGTTCACCGGCGAGCAGACCGCCCACCGCGGGGTGCACGCCCTCCCGGCGGAGGGCCTGCGGCCCGCGCCCTTCCTGCTCGCCACCGGCAGCGGAGCCGACCTCGCCGCCGCGCTCGGGCTGCCGCTGGTCATCGCGGCGGTGCGCGGCGAGGACGCGATGCTGCGGGCGGTCGAGCGCTACCGGACCGCCTTCCGCCCCTCCCCCTGGGCCGCCGCCCCGTACGTCGTCCTCTCCGGCACGGTCGCCGTCGCCCCCACCGCCGAGGCGGCCCACCGCCTGCTCCTGCCAGAGGCCTGGTCGACGGCCTACTCGCGCACGCACGGTGTCTTCCCCCCGCTCCAGCCCGCCTCGACGGTCTCGTCCACGCCCATGACGGACCGTGAACGGTCCGCCTTCTCGGCGGCGCTGGCCGCCGGCCACCTGGCCGGCACGCCGTCCGACGTCGCGCCGGCGCTGGAGTCCCTGCTCCTGCGGAGCGGGGCGGCGGAATTCCTGGTGACGACCAGCACATATGACCGCCGTCGGCTTCTGGAGTCCTACCGCCTCCTGGCCACTCTCCTCACCTGACCCCTCGCGCCCCACCGGCGCCCCGCCCCCGGGGACCGGCCCCCGCCGCCCCGCGCCTCCGGAACCAACCACCGGGGGCGCCCCTTCCCGTGCGGGCGACTCTCAGGGGCGCGGGGCCGCACCTGATCTGCGGCTGACGCCGCGCCGGCGCGACCAGCCCCCACCCACCGTCGTATGACGACGGACCGCCACCACCCCAGCGGCGCGGGGCCGCACCTGATCTGCGGCTGACGCCGCGCCGGCGCGACCAGCCCCCACCCACCGTCGTATGACGACGGACCGCCACCACCCCAGCGGCGCGGGGCCGCACCTGATCTGCGGCTGACGCCGCGCCGGCGCGACCAGCCCCCACCCACCGTCGTATGACGACGGACCGCCACCACCCCAGGGGCGCGGGGCCGCACCTGATCTGCGGCTGACGCCGCGCGGGCGCGACCAGCCGTCGGCTGGCTGCACGTCGCCACCGGCCGAAAGGGGCAGTCCGGTCCTCCCCCAGAGCTTCGCCTGGGGGTACCCCCATCTCGCTTCGCTCGGACCACCCGCCGGTGGTCGGCTGAGCGCGCAGTTCCCCGCGCCCCCGGGTGGCACCCCCTTGCCGAAAGGGACCGCAGCGCCACCGCGGCCCGCGGAAGGGGCACCCCCACGCCCGCGCCCGGGGAAGGCGCCCCTGGCCGAAGGGCGCCCCGCACCCGCCGCGCCGGCGGAAGCGCCCCCCTGGCGGAAGGGGAGCCGTAGTAGTCCCACCGTCCGCCGGAGGGGGTGGGCTGGTCGGAGCAGTTGTTCACTCGGGGGGAGGGCGTGGGCGCCCGGATGGGCCTCGCCACCGCGCCCGGAGGGCATTGGCGTTCATACGGTGAACGTATGAGCAACCGCCGTGCAGCCACCCGTGTCCGCCACCGCGTCGGCGCCGTATTCGGTGCCGGATGCTGCCTGGCCGTGCTCGCGGCACCGGCCCACGCGGCCGGGGACTCGCAGGTCGGCGGAGCGCAGCTCAGCGAACCCGGGGTGCAGGTGCAGCGCGAGGACGGCGCCCCGCACCTGCCGTCCGGCATCAGCGCCCTGTCGTGGACGGTGTCGGACGCCCGGACCGGCCAGGTCCTCGCCGCGAAGAACGCGCACCGCGAACTGCCGCCCGCGTCCACCCTCAAGACGCTCTTCGCGGTGACCGTCCTCCCCCGCTTCCCCGCCGGCGAGACCCACAAGGTCACCGACGGCGACCTGGCCGGCATCGGCGCCGGCAGCAGCCTGGTCGGGGTGCAGGCCGGGCAGACGTACACCGTCGCCGACCTGTGGCGCGGCGTCTTCCTCGCGTCGGGCAACGACGCCGTGCACGTCCTGTCGCACATGAACGGCTCGGTGCCGCTGACGGTGGCCCAGATGCAGGCCAAGGCGCAGATGCTGGGCGCCGACGACACCCATGTCGTCTCGCCGGACGGCTACGACAACCCCGGCCAGGTCTCCTCCGCCTACGACCTGGCGCTGTTCGCCCGCGCGGGCCTGGCGAACCGCGACTTCGCCGGCTACGCCTCGACGGTGAGCGCGGATTTCCCCGGCGGCTACGACGCGCACGGCGTGTACGTGAAGTCGTTCGGCATCCAGAACACCAACCGGCTGCTGACCGGCGCGGGCGGCGTCCACCCGTACCCGGGGCTGATCGGGGTGAAGAACGGCTACACCACCAACGCCGGCAACACCCTGGTCGCCGCCGCGACCAGGGAGGGCAGGACGCTCATCGTCACCGTGATGAACCCGCAGTCGGGCCTGCCCCAGGCCGTCTACACCGAGGCGGGCAAGCTGCTCGACTGGGGCTTCGCCGCCGCGGGGCACACCACCTCCGTGGGCACCCTGAACGCCGCGCCGACCGCCTACCACCTCAAGGGCGCCCCCGCGCAGGCCCCGGTACCGGCGAAGCGGGAGCAGGCGCAGCCGAAGCCCGCGGAGCACAAGCCGACTCCGGCGCCGGCCGCGCACTCCTCGAACGCGTCGGCACGTGCCTGGTACGTGGGCGGCGGCCTCGCCGTGGTGGCGGCCGCGTCCGTCGTGCTGCTGCGGCGCAAGACCGGCGGCGGCCGGAACCGCTGACCGGTGCGGGGGGCGTGCTACAGTTTCACTAGCACATGTCTGCGCCCTCTTTTCAGTGGCGCCGGTGCTCGTTCCGAATTCCCGCCGCCCGACGGCAGTCGCCCCCGGTTCGGCGGTCCTCTTCACTCATGCGCAGCGAATGCGCGCCGGTTCGCCCCCAGCGCCGTGGCCCTTCTGCCACGACCCCGGGCCACCGGGCGATGTCCGCGGTCCGCGGAGCGTGATCCTTCCGCTCGCGCCGCACCCTCCTCTTCCGTCCGCGAAAGGACGACTCCATGACCGACATTCTCGAACGGCCGGACGTACGGCCGCAGACATCCGCCCGGGTGGCGGGTGTCCTCGACATCCAAGGCGCCGGCGGCCAGGGCCGCCTGCGCACCTCCGGGTGGCACGCGTCGCCCGGCGACGTCCAGGTCTCCGCCGCGCAGATCCGCAAGGCGGGGCTGCGCAAGGGCGACCTGGTGGAGGGCACGACCGTACGGCCGGGCGCCCTCGGCGACGTCCTGCTGGTCAACGGCGGGCCCGCACAGCACGGCAGGCGGCACTTCGCCGACCTGACGCCGCTTCACCCCCGCGAGCGGCTGCGGCTGGAGAGCGGGCTCCTCAAGGGCACGGGCGCGCTGTCCGGGCGGCTGATGGACCTGGTCACCCCGATCGGCAAGGGCCAGCGCGGGCTGATCGTGGCCCCGCCGAAGGCGGGCAAGACCATCCTGCTGCAGAACATCGCGGCGGCGATCGCCGCCAACCACCCGGAGTGCCACCTGATGGTGGTGCTGCTGGACGAACGCCCCGAGGAGGTCACCGACATGCGGCGCAGCGTGCGCGGCGAGGTGCTCTCCTCGACCTTCGACCGGCCCGCGAAGGAGCACATCGCGCTCGCGGAGCTGGCGGTGGAGCGGGCCAGGCGGCTGGTGGAACTGGGGCAGGACGTGGTGATCCTGCTGGACTCGCTGACCCGGCTGTGCCGGGCGCACAACACGGCGGGTGCGAGCAGCGGCCGTACGCTCTCCGGCGGTGTGGACGCCGCCGCGCTGTCCGGGCCGAAGCGGCTGTTCGGCGCGGCGCGGCTGGCCGAGGAGGGCGGTTCGCTGACCATCCTCGCGACCGCGCTGATCGACACCGGGTCGCGGGCCGACAACTTCTACTACGAGGAGTTGAAGGGCACCGGCAACATGGAGCTGCACCTGGACCGCTCGCTGGCCGAGCGGCGGGTCTTCCCCGCCGTCGACGTGACGGCGTCCGGCACCCGGCGTGAGGAACTGCTGCTGACGGCGGCGGAATTGCCCGTGGTGCGCGGCCTGCGGCAGGTGCTGCACGGCCGGGACGCGCAGTCCGGCCTGGACGTACTGCTCGACAGGCTGCGCAAGTCGCCGGACAACAGCGCCTTCCTGCGGCAGGTGCAGGGCACCCTCCCCGGCCAGGGCTGACACGCCCCCCGCCGGTCGAAATCCGGTGGCCCGCGGCGGCCCGGCCGCGTGATGATCGGGCCCATGGGCGATCACGCGGGAGACGACGGCGGTACGGAGCTGGCGGAGGCCTTCCTGCGGGACGGCTTCGTCAAGATCGAGGGGGCATTCTCCACGGAGACCGCACGGGAGTGCGAGGCGCTGCTGTGGAAGGAGACCGGGTGCGACCCGGACGACCGGGCGACCTGGACCGAACCGGTGCGCTGGGTCGGCGGGATGGCGCAGCCGCCCTTCGTCGCCGCGGCCAACACCCCTGTGCTGCATGCCGCGTTCGACGCCCTGGTGGGGCCTGGACGCTGGGCGCCGCGACCGTCCATCGGCTCCTTCCCCCTGCGCTTCCCGCACGAGGACGAGCCGGACGACGCCGGCTGGCACATCGACGGCAGCTACCTGCCCGAGGGCGAGACCTGGTATTTCGCCAACGTGCGGTCCAGGGACAGGGCCTTGCTCATGCTGTTCCTCTTCACCGACGTCACCGAGGACAATGCGCCG
The DNA here is from genome assembly GCA_036015235.1 of Streptomyces sp. NBC_00433. NCBI lineage: Bacteria > Bacillati > Actinomycetota > Actinomycetes > Kitasatosporales > Streptomycetaceae > Streptomyces > Streptomyces sp. NBC_00433. Next base: position 8,010,547 of record CP107926.1, on the reverse strand, counting down.
ACCAGGATCCGCGTCGGCTCGCACCTGGACATGCCGGCGCTGCTCGCCCCGTACGGCGAGGCGGGCGCGTCGATACTCGGGATCGCGCCCGCCATGGTCGCCGCCACGGACCACCGCCCGGAGGTGCTCGCCACCGGACGGGCCGGCGACGTCTTCCTGTGCCACCCCTTCCTGGTGCACGCGGCGCAGCCCCACCACGGCACGCAGCCGCGCTTCCTGGCGCAGCCGCCGCTCCACCCCGCGGTGCCGCTGGAGCTGGACCGGCCCGACGGGGCCTATTCGCCGGTCGAGTCGGCGATCCGGCAGGGGCTGGGGCCCGGCGTGAACGGCGGCCGCCAGGACGTCGGTTAGCGTGCTGGGCATGCTGCACGGACGGGACGGGGAAGCGGCGGCGCTGCGCGCGCTGCTCGACGGCGCGCGGGCCGGGCACAGCGGGGTGCTGGTGCTGCGTGGTGAGGCCGGGATCGGCAAGACCGCGCTGCTCGACGACCTGGTGGCCGCGGCCGGCGACATGACGGTGGTGCGCGGCTCGGGCGTCGAATTCGAGGCGGAACTGCCCTTCGCCGGACTCCAGTTGCTGCTACGCACGGCACAGGGGGCGCTGGACGCGCTGCCCGAGCCGCAACGGCGGGCGCTGCGGGCGGCGTTCGGGCTGGCGACGGAGGGCGCGGGCGAGCCGATGTTCGTCGGGCTCGCGGTCCTCTCGCTGCTGTCGGAGCACGCCGGGGACGGGCCGCTGCTGTGCGTCGTGGACGACGCCCAGTGGCTGGACCGGGCGTCCACCGACGCGCTGCTCTTCGCGGCCCGCCGGCTGGACGCCGAGGGCGTCGCGCTGGTCTTCGCCGCGCGGGACGGCGAGGGCGCCTTCGCCGCGCCGGGACTACCCGAGCTGCGCCCCGCGGCGCTGGACGAGGCGGCGGCCGCCGCGCTGCTCGCCGACCGGGCGGGGCCGCTCGCCGAGCCGGTCCTGCGCCGGGTCCTCGCCGAGGCGCAGGGCAATCCGCTGGCGCTGCTCGAACTGCCGGTCGGGCTGCGCGAATCCGACGCCGGGGCCGGCGCCGGGGCCGGGACGCTGCCGCTGACCAGCCGGCTGCAACTGGCCTTCCACGGCCGGGCCAGCCACCTGCCGCGGGGCACCCAGACGCTGCTGCTGGTGGCCGCCGCGGACCACACCGGCGAGCTGGGCACGATCCTGCGGGCCGCGGCCGACCTCGGCGCGGACGTCGCGGACCTGCCGCCCGCGCAGGACACCGGGCTGGTGACGGTGGACGGCACGGCGCTGCGCTTCCGCCACCCGCTGGTGCGGGCCGCGATCCACCAGCGGGCCGCGCTGCCCGAGCGCCTCGCCGCCCACCGCGCGCTGGCTCGGGCCGCCGACCCCGAGCGCGAGGCGGACCACCGGGCCTGGCACCTGGCGGCCGCCGCGACCGGCCCCGACGAGAGCGTGGCGACCGCCCTGGAGAAGACCGCGGGCCGCGCCAGGGAACGCAGCGGCCACACCGCGGCGGCCGCCGCGTACGACCGCGCCGCCCGCCTGAGCACCGACCCCGGCGCCCGCCTGCGCCGCCTCCTCCTGGCCGCCGAATCCGCCTCCGAGGCCGGCGAGATCCCCCGCGCCCGCGCCTTCGCCGACCAGGCCGCCCGTGCGGCAGCCACCCACCGGCCCGTCAAGGGCGCCCCTGGCCCGGACGATCCCCCTGGCTCCCCCGGGCACTCCGCCGGCGACACCGGACCCCGCCGGCCGCCCGTACGGCCCCCAGGCGACACCCCTGGCCCGGACGAGCGGAACGCGCCAGGCTCCCCCGGCGCAGAAGCACCCGTCCCCCGGCACACCGACGACGGCTCGGGACCCCACCGGACGCCCACGCCCGGCGCGGAGCCGCCGAGCCCCGCTGAGCCCGCCGGGCAGGCGATGGCGCGGGCGCTCCATGTGCGCGGGCTCGCGGACTTCTGGGAGGGGGACTTCCCCGGGGCGCACCGGCGGCTCATCGAGGGTGCCGGGCTGGTCGCGGGGAGCGATCCGGCGCGGGCGGCGCGGATGCTGGTGCAGGCCACGCACACCGCCTGGTATCTCGGGGCGGACGAGGTCGCGGACACCGTCGAGCGGCTGGCGGCGCTGGCGCTGCCCGCGGACGCGCCGATCCTGCCGGTGGCGGTGTTCCTGGCCGCGGCGCTGGGCCGGGAGGCGGCGGGGCGGGTCCCGCCTGCCGTCGGCGCGGCCGCGGACGCGGCGCGGGCGGCGCACGGCGGCCGGGTGGACCCGCGGGACCTGGTGATGCTGTGCGGGGTGGGCCTGACCCTCGGGCAGGACGCCCAGTCGCACGAGCTGACCACGGCGCTGGCCGCCGAGAGCCGGGAGAGCGGCGGGGTGGGGCGGCTCACCACGATCATGTTCTTCCGCGCCGAGGCGGAGATCTTCGACGGCCGCTACGACGACGCGGCCGCGACGGCGGCCGAGGCGCTGCGGATCGCCGCGGACACCGGTCAGCGGCAGTGGGTGAGCCAGTTGAGCAGCGCCCTGGCGCACATCGCCGCGGTGCGCGGTGACGAGGAGGAATGCCGCCGCCTGGTGGACACGGCGCTCGCGGGCGGCTCGGGCACGGCGATGGCGCCGGGCGCACCGTGGGCGTACTGGTCGCAGGGGCTGCTCGACCTGGGGCTCGGCCGCGCGCAGGCGGCGCTGGAGCGGCTGGCGCTGCTCGGCGGGGAGTCGGTGCGGCACCACATCTGCGCGACCCGCAGCGTCCCGGACCTGGTGGAGGCGGCGGTACGGCTCGGTGTGCCGGGGCGCGCGGACGCGCCCTTCGCCCGGTTCGAGGCGTGGGCGGCGCGTTCGGGGCAGGACTGGGCAGCGGCGCTGGTGGCCCGCTGCCGGGCGCTGCGGGCGCCGGACGCGGAGGCGGAGGCGTACTTCCGGCAGGCGATGGCGGCCCACGACCCGCACCGGCGGGCCATGGAGTCGGCGCGTACCGACCTGCTGTACGGCGAGTGGCTGCGGCGGGCGCGGCGCAAGAACGAGGCCCGGGTGCGGCTGCGGGCGGCGCTGGACGCCTTCGAGCGGCTCGGCGCGCGCCCGTGGGCGGGCCGGGCGCGGGGCGAGTTGGCCGCGGCGGGCGGCACGGTGCCCGAGGCGGGCCGGGAGGGCGGCACGGTGGACGGGGCGGCCGGGCTCACCCCGCAGGAGTCGCAGATCGTCCGGCTGGCAGCGGAGGGCCTGTCGAACAAGGACATCGCGGCCCGGCTGTTCCTGAGCCCGCGGACGGTCGGCTACCACCTCTACAAGGCGTATCCGAAGCTCGGCGTGGTCTCCCGCGGCGAGCTGGCAGGGATGTTCGGGTAGCCCGGGAAAAGGCGGTGCCCGCCCGGTGCTGAGGACCGGGCGGGCACATCCTGGGGCGCCGTCTGCGCCGTCGTTCGGGTCAGACGGTGACGCCGTGCGCGGCGAGGTAGGCGACCGGGTCGATGTCCGAGCCGTAGTTCGGGGTGGTCCGGACCTCGAAGTGCAGGTGCGGGCCGGTGACATTGCCGGTGGCGCCGGATATGCCGATCTCCTGGCCTGCGGTGACGCTCTGGCCGACCGAGACGACCGGGTTGGTCAGGTGGCCGTACAGCGTGTACTTGCCGTCGGCGTGCTTGATGATCACGTCGTTGCCGTAGGAGCCGTCGGCGCCGGCGTGCACGACGGTGCCCGCGGCGACCGAGTGGACCGGGGTGCCGCTCCAGACCAGGAAGTCGACGCCGGTGTGGTAGCCGGACGACCAGTTGGAGCCCGCGGCGTGGTAGGGGGTGCCGATGGCGGCGTCGCCGACCGGCTTGGTGTAGCCGGAGGAGCTGACGGCCTTCTTCGCCGCCGCCGGGGCGGCCTTCTTGGCCGGGGCGGGGGCGGCCTTGGCCACGGCGGTGTTCAGCGTGAGGTGCATGCCGGGGCGGATCAGGCTCGGGTTGGCGCCGATGACCTTCTTGTTGGCGTTGTAGAGCGGCTTCCAGCCGCCCTTCACGTGGTGGGCGGTGGCGATCTTCGCCAGCGTGTCGCCGGGGACCACGGTGTAATGCGACGTGGCGGAGGCGGCGGGGGCCTTGGAGGGCTCGGCGGCCGACGCGTGGGCGACGGAGACCAGCGGCAGCGCGAGGGCGGCGGCTCCGGTACCGGCGGCTATGCACACCTTGGTGAGGCGGTTGAGCGAGCGGGGCTTGCGGTGCTGACCCTTTGCGGGCATGGGGGAATTCCTCTCCTACGCCTGCGAGGTGAGCTGTCGGGTTCGGGCAGGAGATGCCCGGCCGCGGTCCGCCGCTGCCGCGCTGTGCGATGCGCGGGCGGCGGGCACGGCTTCACCCCGAGCCGTCCGGTCTCCCGGACGGCGGCTTACCTGGGTCCCCCGCTCCTGCCCTGAATGCTCGGCTGTTCCCGTGACCGGGCGGCGGCAGGATTCGGCGTCCCGCCCGGCGGCTGCCGCGGACGTGCTGCCCGCGGTAGGGGCGAAGCTAGACGACCCCGGGAGCGGCGGGCAACCAAACGCGGCATGCCGCACCATTTCGCCCGTACCGGCGGTTACTCCTCGCCATCCGCGGACACCGGTGCGTGTGCGCGGCGGTCACCGCGGGTGGCGCGAGCGGGCACGCGGGGTGAGAAACGGGCCAGGTCGGGAACAGCGGGTGTCGCGGGGAAGCCGGACCGTGTTCCCCCGGTGACACCCGTCACGCGGCGGCCGGACGGTGACGCACACCACCACGAAATGCCCGATTCATACCGGGATTTCACTTACGTCCGGACTTGCGACTGGCGGCCCGTCAGTAGCTTCCCGGCGCTCCGCCGATCCGCGCGTCGAGGACCCTGCTGAGCCGGTAGCCCACCGGCCGGAAGCCGACCGCGGGCCAGTGCCCCGCCGCGAGCGGCGAGGCGGAGTGCCAGCGGGCCGCGATGTAGCGGTGGCCGTTGTCGTACGCCCACGCCAGCGCGGTGGCCAGCAGCACCCGGCTGATGCCCTCGCCGCGCGCGGACGGCTCCACGTACGCCTCGGCCAGCTCGACGCACGACTCCGGTATCACCGGGTCCGGGGTGGCGGGCACGACGAGCACCATGGCGATCTCCTCGCCCCTGCGGGACGCGATCCAGGCGCCGCAGCGCGGGTCGGCGAGCGCGTCGGCATAGTGCAGCCGCAGCGCGGCGAGCGCGCCCTCGGGCTGCGGCTGGAACATCGCGGACTCGCGCTGCCGCCGGGAGGACTCCGCGGCCATCCTGCCCACCTGCGGCAGGTCGCCGGGCCCCGCCCTGCGGATGCCGAGGCCCTCGACACCGCGCGGCTGGCGGCCCCTGGCCTTGACCGCCATCAGGCCCTGCACCAGCTCGCGCCCGAAGCCGAGGTCGGCCCAGGGGGCGGTGGCGACCTCGCCGGCCGGCACCTGCACGTAGTGCACCAGGCGGCGGTCGGCGACCAGCCGCTCGGCCACCTTGGCGTACAGCGAGCGCAGCACCTCGGTCTCCCGGCCGCCGGGCAGCGCGTGGCCGCCGTAGGGCACCAGGGCCGAGCGCGGGTGGGTGCGCAGCGACGCGGGGTCGTCGGCAGAGAGGGTGACCGGCTGGGCGGCGAGGTAGCCGATCAGGTGGCCGTCGCCGTCGAGGGCGCGGCAGGCCTCAAGGCCGGGGACGGCGTGCAGCCTGCCCACCAGCTCGTCGCCGCGCACGGGTCCGTCGGTCAGCCAGGCCCGCTGGGACGGGGGACGCCGGGCGCGCGAGAACCAGCGGTCGTAGCGCTGCACGGCCAGGGGTATGTGCTCGGCGGTCAGCGGCGCGGTGGCGACAGTCATGGTGTTCGAGGACGCTAGCGGGGCGCGTACCCCCACGGCAAGGCGGTACCGCCTGCCGTACGCCGCGGCCGCGTCAGCCGGTCCAGGCCGGGTGCCGCGGATCGTCGGCGCGCACCAGGACATCGGCGCTCTCCTCCGGCAGCGCCTCGCGGGAATAGCGCTGGTAGGCGGGCAGCGTCCACTGCTCGGCCGGCTCCGTACGCCGCCGCAGCGCACCCTCCGACAGCCGCAGATGGACCGTCAGATCCAGCGGCAGCCCCTGCCCGAGCAGCAGCGGGCCGTCGAGCACCAGGACGCCGCCGGACGGCAGCGCCACGTAGTCCGCCCGGGTGGAGCGGTCCGTGCCGGGGTCGCGCAGCGACGGCAGCGCCCGCCCGCTGCCGCCGGGCCCGAGCGGGTCGAGCACCTCGCGGCGCAGGGCGCCGGTGTCCAGCCACAGCTGGTAGTAGGCGTCCACGTCCTCGTGGCCGTATTCGAGGCGCTGCGAGGCGGGCCGCCAGAAGTCCTGCGCCCTCGCCCGCAGCACCGGGTGGCCGAGGGCGGGCAGCGCGGCGGCCAGCGCGTCCGCGAGGCCGGCGGTGCCGGCGGCGGGTGCGCCGTCCACCGCCACGCGCCACCACGGTCCCGCGGGCGGCGGGGTCGCGGCGATCCGCTCCGCGAGGGCCTCAGCGAGCCGGGGCCAGGTGATCGGGGTGAGCTGCACAGGGCCATCCTGCCGGAGCGGGACGCCTGCGCGGCGGGCGGGCGGCGGCACTCCCGGCGTCACCCGATCGGGCGGGAGGAACACGGCGGCGCCCCGGGCCGCCGGGCCGCTCACAGCGCCCCACAACCCACTCACATGGGGGAAATTCTCTACAAATCACCCGTTTGCCACCGAGCGCGAAACATGACTTTTTGTGACCCTGGAGGAACTCATGGTGACCGTCCCCATCACCCAGGAGAAAGCCCATGATCCTGTCGATCTCCGGCGTCGTTCTGCTCGGCGTCATCGTCTTCCTGTTCTTCCGCAAAGACGGGCTGAAGGTGTCCCACGGCATCGTCAGCGCTCTCTTCGGCTTCTACCTCGCGAGCACCGCCATCGCCCCGAGCATCACGGCGGGCGGCGCGAGCCTGGCCAGCCTGCTGGGCGGGATCAAGATCTAGCCGGCCGTCCCCGCGGACGGCACGGCGCACGCCACCCGCAGGCCCGGGAGCGGTCGCCCGCTCCCGGGTCCGCTTTCGGTCCCACCCGCCGCCGCTTCCCCTCCCCCGCTGCACCGCCGCGCGTCCCCCGCGGTTCCCGCACCCGAACCACCCCATGGAGCAACCGTGGCAAGGCGTCCCCTTCCCAGCATCCTGAGCAGCCGACCGGCGCTCGTCCGCGGTCGCGACCTGGCGCGCAGCGCCGCGGACGGCGCCTCCGACGTCCTCCACCCGGTCATCACCATCGCCCGCGGCATGCGGCGGCAGGCGGCCTGGACCGGCGGCTGGTGGGGCCGCACCCCCAAGGACCGGCGCGGTCCCGCGCTGCTGCTGGCCGCCGCGGGGGCGGTGGTCGTGCTGATGATGCCGTACGGGCCGCTGCTCGCCGTCGTCGCGCTGCTGGCCTCCGCGGCCTGGATGGGCCGGGACCGCGGCGCCGCCGCGTCCGCGGGCCCCGGCGAGGCGGAGACCGGGCGGCTCCAGTCGCTGTACGAGGCGCTGGTGCCCTACCTGTCCGACCCCGCGGACCCCGCGCCGCTCTACGCCTACGACGGCAGCTGGGCGAAGGCCTTCAGCTCCTTCGACTTCGAGGGCGGCCGGCTGACCCGGCTGCACCTGCGCTACCCGGCCTACTTCACCGACGGCGAGGCCGAATCACGCGCCCGCGTCGAGCAGTTGCTGCACGCCAAGGCCGGGCGGGGCAGGGAATACCGCTTCGACTGGAACGAGGAGGAGAACCACCTCACCCTCACCGCGCTGCCGCCGCTGCCCACCGACATCGTCGCCCAGCGCTTCGTCACCGCGCCCGGCGAGACGGTGCTCGGCTTCACCGACACCGAGGCCGTACCGCGGACCGTGCCGGTCGCCGGGGGCGGCGAGGAGGCCCGCGACGCGCCGCCGGTGGTGTGGCGCACCGGGTCGCGCTCCACGGAACCGCACCTGCTGGCGCTCGGCCAGCCGGGCACCGGGACGACCAGCCTGCTGCGGTCCATCGCGCTCCAGTCGCTCGTGCACGGAGACGTCGTCATCGTCGACGGCAGCGGCACGGGTGAATACGCGTGCCTGACCGGGCGCCCGGGAGTGCTCGCCGTCGAGGACGGACTGCTCGGCGCGTCCGCCACGCTGGAATGGGCCGCGCACGAGACCGAACGCCGGCTCGTCGCGGTCAGCCGCGCCCGGCAGGAAGGCCGCCCGGTCGACGAGGACGCGCGCCGCCCGCTGTGGATCCTGGTCGACCGGCCGACCGCCCTGAGCCAACTCGCCCTCGCCGAGGGGCGTCCCGACCCGCAGTTGCTCCTCGACGTGCCGCTGCGGCACGGGCGTACGGCCAGCGTCGCCGTCGCCGTCGCCGACCAGCTCGACGCGACGGAGGCGCTGGCGCCGGTGGTGATCGCCCACACCCGGGCGCGGGTCGTGCTCGGCCGGCTCGCGCCGGAGCACGTCGAGGCGGTCCTGGGCGCCGCCCAGCGCACCACCCCGGCCGCGGAGGTTCCCCCGGGCCGGGGGTACGCCCGCCTCGGTACGGGCCCCGTCCTCCGCATCCAGGTCCCCTCCACCCCCGACCCCTACGACGACGAGGCCCCGGCCCTCCACCGCGACGCCGTCCTCGCCCTCCTCCCCACCACGATTCCCCCGGCCCCGACCCCTGCCCCCGACCCCGAGCCATCCGCTCTCCGCAAGGAGGCCGTCATCCGCACGGTGGCCGACCTCGGATAACGTCCCGAGGGCGGCCCCTACGACGACGGACCGCCACCACCCCGGGGGGCCGGGGCTGCACCTGCTCCGCGGCTGGCGCCGCACGGGCACGCCCGGCCCACCACCCCGTCGTACGGCAACGGACCGCCACCACCCAGGGCGCGGGGAACCGCGCACGCAACCCACCACCCACCGTCATGTGGCGACGGACCGCCACCACCCCAGGGGCGCGGGGAACTGCGCGACCAGCCGTCGACAAGCTGCACGTCGCCACCGTGCGAGAGGGGCTGTTCGGTCCGTGCCGGACCACCGGCGGGGGCTGGTCGCGCAGTTCCCCGCGCCCCTGAGGGGCGCCCCCTCGCCGAAAGGGACCGCAGCGCCCCTTCGACCAGGGAGAGCGCGCCCTCGCGCAAACGGAGTCGCACCCCCGTCCCCGGGGAAAGGCACCCCCTACCGAAGGGGCACCCCCCACCCACCGCGACCCGCGGAAGCGTGCCCCCCGCGCAAGGGGAGCCGCACCCCCGGGCGCGGGGGGCTACGCCACGAAGAGGCCGGTGGATTCGGCGTCGGGGGCCGCACCCGAGCGGACGAGATCAGCCGCGGCGGCGAGCCGATGGGCCGCCTCGGCCGCCGTGGAGCCGCTGACGGTGAAGGGAACGCGGACGTAGGACTCGAAGGCGCCGTCGACGCCGAAGCGGGGGCCGGAGGGGACGCGGACGCCGAGGCGTTCGCCGGCCACGGCGACCCGCGAGCCGGACACGTCACCCGTGCGTACCCACATCGTCATGCCGCCGCGCGGCACCGTGAAGTCCCAGTCGGGCGTGTGCTCGCGCAGCGCCGCCGCGAGGTCGTCGCGGCATTCGCGGGCCCGTCGGCGGCGGGTTGCGAGCGCCTGGTCCCAGCCGCCGCCGCGCAGCAGCCAGGCGACGGCGAGCTGGTCGACGACCGGCGAGCCGAGGTCGAGGTAGGCGCGGGCGGAGACCAGCCGGCGCACCACGTCGGGTGTGGACCTGACCCAGCCGATCCGCAGCCCGGCCCAGACCGCCTTGCTGGCGGAGCCCACCGTCATCACGGTCCCGCCGCGGTCGAACGCGGCCATCGGACGTACGCCCGAATCATCGCCGTCGAGGGTGAGTTCGGCCATCGTCTCGTCGGCCACGACCACCGTGCCCGCGGCCCTGGCGGCCTCCACCAGCTCGCGCCGCTGCTCGTCGCCGATCAGCGTGCCGGTGGGGTTGTGGTAATCCGGCATGACGTACGCCATCCGTGGCGCCGCGTCGCGCAGCACGCGGCGCCACGCCTCCATGTCCCAGCCGCCCAGGCCCTCGCGCAGCGCGACCGGCACCAGCCGGGCGCCGGTCTCGCGGAAGAGTTCGAGGACGTTGGCGTAGCTGGGCGACTCCACGGCGACGCGTTCGCCGAAGCCGACCACCCGCCGGGCCGCGGCCCCTATCGCCCCCATCGCGCCGGTGGTCACCATGATCTGCTCGGGCATGGTCGGCACGCCGCGGGCGGTGTAGCGGTCGGCGATGGCCTCGCGCAGCACCGGCAGGCCGGCGGGGAAGTCGCCGTGGGTGGCGGCGTAGGCGGGCAGTTCGGCGAGCGCGCCCTGCATGGCGCGGGTCAGCCACGGTTCGGGCGCGGGCAGCGCGGCGCAGCCGAGGTCGATGACCGAGCCGGCGGCGTCCGGCGGCAGCGGTTCGAGGCTGCGGGAGGGCAGGAGGTGGCCCTCGGGGATCGCCGTCCAACTGCCTGCGCCACGCCGGGACCGCGCGAAGCCCTCGGCCCGCAGCGCTTCGTACGCGGCCGCGACGGTGGTCCTGCTGACCCCGAGCGCGAGCGCCAGCTCCCTCTCCGCGGGCAGCCGGGCCGCGACCTGGACCCGGCCTTCGAGCACCAGCAGCCTTACGCCGTCGGCCAGTCCGCGGTAGGCGGGGAGTTTGCGGCCGCCTCCGCCGGGCGCCGGGCCCGGCTCCAGCAGCCGGGCCAGATGTGCCGCGCTGACCGACGCAGTCCACTGCGACATGAAACTCAGTCCACCTTCCGCGGATTGGCCATGGATTACTTCCCCTTACAGGCCACACAGTGGCACGCGCGCCCACATGACCGCCAGGGGGGTTCCGTTGTCGCCGTTTCGCCCGTTTCCGTCCCGTCCGCTTTCCCGTCCACCTGCCCGTCCACCCGCCTTTCCTCGCGGCCCGCTGCCGGTGGACCGCCTCGTCAAGCTCTACGCCGGCCTGGTCCTCTACGGGGTGACCGACGCCCTGGTGATCCGCGCCGACCTCGGCCTCGACCCGTGGGATGTCTTCCACCAGGGCCTGTCCCGGCACACCGGGATCAGCATCGGCACCGTCTCCATTCTCGTCGGTGCGGTGGTGCTGCTGCTGTGGTGGCCGATCCGGCAGCGTCCGGGCCTCGGCACGGTGTCCAACGTCGTCCTGGTGGGCGCCTCGATCGACGCGACCTGCGCGCTGGTCCCGCACGTGGAGGCGCTCGCCGCCCGCGTCCCGCTGCTGTTGTGCGGGGTGCTCTTCAACGGGGTCGCGACCGGGCTGTACATCGCGGCCCGCTTCGGTCCCGGGCCGCGGGACGGCCTGATGACGGGCCTGCACCGCAGGACGGGACGCTCGCTGCGGCTGATCCGCACCGGCATCGAGCTGACCGTGCTGGTCGCGGGTTTCCTGCTCGGCGGCGGGGTCGGCGTCGGCACGGTGCTCTACGCGCTGGCCATCGGCCCGCTCGCCCAGTTCTTCCTGCGGGTTTTCGGCGGCTCCGGGGCGGGTAGCCACTCCCGCGTCGGCGCTCCGACCGCACCGGTGCCGCGGGAACGCGCGGTGGCGGACACGATTTAGCCTCCGGCGGTGTGGACCGGTAGTGTACGCGGTTGGCCCCTTAGCTTGACCGTTACTGCACGCAAAAGATATGACAACGCCGGGTGACATCTCCCCTCAGATGTGACAAAGCGGGCGCCGGTGGGTACAAACAGGGGCGACACGACGGGCGACGCATATCCCTCATCGGGAATCTTCACCGCCGACCGGACGTTGACCGGATGACGACGACAGCGACACCTGTCCTGTGGGCGACCAAGCCCGGGAGGCACGATTCATGAGTGAGCGAGCTCTCCGCGGCACGCGACTCGGGGCCACCAGCTACGAGACCGACCGCGGTATCGATCTGGCCCCGCGCCAGACCGTTGAGTACGCATGCCGGAACGGACATCGATTTGAGATGCCGTTCTCGGTCGAGGCCGAGATTCCGCCGGAGTGGGAGTGCCGCGCCTGCGGCCAGACCGCACTCCTGGTGGACGGAGAGGGCCCGGAGGAGAAGACCACAAAGCCCGCGCGCACGCACTGGGACATGCTCATGGAGCGCCGCACGCTGGAGGAGTTGGAGGAGGTGCTGGCCGAAAGGCTGGCCGTCCTGCGCTCCGGGGCGATGAACATCGCGGTGCATCCGCGCGACAACCGCAAGACAGCTTGACGCCGGTCCCCGGGTGACGTCCGGGGGCGGCACCGACCATCCCGCCCGGCGCGGAACGCAGTGTTGCGTTTTCCGCCGGGCGGTTTTGTCGTACCCAGGTCCGGCGGGCGCCGGCCCCGGCGGACGTACCGCCGGTCCCGGCCCCCGTCTCAGTCCTTCCTGCGCTGGTCCCGGTCGACGACCTCGCCCTGGATGACCTTGCCGTCCGGGCGGTGGATTCGGGTCTGCTCACCGGCCTGCTGGGCCTGCTGGAAGAGGTCGCCGAGCGACCCCGGGTCAGCGGGCTGCGGCGGGTGGCGGCGCAGCGAGCGGGCCGCGGCGCGCTCGGCGAGCGCGCCGATCAGCTTGCGGGTCGGCGGGAAGAGCAGCAGCAGCCCCACCGCGTCGGAGACGAAGCCGGGGATGATCAGCAGCACCCCGCCCAGCATGTGAAGGCCGGTGCGCCCGCCGCCGACCGGGGCGGGGACCGCGGTGCCCTCCCGCACCCCCGGCTGCTGCATCGTGGCCGTCAGATTCCGCCAGGCGCTGCGCCCGGCGCGCTTGACGGCCGCGGCGCCCAGCACGAAGCCGGCGACGATGCAGAGCAGCACCACCAGGCCGCTGGTAGCCGAGGCGACCACCGTGAGCAGCCAGATCTCCACCACTGCCCAGGCCGCGATCACCAGCGGCACCACGGTCCTGGCGCGGGAGCGCCGCCGCGGCTGCGCGGGGCGCGAACGGACGGGGGGCGGGGTACTCGTCGTCATAGCTCAAGTGTGCCAAAGAGCGGGTAAAGGCCGGGTCGGTAGGCGCTGACCTCGGTGGACTCGGGACGCTCGGTGACGACACGATGTGGGACGTGACGCACAATCCGCAGGAAACCGAGCAACCGCTGTCGCCGGCCTGGCGCCGGGTCACCCGAGGGGAGCCGCGCTGGGCCTCCACGGCGGCGGTGGTGGCCGTGGTGGTGATCCAGCTGACGCTGCCGGCCCGGCTCACGGTGCATCCGCGCTGGCTGATGCCCGCGGTGGAGCTGGTCCTGCTGGTGGCGCTGATGGCGGGCAACCCGCACCGCATCGAGCGCGGCTCGCGCACGATCCGGGTCCTGGAGCTCGGGCTGGCCCTGGTGATCGGCGGCGCCAACGCCTATTCGGCGGTACGCCTGGTGGACGATCTGATCCGCGGCACGGAGACCTCCGCGGCCGGGACGCTGCTGCTGACCGGCGGCGCGATCTGGCTGACGAACGCCGTGATCTTCGCGCTGCTGTACTGGGAGCTGGACCGCGGCGGTCCGGCCGCCCGCGCCCAGGGTGAGCGGGACATGCCGGACTTCCTCTTCGTCCAGATGCAGTCGCCCGACCTGGCTCCGCCGCACTGGGAGCCGGCCTTCTTCGACTACTTCTACCTGTCCTTCACCAATTCCACCGCCTTCAGCCCGACCGACGTGATGCCGATGTCGCGGTGGGCGAAGGCGCTGATGCTCGCGCAGTCCGCGGTGTCCCTGCTGACCGTGGTGCTGGTGGTGGCGCGGGCGGTGAACATCCTGGGCTGACCGGGGACCGCGGACCCGCCGACGACCGCAGGCCCTGGGAAACCGCGGTCCCTAGGACGGGGACGGCTGCCCGGCTTCCGCGGTGACCGCCGTGCCGGAGTCGGCGTCGGGCTGGGCGCCGGCATGCGGGCGGGCCTGCCGATCGGCCTCGCGGTCGCCCTCCGCGTCGGAGTCGGCCCCGCCCTCGCGGGCGACGGCCGGCCTGCCGCCGGTGATCCGGCCGGCCCGGGAGGTGATGCCCCAGGCGGTGACCCGCAGCAGGGCCTCGGCGACGATGTTGCGGCTCATCTTGCTGTCGCCGCGCTCCCGCTCCACGAAGGTGATCGGCACCTCGACCACGTGGAAGCCGGCCTTGACCGCGCGCCAGGCCAGGTCGACCTGGAAGCAGTAGCCGGCGGAGGCGACGTCGTCCATGCCGAGGCCGAGCAGCGTCTCCTTGCGGAAGGCCCGGTAGCCGCCGGTGACGTCACGGATGGTCACGCCGAGCATCAGCCGGGAGTACGTGCTGCCGCCGCGGGAGATGAACTCGCGGCTCTTGGGCCAGTTCACCACCCGGCCGCCGGGAATCCAGCGCGAGCCGAGCACCAGGTCGGCGTTCTTGAGGGCGGTCAGCAGCCGGGGCAGCTCCTCGGGCTGGTGCGAGCCGTCGGCGTCCATCTCGACCAGGACGTCGTAGCCGTTGTCGATGCCCCAGCGGAAGCCGGCCAGGTAGGCGGCGCCGAGCCCTTCCTTGCCCTTGCGGTGCAGGACCCGCACCGACGGGTCGTCGGCTGCGAGGTCGTCGGCCAGCTTGCCGGTGCCGTCGGGGCTGTTGTCATCGGCGACCAGGACGTCGGCGTCCGGGACCGCGGCCCGTACCCGCCGCACGATCGGCACCACGTTCTCGGCCTCGTTGTAGGTCGGGATGATGACCAGGACCCTGCCGAGCGGCCCGAAGCTCCGCTGCTCGCCGTCGTTCACTGCTGTTCTTGTCCTTTCGTGGTGCGGGTACGGTCCCGCCTGCCGAGTGCGATGGCGACCGCACAGGACAGAAGCCCCACCATAGCGAGGGTCCACTCGGGTGCCGCACCGACGCGATCGGCGACCGTCGTGCCGTCGCGCAGCGGGATGTCGGCGTTCAGCACCTGCTGGGTGAATTCCCTGCTGCGCTGTTCGATCTTGCCATCAGGGCCGACGATCGCACTGATCCCGCTGGTCGCGGCGGTGACGACGGCCCGCCCGTGCTCGATCGCGCGCAGCCTGGACATGGCGAGCTGCTGCTCGGGCTGCCCGGTCCTGCCGTAGGTGGCGTTGTTCGTCTGGACGACGATGGCGCGCGCCCCGGCGTTGACGGTGTCGCGCACGATGCTGTCGTAGGCGACCTCGAAGCAGATCACGTCGCCGAGCCGCGCCGGGCCGATCTGCAGCACACCGGTGGTCCTGCCGGGGTAGAAGTCGCGGGGGATCTCGTCCAGCCGGCTGATGACCTTGGTCAGTTCCTTGCGGAAGGGCACGTATTCGCCGAAGGGCACCGGGTGCTGCTTGGTGTAGTGCGCGCCCGGACCCTTGACCGGGTCCCAGACGATGCCCTCGTTCTGCACGTGGTCGACGTCCGGGCCGTCCACCAGGACGCCCACCAGCACCGGTACGCCGACCGCCTGCACGGCCTCGGTGATCTTGTCGTAGGCGGCCGGGTTCGAGAACGGGTCGAGGTCGGAGGAGTTCTCCGGCCACAGCACCAGGTCGGGCTTGGGCACCCGGGCCGCCTTGATGTCGGCGGCGAGCTTGAGGGTGGCCTTGACGTGGTTGTCCAGGATCATCATCGGGCGGCCGAGGAAGTGCAGCCCCGGCTGCTGGACGTTGCCCTGCACGACGGCGATCCGCACGTGGTCGTCGGCGTTCGTCGGAACCGGTACGAGCAGGCCGGCCAGCAGCACGGCCGCGGACAGCACCAGGGCCCCCGTGGCGGGCAGCACGGCCCGCGGGCTCCATGCCCGGGTGCGGTGGAGGCGTACGGCCGCCGCTGCCGCCGCGGCCAGCAGGGTGCCGCTGAGCGCCACCGCGAAGGTCACCAGCGGGGCGCCGCCGAGCGCGGCCAGCGGGGTGTAAGGAGAACCGGTGTTGGCGAAGGCGAGCCGCCCCCAGGGGAAGCCGCCGAAGGGCAGCCGGTCCCTGGCCAGTTCCTCGGTCACCCACAGGCACGCGGCCCACAGCGGCCACCCGGGCAGCCGCTGGGCCAGCACCAGGCAGCCGCCCAGCACCGCGAGGAAGCCCGCCTCGATCGCGGCCAGGCCCACCACGGCGTCCCAGCCGACGGTGTGCAGCCACTGGAGCAGCCAGATGAAGAAGGGCCAGCCGAAGGCGAAGCCGAGCCAGACGCCCTGGCGTACGGTCCTGCCGCGCGTCAGCAGCGACAGCGCGGCGACCGCGACCAGCGACAGCGGCCACAGGTCGTAGGGCGGGAAGGCGGCGGCCAGTGCCAGGCCGCTCGCCGCGGCGACCGCGCTGCTGGGCGCGGACCTGCGGGCGAGTGCGGCGAACCGCCCGCGCCGCGAGGCGCGTCGCGCCGCCGGCTCCGGTGCGTCCAGCGGGCCGCCGGGCGCCCTTTCCGGCACGCCGGGTTCAGCCGGGGGCGCGGCGGGAGCGGTTTCGGGGCGCAGGCGCACAGTCGCGGCCTTCCTGCAGGTGGAGGGTGGTGAAGGCGACCGTACCCCGTGATGACGCGAGGGTGAGCCGCGGATGGGCAAAGCTTCCCATCCCCCCGCGCCGCGCCCAAAGTCGGCGCTCCCGCCCCGCGATGCTGCGGAACGGGCCCGAACGCCCTTCGGGCCGACCTGGGAACCGCTGGCTGCGGGTCGACCAAAGCCGTTGTCTACTGGGCGTCCGGGCCCTTCCCGGGTCACACCTGCCGATCGGGCGACGCTCACCCTCCGTACCCTCACGGGCGGAGAGGCCCACTGGCGAGCCGCGTTCCGCGCCGTGCGCGCTGGACCTGGCTGCCAGTGGCGGCGTGCACGTGCGGCGCGACACCCCATGGCCCAGCGGCGGTCGACGCGACCGCGGAGGGCCCCCGGTTCGACGTCCTGTGGTGGACTTCGCCGAACCTACTCGCCTCCGACCGGCCACTGTCAACAGCCCTTTGACCTGCGGGCTTTCGCCAAATCAGCAGGTCAGTGCGGACCGGCCACGCGGCATGCGACACGCCGCAGCGGCGCCAGCGCGCACCGTTCGGCCGCATCGGGCGCCGCCACCGGTCACCCGTTCGGCCGCGCGTGGACCGTACGGCCGCCGACGACCGTACGCAGCGCGACCGGAAGCTCACCGCCCGGAGTCAGATCGGGCAGGCCGGGAGTGCCGGAGCGCGGGTCGGTCGACCAGTTGGCGACGCGCTCGTCGGGGGCCTGGACGACCAGGTCGCCGACGCGCCAGACCGCGTAGTCCGCCGGGGCGCCGGGCACCAGGACGCCCGCGTCGTCCCGGCCGACCGCGCGCCAGCCGCCCCTGGTGTGCGCGGTGAAGGCGGCGCGGGCGGAGATCCGGTGCGCGGGTGTCCGGTGGAAGGCGGCGGCCCGCACCGCTCCCCACGGGTCGAGCGGGGTGACCGGGCTGTCAGAGCCGAGCGCGAGCGGCACACCCGCGCGGGTCAGTGCCGCGTACGGGTTGAGCTCCGCGGCCCGCTCGGCGCCGAGCCTGGCCGCGTACATCCCGTCCGGGCCGCCCCAGGCGGCATCGAAGGCGGGCTGCACGGAGGCGACCAGGCCGAATTCGGCGAAGGCCGCGACGGCGGCGCCGGTCAGCATCTCGGCGTGCTCGACGCGGTGCCGCAGCGCCCGCACCCGGTCCAGGCCCACCGCCTCGGCGGCGGCCCGCACCCCCGCCACGACGGCGTCGACGGCCGCGTCCCCGATGGCGTGGAAACCGGCCTGCACGCCGGCCCGCGTGCACAGCAGCAGGTGGCGGGCGATGGTCTCGCCGTCCAGGTAGGAGACGCCAGTGACGGCGGCGTCGTCGGCGTAGGGCGCGTGCAGGCACGCGGTGTGCGAGCCGAGCGAGCCGTCCACGAACAGGTCGCCCGCGGCGCCGACCGCGCCGAGGTCGCGGACACGGTCCAGGTCCGCGGCCTCGCGGACCGGCTCGGCCCAGTAGCCGAGCACCCGCGGCCCGTCGCCGGCCGCCGCCAGCGCCAGCAGGCCTGTCAGGTCGTCCTGCGAGGAGATGTCGGGGCCCGCGCACTCGTGCACCGAGCCGATGCCCTGCGCGGCCGCGTGCCGCAGCGCGGCCCGCTGGGCAGCCTCCCGCTGGGCGGGCGTCACGGCGGCGTAGGCGGCCCGCCGCACGGCATGGTGCGCGTCCCGCGTCAGCGGCGCCCGCGGGTCGTGCCCGGCCAGCCCCGCCAGGCCGGGTACGAGGGCGGCCAGACCGCTGCTGACGGCCGCGCTGTGCACGTCGGTACGCGACAGGTACAGCGGGCGGCCGCCCGTCGCCCGGTCCAGCTCCGCCCGCGTCGGCGCCCGCCGCTCCGGCCAGCGGCTCTCGTCCCACCCGTGCCCGAGCAGTACGCGGTCGGCGGGGTGCGAGGCGGCATAGGCCGCGGTCCTCTCCAGTGCCTCCGCCAGGTTCGCGGCGCCGGCCAGGTCCGGGCCGGTCAGGGCGAGCCCGGTGGCGGTGGTGTGCACGTGGGCGTCCGTGAACGCCGGTGCGACCAGGGCTCCGTCGAGGTCGACGACCTCGTCCACGCCGTCGGCGAAGGAGTCGGCGGCGGCCTCTTCGCCGACCCACGCGACGGTGTCGCCGTCCACGACCATCGCTGTCGCGAACGGGTCGCTGGGGGTGTACACGAAGCCGGCACGCAGCATGACAGTCCTGCTGCGTGGGGTGCCCTCCGACGAGGGCCTGGTCTCACCAGAACTGGGGCGCATCCCCCCAGTCTCCCCCTCCCCACCCCGGCCTCCCCCGGGGGGACCCCCCCGGACCAGCCCCTTTCCCCCGGTGGGGGCTTCTCGCGCAGTTCCCCGCCACTCCCTGCGGGGTGCTGTTACGGACTCCACACTTGCGGTGCGTTGCTTGTCTGCGACGCCGTCGTGATGGGGCGCGCAGTTCCCCGCGCCCCTTTTGGCCTGCGTCCTCCTACGCCCAGGCATTCGCCCCTGGCAGGGGCGGGGCTCTGCGCTGGAGGGTGAGCGTTTTTCAGGGGCGCGTGGGGGTACCCCCAGGCGAAGCGCTGGGGGAGAACTGCGCGCGCAACCCACCACCGGGGGAAAGGCGACCGCCCACCGCAAGGGGGCTAGAGGCGGGGAGGACGGGACTCGTAGGGCGTCGAGAGGACGACCGTGGTGCGGGTGGAGACACCCGCGAGGGTCCTGAGCCGAGCGAGGAGGTGTTCGAGCTCGCTCGGCGTCGAGACCCGCACCTTCAGGATGTAGTTCTCGTCCCCCGCCACGGAGTGACACGCCTCGATCTCGGGGACCTCGGCGAGCCGCTCGGGGATGTCGTCCGGCGCGCTCGGGTCGAACGGCTTGACGGAGATGAAGGCGGTCAGCGAGAGCCCGACGGCCTCGGCGTCGACGATCGCGGCGTAACCGCGGATGACGCCGCGCTGTTCGAGCCGGCGGACCCGCTGGTGGACCGCGGAGGTGGAAAGGCCCGTGGCCTTGCCCAGGTCCGTGTAGCTCATGCGCCCGTCGGCCATGAGCAGCTCCACGATCTGACGATCCAGCTCTTCCACAGCGGACGACCTTACCGGCACCCCGGTGGTTTCCGTCATGCGTGGAGCATCCGGTCGAGGAAAGCGTTGGAGAAGGTGTGGGCCGGGTCGGTGGCGGCGGCCAGGGACCGGAAGTCGGCCATGCGGGGGTAGCGGGCGCGGACCTCGGCGGGGGCGGTGGTGAAGACCTTGCCCCAGTGCGGGCGGGGCTCGTAGGGGGCCAGTGCGCCTTCGATGGCGGCGAGGACCGGCAGGACGCGGGCGGTGTCCTTGATCCAGGTGAAGTGCAGGGCGACGGTGTCGCGGCCGTAGGCGGGGCTGAGCCAGAGCCGGTCGGCGGCGACCGTGCGGATCTCGCAGACCTGCAGGACGGGGGCGATGGTCTCGCGCAGGGCGCCGAGCGCGGTCAGCGCGGCGACCGCGTGGCTGCGCGGCACCAGGTACTCGGACTGCAGTTCCTCGCCGCTGCTGGGCGTGAAGCCGGGCCGGAAGTGCGGCAGCCGCTCGTGCCAGGGGCCCGGCACGTCGAACTGGTCGGTGCAGTGGACGGGGTCGACGCCGGGCACCGGGTGCATCTTGGCGTCGGCGGGCTTGGCCCACGGGAAGTCCGCGTCGGGGGCGTCGGCGAGCTGCTTGAGCCACACCTGGGTGAAGCGCGGGCCGCGCCAGTCGGTGAAGAGGCTGACGCTGTACGCGGCGGAGGTGATCGCGTCGAAGTTCGCGGTGGCGTCGGCGAGTTCGAGGCCGGTGAGGACCCGCTGGCGGATCTCGAAGGCGGGCCGCAGGTCCAGGGTGAGGTGGGTGACGATGCCGAGGGCGCCGAGCGCGACGACGGCGCCGTCGAAGGTGTCGCCGTCGGCGGCCCGGCTCATGGTGTGGATGCCGCCGTCGGCGGTGACCAGGTCGATGCCGGAGACGGAGGTGGCCAGGCCGCCGTTGGCGTCGCCGGAGCCGTGGGTGCCGGTGGCGACGGAGCCGCCGACGGAGATGTGCGGCAGGGACGCCATGTTGGGCAGCGCGAAGCCGCCGGCGTGCAGGTGTGCCGCCAGTTCCGCGTAGCGCACACCGGCGGCGACCCGGACGGTGCGGGCCGCGGTGTCGATGTCGATCTCGGGCGGCAGCCCGGACAGTTCGATCAGGGTGCCGTCGGTGTCGGCGATGTCGCTGAAGGAGTGGGCGCTGCCGAGCGCTTTGGCGCGGCGGCCGGCGGCGACCAGCGACCGCAGCTCCGCGACGGTGGCGGGGCGGCGTACTTCGGCCGCGGAGAAGGTCAGGTTCCTCGCCCAGTTGCTTTGCATCACGTCACGCTTCCACTTCCGGCGGACCTGGCCTGGCCTCGCCGGTTCGCACCTTATCCGGCCTCGGGGCAAGGAGCCGCGCGGGGGCGCAGGGGGGTGCGCGGGCGCACGGCGGGGGCGCATGAACCAGCCATCCGGGCCGGTGTGACGAAGGCCACATCGAGTGGACCGGTCTGCCCGCTATGGCGTGGTTACCCGCGTAGCGTGGCGGGAAGTGCTCGCTATGGCCGCGGGCGTGATGCCGGGCCGACCCGATGAAGGGCATCCCACCCGAGGGGGAGACGCAGCATGCGTAACCATGTGCGCCACAGCCGCAGCGAACGGATCAGGCCCGCGTTCGAGGAGGGCCACGAACGCGACGACGCGTTCGTCTTCCCCGCCGGTGAGCCGGCGGACTCCGACGCGGACGCGTCGGACGACCTCATGGACGCCGACGAGGCGTTCGAGGAGGACTTCGGCGATGTCGTCCGGCTGTCCTGCCCGGACTGCGGGCGGCCCATCGCGGTCTTCACCGACGAGGACCTGCTGCCGCAGCACGCGCTCTGCCCGACGCCGTGGAATCCGTTCGGCCTGACCGTGTGCACCGGTTCGGGCCGCGCGGTGGCCGACGCCCGCCCCGCGGACGGTGCCGCCGGCGCGGACGCCCAGGGGGAGCTGGCGGCGCTGCTGACGCTGCCCGCCGGCCTCGACTGGCGTACGCAGCCCTTCTCGCACGTCGGCGGCCCCGAGTCGCGGCCCATCCACATGCCCGAGCAGCGGCTCGCGGCCTGATCGCAGCGCCCGGCCGGCGTGGACGACGCCGGCCCGGCACCACCGCACCCGCGCCGCGGGTCAGCCCCTGGACTCGGGCCCGGCCAGATGGCGCGCGACGACCATCCGCTGGATCTGGTTGGTGCCCTCCACGATCTGCAGCACCTTCGCCTCCCGCATGTAGCGCTCGGCCGGGAAGTCCGCGGTGTAGCCGTAGCCGCCGAGCAGCTGCACGGCGTCGGTGGTCACCTGCATCGCGGTGTCGGTGCAGAAGAGCTTCGCCATGGCGGCCCGCGCGGAGAACGGCTGTCCCGTGTCGCGCAGCCTGGCGGCGGCCAGGTAGAGCGCCCGGCCGGCCTCGATCCTGGTGGCCATGTCGGCGAGCATGAAGCGCAGGCCCTGGAAGTCGGCGACGGGCCGGTCGAACTGCCGCCGCTCCAGGACGTAGCCGAGCGCCGCGTCCAGGGCGGCCTGGGCCAGTCCGGTGGCGCACGCGGCGATGCCGAGCCGCCCGGAGTCCAGGGCGTCGAGCGCGATGGCGAAGCCCTGGCCGAGTTCACCGATCCGGCGGGTGTCGGGCACCCGGACGGCGTCGAAGTGGACCTGCGCGGTCGGTGAGCCCTTCAGGCCCATCTTCCGTTCGGGCACGGCCGCCGACAGCCCCGGGGCGTCGCCCGGTACGAGATACGCGGAGATGCCGTGCGCGCCCTCGCCGCCGCTGCGGGCCAGCACCGTGTAGAAGTCGGCGATGCCGCCGTGGGTGATCCAGGACTTGGTGCCGTCGACTGTCCAGTCGCCGCCGTCGCGCACCGCCCGGGTGCGCAGGGCGGCGGCGTCGGAGCCGGAGGTCGGCTCCGACAGGCAGTAGGCGCCCAGCAGCGAGCCGCCGAGCATGTCGGGCAGGTGCTGGGCGCGCTGCTCCTTGCTGCCGTAGCGGGCGACGGCGTGGCAGGACAGGGTGTGGACGCTGACGCCGAGGCCGACGGTCAGCCGGGCCGCCGCCAGTTCCTCCAGGACCTGGAGGTACACCTCGTACGGCTGGCCTCCGCCGCCGTATTCCTCCGAATAGGGCAGTCCGAGCAGCCCGGCCCCGCCGATCAGGGTGAAGGTCTCGCGCGGGAAGCGCCCGGCGTCCTCCTCGGCGGCCGCGGCGGGGGCGATCTCCCGCTGGGCCAGGTCCCGGGTGAGCGCGAGCAGGTCGCGCGCCTCCTCGGTGGGCAGTTGGCGGGACACCGGCTGTGGGCCGTAGGTCTGCATGGCGGCGCACTCCTCCCTCTCGGGGGCGACGGCGGCATCTCACCGTGGGTGGGCGGTGCCGTCCGATGGGCATACCCGGACACGAAGCTCCCGTACCGGATCACGGCACGGGTTGATCAACACGACCGGCGGGTTGGAGTATGCCGGATGGGCGACGCCCCGTCACCGGTGCCTTTCCCGGCGGATACGCGGCAGGACGGCGGTTTGCCGAACCGCGGGGGACGGGCGGGCGGGCCGTCGTACGCTCTGCGCATGGAGAGCTTGGGGGCCGGCGATCCGCGGTCGATCGGCGGGTATCCGCTGTTCGCGCGGCTAGGAGCGGGCGGTATGGGACAGGTGTTTCTGGCGCGCACTCCTGCGGGCAGAGCGCTGGCGTTGAAGACCGTGCGGCCGGAGTTCGCCCTCGATCCCGGCTTCGGTGCCCGCTTCGCCCGGGAGATCAGGCACGCCGACCGGGTGCGGTCGCCGTGGACGGTCGCGGTGGTGGACTTCAGCCCGCCCGGCGCGGCCCCGCAGTGGCTGGCGACCGAGTTCGTACCGGCGCCGTCGCTCACCGACTGGGTCGCGGCACGCGGCCCGCTGCCGGCGCCCGCCGTGCCCGCGCTGGCCGCCGAGCTGTGCGCGGCGCTGCGGACCGTGCACGACGCCGGCCTGGCCCACCGCGACGTCAAGCCGTCCAACGTGCTGCTGGCCGGTGAGCGGCCGCTGCTGATCGACTTCGGCATCGCGCGGGCGGCGGAGGACTCCCGGCACACCAGCACCGGCGGGATGATCGGCTCCCCCGGCTACATGCCGCCCGAGCAGGCCACCGCGGGGGTGGCGACCGAGCCCGGCGACCTCTTCGCGCTGGCCGCGGTGCTGGTCTATGCCGCCACCGGGCGCGGGCCCTTCCACCGGCCGGGCGAGGAGCCCTCGGCGCCCGCGCTGCTCTACCGGGTGGTGCACGAGGAGGCCGACCTGGGCGGCGTACCCGACGCGGTGCTGCCGCTGGTGCGGGCGTGCCTGGCCAAGGACCCGGCGGCCCGCCCGGACGCGCGGGCCGCGGCGGGCCTGCTGCCGGGCGGCGGCGCCCCGGGCGGCTGGGCGGCGGCGGTGCCTGAGCTGGCGGCGGAGCTGCGGGCCAGGGAGTCGATGACGCGGGCCGCGCTGGGTCCGGTGCGGGGAGGGGACCTCGGCCCGTCGCCGTACGGTCCCGGCAGCACGGTCTACGCCGGCCCGGCGCCCACGCGCCCGATGCAGGGCGCCCCGGCCCCCTCCCCCGCCCCGCAGCCGCCGTACGGCCCTTACGGCGGCGCCCCGGCGCCCTCCCCCGGCCCGCGGCGGCGGGGCGGGCCTGGCCTGTGGGCCGCGGTGGCCGGGGTCGCGGTGGCGGGCGCCGTCGTGGGAGTGGTGCTCAGCCAGACCGGCGGCTCGGGCGGCGACGGTTCGGGCGCCAAGGGCTCGGGCGGCCCCTCGTCGCCGGCCGCCGCCGACGCGCTGCCCGCCGCGTGGGTCGGCACCTGGTTCGGCGAGGGTCCGGGGAGCCTCGCGCAGGGCTCCGACGACATCAAGGTGACCCTCACGCTGACCGGCGGCAAGCGGGGGAGCACGGTGGGCCGCCAGGTCAGCAACGTCCGGGTGGTGGGCAGCGGGGCCGACGCGGGCTGCACCGAGGACCTCCAGCTCTCCGCGACGACGGGCGCCACGATGGTCTTCCGCGCGGTCACCAGCACGCCCAGCGACCCGGATCTGGGCCTGGCGTGCACCACCGGCCGCGTCTACACGCTGTCCATGCCGGACGCGACGCATCTGCGGCTGGGCACCGGCTCGCAGGCCGCGGGGGCGCCGACCACCCTGGAGAAGCGCGGCTGACCGCCGGCCCGCGCGTCAGGTGCCGGTGAGCCGCAGGCCCGCCCACAGGGCGACGGTGGACGCCAGCAGCGTCGGCGGCACGGTGAGCAGGCCCAGCCGGGTGAAGGTGCGCAGCGAGGCGTCGGTGCCGTGGTCGCGGAGCACCCGCCGCCACAGCAGTGTGGCGAGCGACCCGGCGTAGCTGAGGTTGGGGCCGAGGTTCACGCCGATCAGCACGGCGAGCACCGGTCCCGCGCCGCCGGTCTCGGCCAGCGGCAGCAGGGCGAGCACGGCGGGCAGGTTGTTGATGACGTTGGCCAGCAGCGCGGCGAAGGCGGCGGTCCCGAGCAGCGCGGGCAGGCTGCTGCCCGACGGCAGGATGGCGTCCGCGGCGTCCGACAGGCCGTTGCGCACCACCGCCTCGACGACGACGCCGAGCGCGAGCACGAACAGGCAGAAGAGCGGCCCGGCCGCGGCGACCAGGCCGCCCACGGTGGCCCGGCGGCGGTGCAGCGCCCGTACGCCGAGCACCAGCGCGCCGGCCAGCGCCGCCCATGCCGGGTTCACCCCGGCCAGCGAGGTGACCGCGAAGCCGGCGAGCGTCAGGCCGAGCACCACCAGGGTGAAGGCCGGCACGGCGGGCGGTTCGCCGCGCTCGGGCGGGTGCTCGGCCACGGTGAGGTCGGCGGCGAAGAAGCGGCGGAAGACGGCGTATTCGATGCCGATGGCGAGCAGCCAGGGCACGGCCATCAGCAGTGCGAATCGGGTGAAGGTCACCCCGGCGGCGGTGAAGGCCAGCAGGTTGGTGAGGTTGGAGACCGGCAGCAGCAGCGACGCGGAATTGGCCAGGTGGGCGCAGGCGTAGACGTGCGGGCGGGACCGGGCGCCGGCGCGGGCGGCGGTCGCGATGACGACCGGGGTGAGCAGGACGACGGTGGCGTCCAGGCTGAGCACCGCGGTCACCACGGCGGCGACGGCGAAGACGCCGGCGAGCAGCCGCCGCGGTTCGCCGTGGCAGGCCTGGGCGATGGCGTCGCCGGCGGCGGTGAAGAGCCCGTCGTCGGCGCACAGCTCGGCCAGCACCAGCACGGCGGCCAGGAAGCCGACGACCGGTGCGAGTTCCTTGATCTGGCCCCAGGCTGCCGACAGCGGGACCGCGCCGACCGCGGTGAGCAGCACCGCCGCGGGCACCGCGGCCACGGCCTCGGGCCAGCCGTGCGGCCGGATCACGGCGAAGCCCAGCACGACGAGCAGCGCGGCCACGGACAGGGTCTCTGCGGCTGCGGTACTCAGTGGAACCCCCTGGTCGGATGCGGTCTGCCAGGGAATTCCATCACAGCGCCCGGTGCCGCCCGCGCAGCGCGTCCTGTGCGGGGGGCGGCGCCCGGGGACGGATCAGCTCGCGTCGGCCAGGGTCAGGGTGTGCAGCTGGTCGGCGGGGCCCGCCTTGCCGTAATACCAGCCCTGTGCGGTGTCGCAGCCCAGCGCGCGCAGGTGCTCGGCCTGGGTGCGGGTCTCGACGCCCTCGACGGTCACGGTGAGGTTGAGGGTGTGGGCGAGCGAGACGATGCCCTCCACGATCTTCATCTCGACCGGGTCGGCGGGGTGCTGCCGCATGCCGCGGGTGAAGGACCGGTCGAGCTTGAGCACACTGACCGGAAGCCATCGCAGCGACGAGAGGTTGGAGTATCCGGTGCCGAAGTCGTCCAGCGCGATCGCCACCCCGAGGTCGGCGATGCGGCGCAGCGGCTTGAGCGCGTCCTCGTCGGCGCCGATCAGGGCGCTCTCGGTGACTTCGAGGCACAGCGCGCTGGGCCGCAGGCCGGTCTCCTCCAGCACCGCGGCGACCTCGGCGACCAGGTCGGGGTGGGTCAGCTGCACGGGTGAGAGGTTGACGTTGATCCGCGGCGCGGGGCCGGTGAACCGCAGGTCGTGCCAGTCGCGGGCCTGCTGTGCGGCCTGTTCGAGCACCCAGCGGCCGAGCGGCACGATCTGCCCGGTGCTCTCGGCGAGCGGGATGAACTGGTCGGGGCCGAGGACCCCGTGCACCGGGTGGAGCCAGCGCACCAGCGCCTCGGCGCCCAGCACGGCACCGTCCTCCAGGCCGATCAGCGGCTGGTACTCGACGAAGAACTCGCCGCGCCGCAGCGCGCTGGGCAGCTGGTTGGTCAGCCCGTGCCGGGTGATGGCGCGGGCGTCGGCGTCGGGGTCGGCGACCTCGTAGCGGTTCCCGCCGCGCTCCTTGGCGCGGTACATCGTGATGTCGGCGCTGCGCAGCACGTCGGCGGGGCCGCGGGCGCCGACCTTGCCGTGCACGATGCCGATGCTGCCGTGCACGGGCAGCTGGCGGTCGTCGAGCAGCACCGGGGCGGAGAGCGCCTTGAGGATGCGGGCGGCCAGTTCGGTGACGGCGGCCTGGCTCGGCGGGTCGGCGTAGACGGCGACGAATTCGTCGCCGCCGATCCTGGCGACCAGCTGGTCGGGCGAGGTCACGCAGCCGCGCAGCCGGTCGGCGACAGCGACCAGCAGCCGGTCGCCCACCGCGTGGCCGAGGCTGTCGTTGACCGCCTTGAAGCCGTCCAGGTCGAGGTAGCACACGCCGATGTCGCGGGCCGGGTCGGCGAGCGCCTGGTCGAGGCGCTCGAAGAACAGCGCCCGGTTGGGGAGCCCGGTGAGCGCGTCGTGGGTGGCCTGGTGGCGCAGCCGCTCCAGCAGCCGGCGGCGCTCGGTGATGTCCTCGAACAGCGCGAGCTGGTAGCGCGGCAGGCCGTCCGCGTTGCGCAGCAGCGACACCTGGACGTCGGCCCACAGCACGGAGCCGTCCGCCCGCGGGTAGGCCTTCTCCAC
This sequence comes from Streptomyces sp. NBC_00433, assembly GCA_036015235.1. Lineage (NCBI taxonomy): Bacteria > Bacillati > Actinomycetota > Actinomycetes > Kitasatosporales > Streptomycetaceae > Streptomyces > Streptomyces sp. NBC_00433. The sequence goes on along the minus strand of CP107926.1, from coordinate 7,983,186 downwards.
CTCGTAGTGGTCGCGGTCGCCGCGCACCAGGCCGCGGTTGAGCGCGGCCAGGTCGGTGGCGGCGGAGGGGTCAAGCTGCGTCCACTCGCCGACCTTGCGGTGCTTGGCGTAGGCCTCGCTGCCGAACATCCGGGTCAGCGCGTCGTTGACCTCCAGCACGTTGCCGTCGAGGTCGGCGATGCCGATGCCGACCGCGGCGGTCTCGAAGACCGCGCGGAAGCGGGCCTCGCTGGCCGCCAGCGCGCTCTCCGCCTCGCTCTTGGCGTTCAGCGCGGCGCGGGAGATCGACTCCTGCTCGTGCAGGGTGCGTTCGCGCAGCGCCTGCGAGAAGCCGACGGCGACCGCGTGCTGGAGGCGCGAGCAGCGCACCCGGCACTCGTCGGCCGGCAGGTCGAGGACCGGGCCGCAGTAGAGCACCAGGTAGGCGTCGATGACGCCGAGGATGCTGGGCAGCGCCTCGGGGTCGGTGCAGTGCGCGGCGACCAGCCCCTCGCCGACCCGGGCGGCGCCGCGCGGGTCGAAGCGCTCGGCGTGCAGCGCGTCCCGCAGGGTGCGGGCCAGCGGCAGCAGGTGCTGCTCGAATTCGGCCCTGGTCATCGAGGTGGCGGTGACGGGGTAGATCGCCCGGCTCCAGATCGCGGCGAAGCGGGAGAGGCAGTCCTCCTTCAGCACCGCGGTGCCGCCCTGCCCGCGCACGGAGCCGGCCGGTCGCTCCATCACGCCTTGAGCCCCACACCGGCGAACCCGGTGAGCACCGCTGGGTCGATGTCGTCGCCCGGCGGGGTGTCGGGGCGCCAGAGCGGCATCGGGACGACGCCGGGCTCGACGATGTCGAAGCCGGTGAAGAAGCGTTCCACCTCGCTCACCTGACGCAGGACCAGCGGGGTCCTGGTGCGCTGGTAGACCGCCGCGCCGGCGCGCATGTCGTCGTCCAGCAGGCGGTCGTGCGGGGTCTGGGTGGCGTGGGTGACCACCAGCACGCTGCCGGGCGCGAGGGCGTCGCGCAGGGTGGCGACCACGCCGTGCGCGTCGTCGGCGTCGGACAGGAAGTGCAGCACCGCCACCAGCAGCAGGGCGACCGGGCGGTCGAGGTCGAGCATCCGCCGCGTCTCGGGGTGGCCGAGGACCGAGCGCGGGTCGCGCAGGTCGCCGGCGGCGATGGTGGCGTGCTCGTTGCCGGCGAGCACCGCCTTGCTGTGGGCGACCGCGACCGGGTCGTTGTCGACGTAGACGACGTTCGCCTCGGGGTTCAGCGCGTGGACGACCTCGTGCACATTGCCGAAGGTCGGGATGCCCGAGCCGATGTCGAGGAACTGGTCGATGCCCCGCCCGAGCGCGTACCGCACCGCGCGGCGCATCATCGCCCGGTTGGCCTGGCCGACTTTCGGCATCGCGGGCACGGATTTGAGCACGTGCCTGGCCGCTTCACGGTCGACTTCGAAGTTGTGCGAACCGCCGAGGTAGTAGTCGTAGACCCGCGACACGCTGGGCACGGTGATGTCGATGCCGGGGGGAGCCCAGGAGGGACGGTCGGTCACGGTGGGAGTCTCCAGGTCGTGGGGCCGGGTATGCGCGTCCGGAGTCAACTCTCGCGGACGGTGGGCCGCGTACTCAGCGAGGCTACTGATCACGTGTTCGGAGCGAAACACGCAACCGGAGATGACAGGTCCGTTTTCGGTCAACAAACACCGGCATGTACAGGTGCGAAAACGCGCCACGGCGAATCTGCGCACACAGTGCAGGGCAAGCGCAGAAACGATGGTGGACCCGTGGTGACGGTCACCACGGGTCCACCATCGTTTTTCGGCCAGATCGATGGCCTGTCAGCAGGCGCCCTCGTCCTGCCACACTCCCCATTCACCGGTCGTGCCGGGCTCCTCGTTGGTGGTCCACCACTTGGCCTTCCACTTGTGGCTCTTGTGCGCGACCTCGTTGCCGCCGACGTAGACCGCGGACGCGCTCCACTCGCCGACCGTGCAGGTGCCGCCGCCCGGCGGGGTGGTCGGCGGGGTGGTGGGCGGGTTGGTCGGCGGGGTCACGCCGGCGAACTTCACCGAGAACTTCGCGAAGTCCCAGGGCTGCTGCGCCACGCTGCTGCACGTGCCGGACGTGGTGCCGTTGTCCGGCGGGCTGCACTGGCGGTCCCGGTTGAGCGACCAGAAGGTGAAGCGGCCCATGTGGTTGCTGGTCGCGTAGTTCAGGACGGTCTGGAAGTCCGCCTGGTAGAAGTACTCGCCCGAGTCGCTGCGGCCGTTCATGCCGGAGAAGCCCTCGTGCGCGTACGCGGTGGCGGTGTCCCAGCCGAAGGTGGTCTTGAGCAGGCCGTTGAAGGCGGTCAGCGCGGAGGTCTGCGACGCGGCGCCGTTGAAGCCGCCGTCGAAGGGCATGATGGAGAAGTTGTCGGGCGTGAAGCCCTGCGCCTTGGCCTCGTTGAGCATCTGCTGGCCGAACCAGCCGGTGCCGGCCGCGGTGCCCGCGGTGGTCACCGAGATGAACAGGCCGGGGTTGTTCTGCTGGAGGATCTTGGCGGCGCCGATCTCGTGCGAGACGGCGGCGGTGTTCTCGTACTCCGGCTCCTCCAGGTCGAAGTCCATCGCCTTGAGCTGGTATTTGTTGATGACCTGCTGGTAGGCGGCGGCCGTGGAGGCGGAGTCGGAGCAGGCCTGGCCGAGCTTGGTGCCGCCGTAGCCGCCGATGGAGACCGAGACGTCACCGCCCTTGGCGCGGATCGCCGAGATCACGTTGCCGACCGCCGTGTCCGAGGAGACCGCGCTGGTGCCGCCCCAGGTCGGGCTGCAGCCGCCGCCGTTGGGGGCCAGGATGAAGGCGAGCTGGAAGGCCTTGAGGCCGGTGGCGTCCATGATCGCGGCCGCGTCCGGCGGATTGTTGTCGGTCGGCATCAGGTAGGGGGCGGCGGCGTACCACTGACTGCTCAGCGCGTTCGCCGACACCGTGGCGCCGCCGGCCTGGCCGGCGCCGAGCGCGGCGGTCGCGCCGAGCCCTGCCACGGCGAGGACGGCGGCGGCCACGCCGGAACACAGTGCATGGAGACGCTTCACGTATGGACCTCCTGTGGGGGAACGTGCCAGCAGAATCCTGCTCTGACGCGGACCCGTCAATAAGTTGGTCCAGACCTTTAGAGCAATCCACAAATTGGTCTCTACCAATCGTGTGCCCCGGGCGGCCGCCGCACGTCACGGGCGCCGGCCGCCACCGCGGGTCAGGAGCGCCCGCAGCGCCCCCTTGTCACACCACCCCGACCGCGGCGAGCGCCCGCCGCTGCCCCGGGCTCGGCTTCGCGGGGAAGTACAGGTAGCAGACCCCGCCGGTGCCGCCGCTGACCCCGCCGGAGGCGTTGATCCGCTTCGTGCGCAGCCAGATCGTCTCGAACTGCGCCCGCTTGTAGACGTTGCGGACCACCGCGTCGCTGTCGCTCGCCGGGTCGTTGGCGACCACGTCGCCCTCGGCGGTGAAGCCCACCAGGCACATCAGGTGCCCCGACGTGCCGTAGCCGGCGCCGTCCAGCTCGGAGGCGAGGAAGGACTGGGAGGTTATCACCGGGATGCCGGCCTTGATCAGCTTCTCCACGTCGTTCAGCGAGTGCAGCCGGGTGATGACGCCCTGCATGTCCTTGTACGTGGCCGCGTAGGCCGCGTTGAAAGGCCAGTTGCCGCAGCCCTCGTACTGGTAGTCGTAGGTGTAGCGGGCGCCCTGGTCGACCTGCGGGTCCGCGTACGACGGGTCCACCCAGGACAGCTGCTGCGCGGTCGGGCCGCGGCCCCAGTATTCGATGACCATGGTGGACGACGTCGGGCTGCACCAGGCCTCGCCGCCGTTGTCGTACTCCGGGTACTGCCCCTTGTGGATGTTCTGCGAGTACGCGGGCACCGGCAGCTCCACGCCCTTGGCCTCGCCGGGCACCGAGGCCGGCACGGTGAAGCGGTCCGGGATGTTCGACGCCATCGCGCCGAGCCGCCACACCGTCGGCGTCAGCCTGCTGCCGGGCTTGCGGAAGAGCGTCAGCCGCAGCCGGTACGAGGCGAGCAGCGGGCCGACCGCCGCGTCGTCGATGGAGAAGGTGTCCGTCCAGATGCTGCTCCTGCCGTCGGTCTGGTCGTCCACCGAGGTGCGCCGGATGTCCTCGTCGCCGTCGCCCGCGGTCCAGCGGCCCATGATGTACGCCGGGGTCGCGGTGCCGTCGGTGTAGGTGCCGAGCAGCTCCACCTGGATCCAGGTGCCCGCCGGGGTGTGCGCGTTCCACGACGAGATCAGCTCGCTCGCCGGGTGCGGGACCTTGCGCACCGGGGAGGTCCAGGACGCCGACTCCCAGGTGCCGGTGATACCGGTGTGCGGGTCGGTGTAGTCCAGCGTGCCGGTGGCCCGGCCGATCTCCAGGCCCGGCCGCGGACCGGGCACCGGGCGGGTGCCCGCGTGCGCGCCGAAGAGCCAGTCGGCGAAGCTCGTCCAGCCGTGGTAGTCCACCGGCGCGCTGTCGGACGCACCGCTCCGGCCGTGCCGCGCCGGCAGGGCGCCGGGCGCGGCGGCGCCGGACGGCTCGGCCGACGCGGACTGCGCCGTGGCGGTGGTCGCCGCGGCCGCGGCAGCGGCCAGCGCCGCGGCGATCACGGCCCGGCGGGGAGCGTTACTGCTCATGGCTGAATCCCCTCGTTTTCCCTCGACGGGTACGGGACACCCCCGCGCGCCGCCCGGCGGCAGGGTCGCACCACCATCGCAGCCCGGCAGCCCTTTCCACCAGGTTTTCCGGCCGCGTGGCGCCACCAACATTGGTCTGGTCCTGTGGCGCTCAGCCGGGAAGGACCACCAGGTCACGCCCGGTCAGATTCAGCCGCTCGCCGCCGTCTTCGGTGCACACCGCGATGTCCTCGATGCGCGCGCCGAAGGTGCCGGGCAGATAGATGCCGGGCTCGATCGAGAAGGCCATGCCGGGCGCGAGCGCCCGCCGGCTGCCCGCCACGATGTACGGCTCCTCGTGTGACTCCATGCCGATGCCGTGCCCGGTGCGGTGGATGAAGTGCTCGCCGTAGCCGGCCGCGGTGATGATGTCCCGGCCGACCGCGTCCAGCTCCTCGGCGGTGACGCCGGGCCGCACCGCGTCGGTCTGCGCGGTCTGCGCGCGCAGCAGCACCTCGTACAGCTCGCGGAAGGCCGCGGGCGGCTCGCCGACCGCATAGGTGCGGGTGGAGTCCGAGCAGTAGCCGTCGGCCGTGGTGCCGCCGATGTCGACCACCACCGGGTCGCCCGCGCGGATCACCCGGTCCGACACCTCGTGGTGCGGGCTCGCGCTGTTGGGGCCGGAACCGACGATCACGAAGTCCACCGTCACGTGGCCGGCCTCCACGATGGCGTCCGCGATGTCCTTGGCGACCTCGCGCTCGGTGCGCCCTGCCCGCAGCCACTCCCCCATCCTGCGGTGCACCCGGTCGATGGCACCGCCCGCCCGGCGCAGCGCCGCCACCTCGGCGGGGCTCTTGCGTACCCGCAGCTCGGTGAGCACATCGCCGGCCAGGCACGCCTGCGCGTCGGGCAGCGCGGCCTGGAAGGCCAGCAGCTTCTCGGCCCACATGTGGTTGTCGACCGCGAAGCGGCGCACCCCGGGAGGCAGCCGGCGGGCGATCAGCGCGTAGGCGTCGTCGGTCTCGGCGAAGCCGGTGATCTCCACGCCGAGGGCACCGGCCGGCGAGGCCTGCGCGGCGGGCCGCTCCAGCGCGGGCACCACCAGGAAGGGCTCCCCCTCGGCCGGCACCACCAGGCAGGTCAGCCGCTCCAGCGGCAGCGCCTGGTAGCCGGTCAGATACCGCAGGTCCGCGCCGGGCGAGACCAGCAGTGCGTCCACCCCCGCGTCCGCGGTGGCCTTCCTGGCGAGTCCGAGCCGCTCGGCGGGATGGAGCGAGTCGCTTGCGTCGGTTGAGTCGGTCACACCGACCACGGTAGACGGCGGTGCCCCCCGAACTCGCGATCTTTTACGGCCCGGCGCTCACCGGGCCGCCGTGCGGGCGGCCCTATGCTCGCCGTTCATGGACGCACACGGCCCGGCCGGGCCCCCGCCGCTGTCGCTGCGCGAACTCGCCGGCATGCTGGACCTGCTGCCGCCGTCCTGCGGCCCGGTGCGCCTGGTGGCCGTCGACGGCCACGCGGGCGCCGGCAAGTCCACCCTCGCCGCGCGGCTCGCGGAGGAGGCCGGCGGCGTACCGGTGCTGCACACCGACGATCTGGCCACCCACGAGGAGCCGTTCGGCTGGGCGGGACGGCTCGTCGCGGAGGTGCTCACGCCCTTCCGCGAAGGCCGGGACGCCCGGCACCGGGTCTACGACTGGACCGCGCGGCGGTTCGCCGGCGAGCGGGTCGTCCCGGCGGCGCCGGTGGTCCTCCTCGAAGGGGTCGGCACCGGGCAGCGCGCCCTGCGCCCCTCGCTGGCCCTCACCCTGTGGCTGGAGGTCGGCCCGGCCACCGCCCGGCAGCGCGGGATCCGCCGGGACGGCCCCGGACTCGAGCACTTCTGGACCGGGTGGTCGGCGGCGGAGGACGAGCACTTCGCGCACGATCCGACGCGGCCCTTCGCGGACCTCCTGGTCCACCAGACCCCCACCGGGTATCGCGTCGCTCCCGGCCTGAACAGTCACACGCGGTGACACACTTGACCGCTCCGCGCGGAGCAATTACGTTTTCAACCAAGCGGCCCCGGAAGGCCGCCACGTAGCACGGAGCCCCCGGTTGTTCCCCCGTGACCGGGGGCTTCGTCTTGCCCGCCGCACCCACCCGCACCACCGCCGCTCGCGCTCCGCAGCCCCTGGGTGATTGCCACTTGCAGTGAGATCGCTACTCACGGTGCACCCTGGCTGAGCGCGCAGTTCCCCGCGCCCCTGAAAACGCCCACCCTCTCCGCGGAGGGCAACCCCCAGGGGGCGCGCGGAACTGCGCGACGGCGGGCGCGGAGGCAGAGCCACCGCGAGTGGCACGTCAGCTCAAAGCCCCGCAGGGAAACGCGCTCTACGGTGGCGACCTGTTCGCGGGTACGATGCCGGAGGGTGTGGGCGGGCGCATGGGGTGCCTCCGCCTGGTTCAACTTCCGTGCGCCGCATAGCGGTTGGCGCGGACGGCGGCGAGGGGCGCGGGGGAACGATGGGTGGGGACTAAATGGACTTCGGCACCGACCGCGCGGGCGCCCCGGCCGATCTCGCATGGCTGCGCGGCATCGACGCGTACACCATGGGCGCCTACGTCCAGGCCGAGGAGGAGTTCAAGGCCGCGGTCCGCATCGACCCGGGTATGGCCGACGCCTGGCTGGGGCTGCACGCGCTGCGGGCCGACACCGCCACCGCGCTGCTGCAGATGTACCGGCACCGGGACCGCTTCGGCGAGCAGCGCGCCGCGCACCGCCGCACCCTGAACTCCTGGTATTGGCTGGGCTGGTGGGTGCAGCCGGTGCTGGAGACCAGCAGGGACCTGCTGCTGGCGCACGCCTCGCACTGGCTGGACGGCCGCCATGTCGCCGAGCTGGACCGGGCGTTGGCGGACTGCCCGCCGGTCGACACCGATCCGCAGGTGCGCTTCCTGCACGCGTGCCGGGCCTATCTGGTGAAGGACTGGGAGCACCTGGTGCGGCACACCGAGCCGCTGCTCGGCGACCCGCTGCTCGGTATCGAGGCGGGCCTTTTCGGCGGTATGGCCCGGGTGCGCCTGGAGATGTGCGGGCAGGCGGAGCCGCTGCTCGCCGCCGCCCTGATGCGGTGCCGCAGCGAGCAGCCGCAGCGCAAGGAGCTGCGATACTGGCTGGCCCGTGCGTACGAGGGCACCGGGCGGACCGCGGCGGCCGTACCGCTCTACCGGGCGGTGCACCGGGTGGACCCGGCCTTCATGGACACCGCCGCGCGGCTGGCCGCGATCCACGAGACCGACGACGGCCTGGACGAGAGCGCGGGCCTGGCCACCGCCGTGTCGCTGGCGGGCGGCGGGCAGGCGGTGCCCGAGGGCGCGGGGGACCTGGACGCGGCCCTCTACCCGGAGCCCGGTGACGGCCGCCCGCAGGGCAGCGCCGAGCTGGACGACGCGCTGCTGGCGTCGGCGGGCGCGCTGGACGACGACATGAGGGACCGGGCCGCCGCCCCGCTGACCGGCGCGCTGCCCGCCCAGCTGCCGCTCGGCGGCTCGGATCCGGTGCTGCTGGCCCAGGCGCTGGCCGAACTGGACGGCATGGTCGGCCTGGAGCCGGTCAAGCGGCAGGTCAAGGCGCTGTCCGCGCAGCTGCGAATGGCGCGGCTGCGGGCCGGCCAGGGGCTGCCGGTGCAGCCGCCGAAGCGGCACTTCGTCTTCTCCGGCCCCTCCGGCACCGGCAAGACCACGGTGGCCCGCATATTGGGCCGGGTCTTCTACGCCCTCGGCCTGCTGGGCGGCGACCACCTGGTGGAGGCCCAGCGCTCCGACCTGGTCGGCGAATTCCTCGGGCAGACCGCGGTGAAGGCCAACGAGCTGATCGACTCCGCGCTCGGCGGCGTGCTGTTCGTGGACGAGGCCTACGCGCTGTCCAACTCCGGCTACAGCAAGGGCGACGCGTACGGGGACGAGGCCCTCCAGGTGCTGCTCAAGCGCGCCGAGGACAACCGCGACCGCCTGGTGGTCATCCTGGCCGGCTATCCCGAGGGCATGGACCGGCTGCTGGCCGTGAACCCCGGGCTCAGCTCGCGCTTCACCACCCGGGTGGACTTCCCCAGCTACCGCCCGCCGGAGCTGACCCGGATCGGCCAGGTGCTGGCCGCGGAGAACGGCGACCAGTGGGACGACGAGGCGCTGGAGGAGCTGCGGGCGATCAGCGGCCACGTGGTGGACCAGGGCTGGATCGACGAGCTGGGCAACGGGCGGCTGCTGCGCACGCTGTACGAGAAGAGCTGCGCCTACCGCGACCTGCGGCTGTCGGAGTATCCGACGACGCCGAGCCGCGAGGAGCTGTCGACGCTGCGGCTGCCCGACCTGATGCAGGCGTACGGCGAGGTGCTGTCGGGCCGCGGGCCTGGCATCCCGCCGCCCGACCCGGCCGAGTAGGCCGGACCGGGCGCGGGCGTCAGCGGACCAGCTCGCCGGGCGCCGAGCGGTGCGAGGGGTCGCGGACCTCGCCGACGAGCATTTCCAGCACGTCCTCCAGGGCGACCAGGCCGAGCACCCGCCCGGCGGGGTCGGCGACCGCCGCCAGGTGCGACGCGGCCCGCCGCATCGAGGTCAGCGCGTCGTCCAGCGGCAGGTCGGCGCGCAGCGTGGTGATCGGGCGCCACAGCCGCTGCGGCACCGGCCGGTCCTGGTCCTCCAGGTCGAGGACGTCCTTGACGTGCAGATAGCCCAGGTAGCCGGCCCCGGGGTCGGCGGCGACCGGGAAGCGCGAGTAGCCGGTGCGCACGGTCAGCTCCTCGACCTCGCGGGCGGTCGCCGTCGGGGACAGGGTGATCAGCTGGTCCGGGGTGAGCAGCACGTCGGTGACGGGACGGGTGCCCAGCTCCAGCGCGTCCTCCAGGCGCTCCTGCTCGTCGGAGTCCAGCAGTCCGGCCCTCCTGGCGTCCTCCACCAGGACGGTCAGCTCGGCGCTGGTGAAGACCGCGTCGACCTCGTCCTTGGGCTCGACCCCGCAGGCGCGCAGGATCAGCCGGGCGCTGGCGCCGAGCACCACGATCACCGGCCGGAAGACCCGGGCGAAGCCGACGAGTCCGGGGCTGAGCCACAGCGCGGTCTTCTCCGGGTCGGCCATCGCCAGGTTCTTCGGCACCAGCTCGCCGATGACCAGGTGCAGGAAGACCACCAGGGCCAGCGCCAGCACGTAGCCGATCGCGTGCACCAGGTCGTCGGGCACGTGGGCGGCGACGAAGACCGGCTCCAGCAGGTGCGCCACGGTGGGTTCGGCGACCGCGCCGAGCGTCAGCGAGCAGACGGTGACGCCGAACTGCGCGGCGGCCATCATCTGCGGCAGGTGTTCGAGGCCGTAGAGCACGGTACGTGCCCTGCGTTGCACGGCGGCCAGCGGTTCGATCTGGCTGCGGCGGACCGAGACCAGGGCGAATTCGGCGCCGACGAAGAAGCCGTTGCCGAGGACCAGGAGCAGGGCGAAGAGGAGTTGCAGTGCGCTCATCGCTCGCTCTCCTCCCCCGCGGCCGGCGCCGTACGCACGATCCTGACCCGTTCGGCCCGGTGGTGCCCGACTTCGGCGACCCGCAGCCGCCAGCCGGGCAGCTCGGCGGTGTCGCCGATCTCGGGGATGCGCGCCAGCAGGTCGGCGACGAGTCCGGCGACCGTTTCGTACGGGCCTTCGGGCGCGTGCAGGCCGATACGGGCCAGCGTGTCGATGCGGCAGCCGCCGTCGGCGTCCCAGGCGGGCCGGCCGTTCTCCGGCGGGGCCTGCGCGAGGTCGGGCAGGTCGACCGCGTCGTGCTCGTCGCGGACCTCGCCGACCAGTTCCTCGACGATGTCCTCCAGGGTGACCACCCCGGCGGTGCCGCCGTATTCGTCGACCACCACCGCGATGGGCTGCTGGCTGCGGAGCAGTTCGAGCAGCGGCTGGGCGGCCAGCGTCTCGGGGACCAGCAGCGGGACGACCGCGATCCGGCCGACCGCGGTACGGTCGCGCAGCCCGGCGGGGACGGCGAGGGCGTCCTTGAGGTGGACCATGCCGACGATGTCGTCCAGGCGGGACCGGTAGACCGGGAAGCGGGACAGGCCGGTGGCGCGGGTGAGGTTGAGGACGTCCGCCGCGGTGGCGGTGTCCTCCAGGGCGCTGACCCTGACCCGGGGCGTCATCACGTTCTCCGCGGTGAGATCGGCCAGCGAGAGGGTGCGCACGAACAGGTCGGCGGTGTCCTGTTCGAGGGCGCCGGCCCGTGCGGAGTGCCGGGCGAGCGAGACCAGCTCGGTGGGGGTGCGGGCGGAGGCCAGCTCGTCGGCGGGCTCCACGCCGAGCATCCGCACCAGGTGGTTGGCCGCGGTGTTCAGCAGTTCGATGACCGGCCCGAAGGCCCGGGAGAAGGCCCGCTGCGGGCCTGCGACCATCCGGGCGACGGCCAGCGGCCGGGAGACGGCCCAGTTCTTGGGGACCAGCTCGCCGATCACCATCTGGACGGCGGAGGCGGCCATCATGCCGGCCACCACCGCGACGCCGGGTGCGGCGCCGTCCGGTATCCCGGTGGCGCTGACCGGCCCGGTGAGCAGGTCGGCGAGCGCGGGCTCGGCGAGCATGCCGACGACCAGCGAGGTGATGGTGATGCCGAGCTGGGTGCCGGACAGCTGGAAGGAGAGTCTGCGCAGGGCGGCGACGACGCCGGCCGCCCTGCGGTCGCCTGCGGCGGCGGCGCGTTCCGCGGCCGGGCGCTCCACGGTCACCAGGCCGAATTCGGCGGCGACGAAGAAGCCGTTGGCGAGGATCAGGACAAGAGCCGCTGCGAGCAGCAGCAGTGACGTGCTCATGAGGCCGCCGCTCCATGGGACTGGGCGGGAGGGGCGGCGCAGGTACTACCGGACGGTTCGTCCATCGGGGTGTGAGTGTCACTCCTCGGTCGGTCGGGCGGTTCGGCGGGCGGCGCCGTCACGGCACCGCCCCGGATCCAGAGTAATCATTGCGGTCGCGGCCGCGAAGGACGGCGGGCGCCCCATTCGGCGGGGAATTCAGCCGCCGCCCCGGCCGTCGCCCGGCGCCTCGCCGAGCGCCTCGACGAGGGCGCGCAGCCGCCGGGCGTCGTCGAGGGCCTGCCGCCTGGCGATACCGGGCTGGATGCCCATGACCGCCAGGGTGGTGCCGTCGGCGAGGTCCAGGTGGACCCAGGCGTCGCCGGGCCGCAGCCGCACCGCGAGCACTTCGGCCCAGGCCAGCCGCCTTTTCACGGTCAGGTTGACCACGGTGAGGCCGGCGGCGTCGGCGACCGCCTTGGGGCGGCTGAGCAAGGTCAGCAGGGCCAGCGCCAGCAGCCCGACCACCACCATGGTGACCCGGTCGCCGGTGGTCCACGGGGACGCGCCCTCGTGCGGCATCACCACGGCCAGCGTGCTGAGCACGGCGAGCAGCAGCGTGCCCATGGTGAGCAGCACCACCCGGGTGAGCAGGGGTCGGAAGGTGACCGGCAGGCGCGCGACGGCGGCCAGGGCGCGGTCGTCGTCGTGGGTGGTCACAGCCGGGCGGCGTGGATGCCGGTGGTGAGGATGGCACGGGCGCCCAGGTCGTACAGCTCGTCCATGATGCGCTGGGCGTCGCTGGTGGGGACCATGGCGCGGACCGCGACCCAGCCCTCGTGGTGCAGCGGGGAGACGGTCGGCGACTCCAGGCCGGGGGTCAGGGCGACGGCCTGGTCGACGTGCTCGGCGCGGATGTCGTAGTCCATCATCACGTAGCGCCTGGCGACCAGGACGCCCTGCAGGCGGCGCAGGAACTTCTGCACCTCGGGTGCGTCGGCGGGGGCGCCGGTGGGGCGGACGACGATCGCCTCGGAGGCCATGATCGGCTCGCCGAAGGTCTCAAGGCCCGCGTTGCGCAGCGAGGTGCCGGTCTCCACCACGTCGGCGATGACCTGGGCCACGCCGAGCTGGATGGCGGTCTCGACGGCGCCGTCGAGGTGCACGACGGAGGCGGCCACACCGTGGTCGGCGAGGTGCTTCTCGACGACGCCCTCGTAGGACGTCGCCACCGTCATGCCGGCGAGGTCGGCGACGCCGTTCGCGGTGCCGGGCCTGGCGGCGTAGTGGAAGGTGGAGCGGGCGAAGCCGAGCTGCAGGATCTCCTCGGCACCGGCCCCGGAGTCCAGCAGCAGGTCGCGCCCGGTGATGCCGACGTCGAGGCGGCCGGAGCTGACGTAGATGGCGATGTCGCGGGGGCGCAGGTAGAAGAACTCCACGGCGTTGGCGCTGTCGAAGAGCACCAGCTCCTTGGACTCCTTGCGCTGGCGGTAGCCGGCCTCATGGAGCATGGCCGCCGCGGGTCCGGACAGTGAGCCCTTGTTCGGGACGGCGATGCGCAGCATGGGGTCGGGTTCCTATCGCTGTGGGTGCGGTGGTCTCTGGGGTCCTGCGGACGTGGGCGTACGGCCCGTGCACGCGGTGCGCGGGCCGTACGGCTCACAGGTGGGCGTAGACGTCGTCCAGGGAGATGCCCCGGGCGACCATCATCACCTGAACGTGGTAGAGCAGTTGGGAAATCTCCTCGGCGGTGGCGGCGGCGCCTTCGTACTCGGCTGCCATCCAGACCTCGGCGGCCTCCTCGACCACCTTCTTGCCGATCGCATGCACGCCCTTGCCGACCAGTTCGGCGGTGCGTGACGTGCCGGGGTCGCCGGTGGCGGCCTTGTGCTGCAGCTCGGTGAAGAGCTGCTCGAATGTCTTGTTGGCCATGGTGGTCCTAGCCTACGGGGAACCGTCCGCCGATCAGCGCCATGGTTCGGATAGTGAGCGGATCACCGTCGCGGTCGCCACCGCCGCGGTGACCGCTTCATGCCCCTTGTCCTCGTTCGACCCGGGAAGTCCGGCCCGGTCCAGCGCCTGCTCCTCGGTGTCGCAGGTGAGCACACCGAAGCCCACCGGGACCCCGCTGTCCACGCTGACCTGCGTCAATCCCGCGGTGACGCCCTGCGAGACGTACTCGAAGTGCGGGGTGCCGCCGCGGATGATCACCCCGAGTGCCACGACCGCGTCGTAGCCGCGGCCCGCCACCGCCCGCGCCACGACCGGCAGTTCGAAGCTGCCGGGCACCCGCAGCACGGTCGGCTCCTCGATCCCGAGGTCGTGCAGGGCGCGCATCGCCCCGTCGACGAGTCCGTCCATCACCTGGTTGTGCCACTGGGCCGCGATCACCGCGACCCGCAGGTCCCCGCAGTTCTTGACCGTCAGCTCGGGGGCGCCCTTACCGCTCACTTCTCTCCTCGGTGCTCAGTGCCTGTACTGCCGTTGGCGGTGCCGACGGCCGAATGCGTGCGTCCCGCGGTCTCCAGCCAGGGCAGGTCATGGCCCATCCGGTCGCGCTTGGTCCGCAGATACCGCAGATTGTGCTCCCCCGCGCCGACCGGCATCGGCTCGCGGCCCAGCACGTCGAGACCGTGCCTGACCAGCGCGCCGGTCTTGGCGGGGTTGTTGGTGATCAGCCGCAGCGAGCGCACCCCGAGGTCGGCGAGGATCTGCGCCGCCACCCCGTAGTCGCGGGCGTCGGCCGGCAGGCCCAGTTCGAGGTTGGCGTCCAGGGTGTCCCGGCCGCGCTCCTGCAGTTCGTACGCCCGCAGCTTGGGCAGCAGCCCGATGCCGCGGCCCTCGTGGCCGCGCAGGTAGAGCACCACCCCGCGGCCCTCCTCGGCGACCCGGCGCAGCGCGCCCTGCAACTGCGGGCCGCAGTCGCAGCGCTGCGAGCCGAAGACGTCCCCGGTCAGGCACTCGGAGTGCACCCGCACCAGCACGTCGGTGCCGTCGCCGACATCGCCGGCGACCAGCGCGATGTGCTCCACGCCGTCGGCGGTGCTGCGGTAGCCGTAGGCGCGGAAGTCGCCGAAGGAGGTGGGCAGCGTGGTCGCCGCCTCCCGGCGGACGGTGGGCTCCGCCGAGCGGCGGTAGGCGATGAGGTCCTCGATCGAGATGATGACCAGGCCGTGCTTGCGCGCGAAGGGCACCAGCTCGGGCAGCCGGGCCATCGTGCCGTCCTCGCGGGCGATCTCCACGATGGCCGCGGCGGGCCGCAGCCCGGCGAGCCTGGCCAGGTCCACGCCCGCCTCGGTGTGGCCGGGGCGCACCAGCACCCCGCCGCTCCTGGCCCGCAGCGGGAAGACGTGCCCGGGGCGTACGAAGTCCGCGGCCACCGACGTCGGCTCGGCCAGCAGCCGGATGGTGGCGGCCCGGTCGGCCGCCGAGATCCCGGTGGTCACCCCGTGCTCGGCGCCTGCGTCCACCGACACGGTGAAGGCGGTGCGCATCGACTCGGTGTTGGTGTCCACCATCTGCGGCAGGGCGAGCCGGTCGAGGTCCGGCGGCTCCATCGGGACGCAGATCAGCCCGCGGCACTCGGACATCATGAAGGCCACGATCTCCGGGGTGATCTTCTCCGCGGCGACGATCAGGTCGCCCTCGTTCTCCCGGTTCTCGTCGTCGACGACCACGATCGGGCGCCCCGCGGCGATCTCGGCGATGGCCCGCTCCACCGGGTCGAGCCCGAGGTCGGCCTCGTCGTACCAGTCGTCCTGCAGTGCGGTCACGGCGCTCATGCCGTCACTCCTTCCGCGACGGTGGTGCTCGGCTTCGCCTGCGACGGCCGGTCCGCGGCCGGAACGGCCCTGCGGGTCTGCTGCCACCAGGCGTACATCCCGGCGATCACCAGGACGAAGTAGACGATGTAGACCAGGCCGGAGAAGGGCAGGCCGCTGTGGAAGTTCAGCGGCACCCCGACCAGGTCGACGGCGAGCCAGGCGAACCAGAACTCCACCCAGCCACGGGCCTGCGCGTACATCGCGGCCAGCGTGCCGACGAAGATGTACGCGTCCGGCCACGGGTTCCAGGACAGCCGCGGATACGCCAGGAAGAGCGAGGCGACCGCGACGGTGCCGACCGCGGTGGCCGCCACCAGCACCGCCCGCTCGCGCCAGGTGGCGAACCTGATCGCCAGCCGCCCGCTGCCGGCCTGTCCGCGCCGCCACTGGAACCAGCCCCACACGGCGACGGTGATCACCACGAACTGCTTCCCGACGCCGCCGCCGAGGTGCGCCGACCAGAAGGCCGCCACCAGCACGGCACCCGAGAGCAGCTGGACCGGCCAGGTCAGCATCGCCCGCCGCCAGCCCAGCGCGAGCGCGCCGAGGCCCAGCAGGTTGCCGATCATGTCGGACCACATGACGTGCTGGTCGAAGGCCGTGAAGGCCTCGCTGTTCAGCCAGTGCAGTGCGCCGCTCATCGCTGGTCCCCGGGGGTGCTGCCGTCGCCGGGGGCGCCCGGCGTCATCATGCGCTCGACGTATTTGGCGATGACGTCGACCTCCAGGTTCACCGGGTCGCCGGGCTGCTTGATGCCCAGCGTGGTCAGCGCGAGGGTGGTCGGGATGAGGCTGACGGTGAAGTAGTCGGCCGCGGCGTCCACGACGGTCAGGCTGATGCCGTCCACGGTGATCGAGCCCTTCTCCACCACGTAGCGGCTCAACTCGGCCGGCAGCGAGACCTTCACGATCTCCCAGTGCTCGGCCGGGATCCGCTCCAGCACCGTGCCGGTGCCGTCCACGTGGCCCTGCACCAGATGCCCGCCGAGCCGCCCGCCGAGCGCCATCGGGCGCTCCAGGTTGACCCGCGAGCCTGGCCGCAGCGCGCCCAGGCTGGACCGCTTCAGCGTCTCGGCCATCACGTCGGCGGTGAAGGCGCCGTCGCCGTGCTCGACCACGGTCAGGCACACGCCGTTCACCGCGATCGAGTCGCCGTGCTTGGCGCCCTCGGTCACGACCGGGCCCCGTACCGTGAAGCGGGAGGCCTCGTTCTGGTCCTCGACCGCGGTGATCTCACCCAGTTCTTCGACGATTCCGGTGAACACGTCACTTCTCCTGTGCGGCAGTGGGGACGGCGGGGGTGGCTTCTGCTGTGGTCGGGGTCGGGGTCGCGGTGATACGCAGGTCGGGCCCGAAGCGGGCGACGTCGGTCACGTCGAGCCGCAACGCCTGCGCGATGGTGCTGATTCCTGCGGCGCCGAGGGCGGCGGGGCCGGCGCCGAGCAGGGCCGGGGCCAGGTAGCCGAGGACTTCGTCCACGGCTCCGGCCGCCACGAAGGCTCCGGCGAGCGTGGGGCCGCCCTCAAGGAGGACGGAGCGGATGCCGCGGGCGTGCAGCTCGGCCAGGAGCGCCGGCACGTCCAGGCCAGGGGGTTCGTCCTGGGCTTGGGCTGTGACTGTGCCTGTGCTCTGTGTGTACGGGAGGCGTACCACGTCCACGCCTGGGAGGTGGGACGTGTCCGCGTCCTTCGACACCGCGATCAGCGTCGGTGCCGCGTCGTCCAGGACGCGGGCCCCTCCGGTGATCCGCGCCCGGGAGTCCACCACCACCCGCAGGGGCTGGACCGCGTCCTTGATACCGCGCACCGCCAGGTGCGGGTCGTCCGCCAGCAGCGTGCCCGAGCCCACCACCACCGCGTCCGCCTCCGCGCGCAGCCGGTGCACATCCGCGCGGGACTCCGGCGACGTGATCCAGCGGCTGCTGCCGTCCGCGGCCGCGATCCGGCCGTCCAGCGTGGCCGCGTACTTCCAGCGTACGAACGGGCGGCCCTGGCGCACCGAGGTCAGCCAGGCGATATTCACCGCCTCGGCCTCCGCCGCCAGCACCCCGCTCTCCACATCCACGCCCGCCGCCCGCAGCGTCGCCGCCCCGCCGGACGCGGCCGCGCTCGGGTCCGGCACCGCGTGCACCACCCGCGCCACCCCGGCCTCGATCAGCGCCCGCGCGCACGGGCCGGTCCTGCCGGTGTGGTTGCACGGTTCCAGCGTGACCACGGCCGTACCGCCGCGCGCCGCCTCGCCGGCCGCACGCAACGCGTGCACCTCGGCGTGCGGGCCGCCCGCCTCGCGGTGCCAGCCCTCGCCCACGACGGCACCCGCCGTGTCGAGGATCACACAGCCGACGACGGGGTTGGGGGCGGTGGCGCCGAGGGCGCGAGCCGAGAGCGCGACGGCTCGGCGCATCGCGTCGATCTCTGTGGTGGTGGCCACCGGGTCCTCCTGCCGCATAGGGCACGGACTCCGGGGCGAGCGGACGTCACCACATCCGGACACGCACCGCGGTAGGCACGGACCTCAACGGCCCGCTCAAGGCGGCGCACCGGTGTGAACGCCCGCCGCGCACTGCCTCCCATCCGGACTTTCACCGTCGGTCCAGGAATTTCACCTGGTCAACCGGCCGCTGGATGCGGACGGGTCGCGGACTGTAACCGCCGGTTCGGAATTACACCGACCCCGGAGTGCGCAAACGTCACTGGTACGTACCCCAGTCTGCCACGGGTTCCATGCCGGGCTCCAGGGGGTTCGGGTTTTGCCGCCGGTTGCGTTTGCCCGCCCCGCGCCGCAGGCGCGGGAAACCGCGCACCGGCGGGGTCACCCCGCAGGGGTGAAGAGGGCCTGCTGGGCGGAATCCATCGCCGTGATGACGGCGCCGCGGAGGATGGGGCCGGCGGGGACGGCGGTGGGGCGGACGTCGGTGCGCAGAGGCGAGAGGTCCGCGAGGTCGGCCGAGACGAGGTCGGCGAGGTCGGAGCCCCCGGCGGAGCCGACCTCGCCGGCGAGGATGACCTGGCCGGGGTCCAGCACGGCGCAGACGGCCGCGGCGCCGAGGGCGATACGCGCGGCCAGCTCGGAGAGGAAGCCGGGGGTGCCGCCCCGGACCGCGGCGGCAGCCGCGGCCGCGTCGGATCCGGGTACGGAGAGACCGTGCGCGCGGGCCAGCTCGCAGACGGCCCGGCTGCCGGCGAGCCCGTGGAAGCCGTCGTCGCAGTTCGTGGAGGTGGGGAGCCGCCCGGAGTGGGAGATGGGGAGGAAGCCGACCTCCCCGGCGCCGCCGGAATTGCCGCGCCGCAGGCGCCCTTCGAGGACGAGGGCGGCGCCGACGCCGCCGCCGATCCAGAGCAGGGCGAAGGTGTCGCCCTCCGCGGTCCCGCGTACGCGCTGCTCGGCGATGGCGGCGAGGTTGACCTCGTTCTCCAGCAGGACGGGAACACCGAGCCGGCGGCGTACCTCGTCGACGAGGTCGCCGTGCCAGGCGGGCAGTTCGCCGGTGGTGCTGAGCCGGCCGGTGACGGGGTTGATCAGGCCGGGGGCGCCGCAGGCGACGGTGTGCAGGGGGGCGCCGCCCGCTGCGCCGAGGAGGAGGTCGATGCCGTTCTCGATGGTGCGGGCCGGGTCGGCGCCGGCGGGGACGGCCAGTTCGGCCCGGGAGAGGGTGCGGCCGAGGAGGTCGGCGATCTCGACGCCGATGCTGTCGACGCGGACGTCGAGCCCGGCGACGTGCGCGCGGTCGGCGACGATGCCGTAGACCCGGGCGTTGGGGCCGCGCCTGGCGGCGCCGGATTCGCCGACGACCTCGATCAGGCCGGAGTCCTGGAGGCGTTCGACCAGGTCGGCGACGCTGGGCCGGGACATGCCGGTGAGTTCTTTCAACTGCGTGGCGGTGAGCGGCCCTTCCTCCTGGAGCAGCCGCAGGGCGAGCCGGTCGTTGATGGCCCTGGCCGTACGCGGGGAGGCGTTCCTGCCGGGTTGCGCGCGGGTGGCGGTCATGCGGGCGATCCTTCCAGACCGGTGGCCGTGGGCGGCTAACTTTCAGGCAGGCTTCCTGATAGTTTACCGCCCATGAGTGCTGCTGACGTCGGGTGGTCGCCCGCCAAGGTCCGTACGGCCCATATGGCCATCGCCACCGTCTTCGCCGTGCACGGCGCGGTGTCGGGCACGTTCGCCACCCGGATTCCCTGGATCAAGGACCATCTCGGGCTCAGCGCGGGCGCCCTGGGGCTCGCGCTGGTGTGCCCCGCGCTGGGCTCGATGCTGACGATGCCGCTGGCCGGGCGGCTGATGCACAAGCTCGGGTCGCGGACCGCGCTGCGGCTGCTGCTCGGGATGTGGTGCGCGGCGCTCGCGCTGCCCGCGCTGTCGCCCGGACTGCCCTGGCTGTGCCTGTCGCTGCTGGTCTTCGGCGGCAGTGCCGGGATGGCGGACGTGGTGATGAACGCCGTCGGAGTGGCCGTCGAGGAGCACAAGGGCAAGTCGATCATGTCGGGGCTGCACGGGATGTGGAGCGTCGGCACCCTGACGGGAGCCGCGATAGGCGTGCCGGCCGCGCATGCCGGGCTCGACGGCCGGGTCCATCTGGGCGTGATGGCGGGCGCGCTGGTGCTGACCGGCTTCCTGGTGTGCGCCAAAGTGCCCGATCTGCATCCGGCGCCGGAGGAGGACGCGCCGCCGAGGTTCGCGCTGCCGCCGCGTGCGGCGCTGGTGATCGGGGCGATCGGCTTCTGCGCGGTCTTCGCCGAGGGCGGCACCGCCGACTGGTGCGCGGTCTACCTGCGGGACATCGCCAACGCCTCGCCGGCGGTTGCGGCACTGGCGTACACCGCCTTCTCCTGCACGATGGCGACGGCCCGGCTGCTGGGCGACTTCGCCGTGCGCCGGCTGGGCGCGGTGACCGCGGTCAGGGTCGGCGGGGTGATCGCGACCGCGGGCGGGCTGCTGGTGGTGCTCGCGCACGCGCCGGTCCCGGCGATCGCCGGCTTCGCGCTGATCGGAGTGGGTATATCCGTGGTGGTGCCGCTGTGCTTCGCCGCGGCCGGGCGCCGCGGGCCGAATCCGAGTCAGGCCATCGCCGGTGTCGCCACCGTCACGTACACGTCGGGCCTGGTGGCGCCCGCGGCGATCGGCGGCATCGCCGGTGCGAGTTCGCTGACCGCGTCCTTCGCCCTGGTCACGGTGCTGACGTTGGGCCTGGTGGTGGGGGCCGGTGTCCTCAGGCAGCCCTCCGCCAAGGTCGCGGGCTCGCCCGCGCCGGCCCCCGTCGCCGCCGACTGAGCCCGCCGGGCGGCGGGCGGCCCCGACCGGAGTGGGAGCCGGTCCGGTGCCACCCGCCGCCCGGCGCCCCCTCCTTGCCCTTGACCTGATTCACGTCGAGTCGCTGATACCCCGGTGAGCCCTGGTGGGGATGTCCTTGGCGCCGATGAGCCAGGAGTCCGGGCGTGCGACCCCGGCTGAGCCGCTCGCCGGGGCGTGCCACCGCGCTGGAGCATGCCTGTGCCATACCGCGGGAGTAACCACATCACGGCAGGTCAGAAGAAGAGTTCGGCGGACGCGCACGGGGGAATCGCGCCCGCCGAACCAAGAACCACGTTACCGGCGCGTCCCACCCCTCGGGGAGCCCGCAACGGGCAATTCATTCCGCGGGATTACGCCATGGCACGCGCGCGCCGTCACCTCGCCCTCCCTGAAAGGGAGTTGACCGTGGCGCACCGGCCTCAACCGACCGTCAGATCCTGCAGGCCGACCACCCGCAGCAATTGCAGGCGCTCGTACGCGTCGCTGCCGGGGCGGGCGGTGTAGACGATCAGCCGCTGGCCGTGGCCGGAGCTGAGCAGCACCTCGCAGTCCAGCTCCATGTCGCCCACGACGGGGTGCCTGATGCGCTTGGTGTCCGAGCGCCGCACCGCGACCTCGTGCTCGCTCCACAGCCGGGCGAACAGCTCGCTCTTCGCGAGCAGCTCGGCGACCAGGCCGGCGGCCCGCGGGTCGTCGGGGCGGGCGGCGGCCACCGCGCGCAGGTGTGCGACCTGGCCGCGAGCCTGCGTCTCCTGGTCCTCGGGCGGGAAGATGTCCAGGGCGGCGGGCTCGGTGAAGGCCCAGCGGACGATGTTGCGCATCTCGGGCGGGCGGGTGGAGACGTCGCCGAGCAGGGCGGAGGCCATCGCGTTCTGCGCCAGGACGTCGCCGAGGTCGCTGACCACCTGGGCGGGCGTGTCGTGCAGCCGGTCGAGGATCAGCAGCAGGCCGGGGCGTACGTGTCCGCTGCCGCCGGTCTCCCGGGGCGGCTCCTCGCCCGCCAGGTGGAAGAGGTGGTCGCGCTCGTCGGCGGTCAGCCGCAGGGCGCGGGCCAGCGCGGCGAGCATCTGGCGGGACGGGCGCGGGCCGCGGGCCTGCTCCAGGCGGGTGTAGTAGTCCACGGACATGCCGGCGAGCTGGGCCACCTCCTCGCGGCGCAACCCGGGGGTGCGGCGGCGGGCGCCGCTGCCGAGGCCCACGTCGGCGGGGTTCAGCCGGTCGCGGCCGCGGCGCAGGAAGTCGGCGAGTTCTGGTCGGTCCACCCCTCCAGCATGCGTCGGGTGCGGCCGGCTATCCAGGGCGTGCCACTCCCCCTGTCGGGGGCGCCGCCCGCGGCGTGCCGCCTGGTGCGGGGGCGGCGGGTGCGCAGACTGGGGCTCATGACGACGGATGTGGGCGGTGTGCTCGCCCGGATGCGGGGGGTGGCGGCGGGGCTGCCGCACGGTGACGGGGTCGCGGTATTCAACCGGGTCTACGTCGCGGTGACCGAGGAGGTGCGGCGGAAGCTGGCGGCCGGGCACTTCGCGGACCGGGCGGTGGCCGGCGAGCTGGCCGTGCGGTTCGCGGGACGGTATCTGGCGGCGCTGGAGGACGACGCGGCGGGCCGCAGGCCGCCGGCGAGCTGGCGGCCGCTGCTGCGGCTGCGGGACCGTCCGGGCGTCCGGCCGCTGCAGTTCGCGCTGGCCGGCATCAATGCGCATGTGGGCCACGACCTGGCGCTGGCGGTGGTGGACACCTGCCGGGCGACCGGTCGCGGGCTGCCGGACCTGGAGGGGGACTTCGACCGGGTCGGCGAGGCGCTGACCTCGATCGAGGTGGAGGTGCGGGAGCTGCTGATGCCGGGCCCCGACCTGCTGGAGGCGGCCGATCCGCTGACCCATCTGGTCGGTTCGTGGTCGCTGGCCAGGGCCAGGGACGCCGCCTGGGCGGCGTCCCGGCTGCTGTGGGCGCTGCGCGGCACGGACGACGCCTACGACGAGTGCGTGCACCGCCTCGACGCGGCCGTCGGCCTGGTCGGCCGGCTGCTGCTGACGCCGGTCGGCTGTCAGTCCTCCCCTTGACCTGGTCGGCCTTCCTGCTCACACCCTCCGCGGACGGCCTCGTTCCTCGGCCCGCCACTACGGGTGCTCGGGCGTCAGTCCTCGGGCAGCAGCACGGGGGCGATCTCGTCGTAGCGGTCGCCGGGTCCCGGGTTGAGCGGGTCGGTGCCGCCGCCGAGGTGGTGCATGACGCCCCACACCGCGTTCAGCGCGGTCTGCACCGCGCCCTCCGCCCATCCGGCGGTCCAGGAGATGTCGTCGCCGGCGAGGAAGAGGCCGCGCCGGTCGGCGGGCAGCGCGTCCTGCATGAAGTGGGTGAACAGCCGCCGCTGGTAGCGGTAGTGGCCGGGCAGGTTGGCCTTGAAGGCGCCCATGAACCAGGGTTCGTTCTCCCAGGACACGGTCACCGGGTTGCCGATGATGTGCTTCCTGATGTCGACGCCCGGATATATCTCGCCGAGCGACTTGAGCATGACCTCCATCCGCTCGTGCGCGCTCAGCGGCAGCCACTTCAGGCTGTCGTCGCACCAGGTGTAGGACAGGCAGATCGCGGCGGGCCTGCCGGGTCCGTCGTCCAGCAGGTAGGTGCCGCGGGTCATCCGGTCGGTGAGGGTCATCGACATCGTGTCGCGGCCGGTGCGCGGGTCCTCGTCGAGCCAGAAGGGCCGGTCGACGGGCACGAAGAGCTTGCTGGACTCCATGTAGTGAGTGCGCTCCATCGCCGTCCAGTGGTCGATCGGGAAGAGCGCGTCGTCGCAGGCGATCCTGGACAGCAGCAGCCAGGACTGGGCGGTGAAGACCGCCGCCTTGTAGGAGCGGATGTCGCCGGTGGCGTCGGTGACGGTGATCCGGTTGCCCGCGGTGCGGTGCAGGCCGGTGACGGCCGGGCGCGGGTCGCCGCCGTGCAGCGAGGCCAGCGAGGTGCCGCGCGGCCAGTGCACGGCCTTGTCGGGGGCCAGCTCCCACAGCCGCTGCGGGAGCTGCTGGCTGCCGCCGACGATGCCGCGGTGGTCGTCGTCGGCGCCGGTGTAGACGACCCGCAGGATCTCCAGGATGGAGTTGGGGAAGTCGGTGTCCCAGCCGCCGGTGCCGAAGCCGACCTGGCCGAAGATCTCGCGGTGCCGGAAGGACCGGAAGGCCGGCGAGTCGCACAGGAAGCCGTAGAAGGTCTGGTTGTCGAGCTTCTCGACCAGCGCCGACCAGATCGCCCGGATCGCGGGCACGTCCCGCTCGCGCAGCGCGCGCTGCATGGCGGAGAAGTCGGCGCCGTCCTCCAGGCAGGCGTTCCAGGCGTGCATGACCTGGTGGTAGACCTCGGGCAGGTCGTCCACGGTGGTGGCGTAGTGCGACTCGCCCTTGAGGTCGACGACCGTCGAGGGGGTGCAGGGCGCCAGCGGGTTCGGGAAGGGCCTGGTGGTCAGGCCGACCAGGTCCACGTAGTGCTGGAAGGCGGTGGAGGACGGCGGGAAGCGCATCGCGCCCAGCTCGGCGGTCAGCGCGGGGTCGCATCCGTCGAAGCCGACCGTACGCAGCCGGCCGCCGATGCGGTCGGCCTCGTAGACGACAGGGCGCAGGCCCATCCTGAGCAGTTCGTAGGCCGTCACGATGCCGGACAGGCCGCCGCCGATGACCGCGACCTCGGTGCCGTGCTCGGTGGGCGGCACCGCGCCGAGCCCCGCGGGGTGGGCCAGGAAGTCGTCGTAGGCGTAGGGGAAGTCGGGGCCGAACATGGTGACGGGCGGTTCGGTCTGCGCCGCGATGTGCTGCTCGTCGTGGACGGCGGTGGGCACGGACGTCATGGGCGGGGGCTCCTGGCGAGGGTGCGGTAGAGGTCGGGGCGGCGGTCGGTCAGGTACGGGGTGTCGGCCCGCGCGGCGGCGCCCAGGGCCGGGTCGACGTCGGCGACCAGCAGTTCGGGCGCGGCTCCCGCTCTGGCGCGGGCCTCGCCGTCGGGTCCCGCCAGGCAGCTCAGCCCGGCGAAGTCGTAGTCGCCCTCCGGGCCGCAGCGGTTCGCGTAGGCGATGTGCAGGCCGTTCTCGTACGCCCTCGCGGGGACGAGCACCCGCGGCACGAAGTCGTAGGGCCGCATCAAGGCGGTGGGCACCGCGAGCAGGTCGGTGCCGGCCAGCGCGTGCGCCCGCACGGTCTCCGGGAATTCGACGTCGTAGCAGATCAGCAGTCCGATCCTGAGGCCGTCGAGGTCGGCCTGGACGACGGGCTCCGCGCCGGGGGTGAAGGCGGCGCGCTCCTGGTCGCCGTAGAGGTGCGTCTTGCGGTAGGCGGCGAGCATGCTGCCGTCGGGGCCGATCAGCCGCGCCGTGTTGTGGACGCCGTCGCCGTCGCGCTCGGGCACGCCGTAGACGACGGCGACGCGGTGCGCGGCGGCGATCCCGCCGACCCGCCGGGCGGTCCGCTCGCCGTCCCACGCCTCGGCCCGTGGGCCGAGCACGTATCCGGTCAGCGACAGCTCGGGGGTGATCAGCAGGCGGGCGCCGCGGCTCGCCGCTCGCGCGGCGGACGCCTCCAAGGCGCCGAACCCGGGCCCGCACCCTTGGGCGATGGCGATCCGCACGTGTTTCTCCTGGTCAGGGGGATGGAGCGAAGCTCCCCCTCGACGCTAATTCCTCCGGCCCGCGGACGCTAGCCACGAACATTGCGCCTGTCGGCGCGATTCGTTGCGTCTTTCCGCCACTTCCCGTCGATCTGTTGCGCGCGACGGCGCCCGTGCCCTCCGGGGGAGGGTCGGGCGCCGTGCGGGGGGGTGCGGTCAGCGTTCGGGGCGGCCGCCCCGGGACGGGTCGTCCATGCCGGGAAGGGTGTCGCTGGGCCCTTCCATGTCGGCCTCGATCCGCTCCTTGCGGACCCGCCCGTGCACCTTCTTCTGCTCGACCTGCTCCTCGACGCGCATCCGGACCCGCTCCTTGGCGACGATCTCGGTCTCCACCACGGGGCTTTCCTCGTGCAGCGTCACGAAGCGGTCGGCTTCGCTGATCTCCGCTCCCGAGCGCATCGCGTCGCGGTCGGCGGCGCTGAGCGGCTCGCGTTCGAGCTTGACCTCCTCGTGCTTCAGCGGCACGGTCTGCTCGACCTCCTCGACCTCGACGTACTTGTGCAGCCTGGCCTTCCCCGAGGCGCGGCGCTCGACCTTGATGTGCATCTCCTCCTCGGAGCGGGTCATCGCCTCGGCCTCGACATCGCCCGCGCCCAGGCGCTCCGCGGCACCGCTGCGCCCCGCCGCGTAGGCGGCGCCCGAGCCGGCTCCGGCGGACGCGGACTTGTCCATGTCCATGCCGCCGGACTCCTCGCTCACGCCGGCGTCGGACTTCGTCTCCCGCGCGGTGCCCGCGCCGGCCGCAGCCCCGGCCGCGCCTGCCGCACCCGCGGTCTTCTCCGGGGACATGGCCTTGTCGCCCGTCCGCTCGATGCCGTAATAGCGGTAGAGGTGCTGCTCCTCCTCGACCGACAGGTGGCCGCCGGAGTCGACGTCCACGTTGGGAGCGCCCTTGATCTTCTCCTTCGGGTACGGCACCTCCAGATGGTCCTGAACCAGCCGCGCGGAACGGGTTGGCACGAAGGTCTCGTTGCTGCCGAAGAACCCGGTCTTGACCGTCACCCACTCCGGGTTCCCGGACTTGTCGTCCAGGTACATGTGCTTGGCATCGCCGACCTTCTTGCCTTCGGCGTCATGGACCGGATGGCCCACCACCTGGGGTATCTGTTCGCGCGTGATCATGTCGCCTCCTCGGGGCTGCCGTGACCTGGGAACGGTCAATGAACGGATTACCCGGGAGGGTCCGACGAAACCTAGGAAGTCCGGCAAATTGCGCAAATCGTCACGCGATACGGTAAAGCCGCAGGTCGGATCATCCGGGGCTGCCTGCCCCGTAGCGGCGCAGCAGCGGCGAGAGCACCAGCACCGACTTCGTACGGGTCACGAACGGCTCGCCCGCGATGCGCTCCAGCACCTGCTCGAAGTGCCGCACGTCGGCGGCGAAGACCTGCACCACCGCGTCCGCCTCGCCGGTCACCGTCGAGGCGGACGCCACCTCGGGGTAGCGGGACAGGCCGCGCCTGATGTCGGCCGGCGAGGTGTTGTGGCGGCAGTACAGCTCCACCAGGGCCTCGGTCTGCCAGCCGAGCGCGGCCGGGTCGACCCGTACGGTGAAACCGGTGATCGCGCCCGCCGCCAGCAGCCGGTCGACCCGGCGTTTGACGGCAGGCGCGGACAGCCCCACCTCGGCGCCGATGTCGGCGTAGGAGCGGCGGGCGTCGACGGCCAGGGCGTGGACGATGCGTTCGTCGAGTTCGTTCAGCGGCACGAGCCCCGACGCTACGGCAGCTACTGCCAGCTGGCGTGCAAGGGCTTGCCCTCGGCGTATCCGGCGGCGCTCTGGATGCCGACGATCGCCTTGCGCTCGAACTCGGCGAGCGAGCCGGCACCGGCGTAGGTGCACGAGCTGCGCACCCCGGCGATGATCGCGTCGATCAGGTCCTCCACACCGGGCCGCGCCGGGTCGAGGAACATCCGCGAGGTGGAGATGCCCTCCTCGAAGAGCGCCTTGCGCGCCCGGTCGTACGCCGACTCCTCGCTGGTGCGGTTGCGGACCGCGCGGGCCGAGGCCATCCCGAAGGACTCCTTGTACAGCCGCCCGTCCGCGGCCTGCTGGAGGTCGCCGGGCGACTCGTACGTACCGGCGAACCACGAGCCGATCATCACGTTGGACGCGCCGGCCGCCAGGGCCATCGCCACGTCCCGCGGGTGCCGCACCCCGCCGTCGGCCCACACGTGCTTCCCGTACTTGCGGGCCTCGGCGGCGCACTCGAGCACCGCGGAGAACTGCGGGCGGCCCACCCCGGTCATCATCCGGGTGGTGCACATCGCGCCGGGACCCACGCCGACCTTGACGATGTCCGCGCCCGCCTCGATCAGGTCGCGTACGCCCTCGGCCGCCACCACGTTCCCCGCGACCAGCGGCACTGTCGGCGAGAGGGAGCGGACCGCCCGCACCGCGGCGATCATCGACTCCTGGTGGCCGTGCGCGGTGTCCACCACCAGGGTGTCCACACCGGCCTTCAGCAGCTCGGCGGCCTTCCCCGCCACGTCGCCGTTGATGCCCACCGCCGCGGCGATCCGCAGCCGGCCCTCGGCGTCGACGGCCGGCTCGTAGAGCGTGGCGCGCAGCGCGGCCGTACGGGTGAGGATGCCGGCCAGCCGCCCGTCCGCGTCGACCGCCGGGGCGAGCTTGCGGTGCGCGTCGACCAGCCGGTTGAAGGCGTCCCGCGGGTCGATGTCGGCCGACAGCAGCAGCAGGTCGGTGGACATCACCTCGGACAGCTGCGTGAAGCGGTCCACGCCGGTCAGGTCGGACTCGGTGACCACACCGACCGGGCGGCCGTCCTCGACCACCACACCGGCCCCGTGCGCCCGCTTGGGCAGCAGCGACAGCGCGTCGGCCACGGTCTGTCCCGGGGCCAGCGTGATCGGGGTGTCGAGCACCAAGTGGCGCTGCTTGACATAGCCGACGACGTCGGCGACGACGTCGATCGGGATGTCCTGCGGGATGACGACCAGGCCGCCGCGGCGGGCCACGGTCTCGGCCATCCTGCGGCCGGCGATGGCGGTCATGTTCGCGACCACCAGCGGGATGGTGGTGCCGGTCCCGTCGGGGGACCTGAGGTCCACCCCCTGGCGGGAGCCCACGGCGCTGCGGCTCGGCACCATGAAGACGTCGTCGTACGTCAGGTCGTACGGAGGCCGAACATCGTTGAGGAATTTCACGGGGTAGCTCCCACCTGCGGCTTTGCCCTGCCGGCGAGCCGAAGTCAGCACGGAACCAGCACGGTGGCGCTGGTCAGCACCTCGTCCATCACGCGCTTCAGCTTCTCGCCCGAGCCCGGGGTCAGGTGACCATAGATGTCCGCGGTTATCTGAATTGTAGAGTGGCCCAGCCGGCGGGAGACCTCCAGGAGGGACACCCCGCCCGCGACGGCGGTGCCGGCCGATCGCGGCGGCGGCAAGAGAGGGGGCACGTCGCGCGACTCTCCGTCCTCTCTCGCCTTCAGCGGGTCAAGCTCAGCAGCCCGTACGCCGTCCCGCTCGATGCGTACGAACCGGCGACGCGGGCGCAGGGTCCCGTCCCTTGGTGTCGCCCGGATCGACACCCTCACAGCCCCGTAGCGCGGGTCAACGATCCAGCCGCCCGCCGCGCCTCCGGGAGGCCGCCGTACTGGTGGCGGTCGTCGTTGACGCGTACCCAGCTCTTCCCGGTGCCGTCGGAACGGAACAGGCCCCGCCGGCCGTGGACCGTCGCGCCGAAATCCGCGCTGCGGAGGATGGTCCCGTCCGGCCACCGGGAGACCTGCTCGGGGCTCGCTGCGCGGACAGTCCGGGGGCAGCTTCACAGCGGACAGGGGTTTCAGCCATCCGAACCATGAACTCCCCCCAGTCTCCGACGAGATGGCAGAATTGCGGGACTGCGGGCCACCGCATCGGTGACGACGGGGGGCTCACGCCATGCCGCACGGATCGGTCCACTCGCTCTTCGAGGAGTGGGCGCGGCTGACCCCGTCCGCGCCCGCCGTGGTGTGCGGCGCGGAGTGTCTCACCTACGGTGAACTCGACCGGCGGGCGGACCAGTTGGCCCGGCACCTTCGGGACGGGCGGCTGCCGTCCGGCGGTCTGGCCGCGGTGTGCCTGGAGCCGGGCCCCGAGGCGTTGGCAGCGATGCTCGGCGTCCTCAAGGCGGGTGGCACCTACCTGCCGCTCGGGGCGGGTGTCCCGGAACCGCAGCTCCGCCGGGTGCTCGCCGACGCCGATCCGTCCGCGGTGATCACCACGGAGGCGCTCCGGGTCGCGGCGTCGGGCGAGCGCCGCCGGATCGTGGCCGTCGACCGGGAGGCCGACGCGATAGCCGGCCGGTCCGCGGAGCCGCTGGACGTGCGGACACCCGACCTCGCCTGCGTCCTGTACACGGCCGGCACGACGGGTCCGCCGAAGGGCGTGCTGATCGAGCACCGCGCCCTCCTCAGTGCCTTCGAGGGCTCGCAGATCGTCCACCGCCCCACGTCCGGGGACCGCCGACTCCTCACCTTCCCGACGGAGTCAGCCGCGTTCACGGCCGGCTGGCTGCGTACGCTCGGCTCCGGCGGCACACTGGTGCTCCCGCCGCCGAGCGGTACCGCGCACGACGCGCCGCCCGCCGGAAAGGACTTCCGGTCCGCCGCCGCGAGGGCGGCCAGGTCGGCCGACGCAGCGGCACCTCCGACCGCCGCGGCCGCGCGGCCCGAGTCCGCTGTCGCGGCGCTGCACGCGCTGATCCTCGCCGAGACCGTCACGGTGCTGGACTGCGACACGGCCACCGCCAGGGACCTGCACCGGTACATCCGGCGGCGCGGGCTGGACCTCGGCGCCGTCCGGCTCGTCAGCGTCACCGGCGACCTCTGGTACCTGGACGAGCAGCAGGCGCTCCGCAGGACGCTGGGACCGCACGTCCGACTGCTCAACGTCTACGGTCCGGCCGAGGCCGCCGGCTGCGCGACCTCCTTCGAACTGCCCGACCGGCCCGTGACCCTCGGCCGCCCCGAGCGGGTGTCGCTGATCGGAGAGCCCTTCCCCGGCGTCGACGTCCAGGTGCTCGACGCCCGCGGCCGGCCCGTCGCCCAGGGCGGGACCGGCGAGATCGCGGTCGGGGGCCGCGGCGGCGCCAGCGGTTACCGGACCGCCGGGCGGCCGTCAAGCAGTGGCCAGTGGCTGCGTACCGGCGACCTCGGCAGGGTGGGCGAGGACGGCCGCCTCGAACACCTCGGCCGCAAGGGTGCGCACGCCGACGCCGAGGCGGTGCTGCGCAGCCACCCGTCGGTCGAGGAGTGCGCGGTCACCGAGATCGAGGCCGCGCCCGGCCGCAGGACCCTCGCCGCCTACGTCGTCCTCACCGACGGCGCGGGGTCCGGCCAGGCGGCCATACGGAGCTACGCCGCCGCCCGGCTGCCGTCCGCCAGGGCCCCGCGTACCGTCGTCCCGCTGCCCTCGCTGCCGCGCACCCGGGCCGGCCGCATCGACCGGCCCGGCCTGCCGCTCCCGGTGCGGCAGGCAGGAGCCGCGACGGCGCACGGCGGCAAGGGTGGACCGGGGTCCGGCTCCGACGACACCTCGGGCTGCGCACCGCTGGCGGCGGGCGGCCTGGCGACCTTCCTGGCCGCGATTCTCACCGACGTCCTCTGGCCCCACTCGACCGACCTCACCGGTGTGCCCCAGCCGGAGGCCCTGCTGTTCTTCGGGCTCTACGTGTGCGAGTGGCTCTCCTTGGGCCTGGGGGTGGCGTTCCTCTTCTGGGGACGGCCGCTGGTCGGCGGTCAGGAGCGTTCTCCCCGCATCACCACCGCCGCGCACCTCTCGGTGGTCTGGCTGCTGGTCGCCTGGTGGCCGCAGGACAACTTCTACCGGCTCGCGAGCAAGACGGACTGGCCGCGCCAGGCGGCCCTGGTGTACGGCTTCAACGTCACCCTCATGATCGCCGCCGGGATACTGGCGGCATTCTTCGCCGCGCGGCCGAGAGAACGGACCTGACACCCGGGCGCCCGGCCTTCGACGCCGACGCGACCCCGGCCGTCCCCGGCTGCCCGTCCTCGAACATCGCGGCCAGCGCGCGGTTGGCGGCGACCACCGCCGACTGCGCCGCGTCCAGCGCCTGCGGCGTGCGGGCGGCGAGGGCGACCCCCACGTACGGGTACGGGTCGAAGCTCGCCGTCGGCACGGTCGGCAGCAGCGTCACGCCGAGCGACCGGCACTCCCGGGCCACCCGGCCCACGTGCTCGAACAGCGCCGCGGAAGGCAGCCGAGCGCCCAGCGGCAGGCAGTCCAGGGTCCGTACGCAGAACGCGCCGCCGTGGATCTCCGCGAGCCTGGCCTGGATGACGAAGGCGACCGCCGGGCCGGTGAGCCGGAGGTTGATCTCGGTCGGGCACAGCCGTCCGGCCCGGTCGGCGACGAAGTCGACGTCGTACCAGCCGCGATAGCCGTCGGCGGACAGCGCACGGCCCACGGCCGAGCCGAAGTCGGCGGCGGTCCGCGCGATCGCCTCGGGCAGGACCGCGGGACCGACGGTGACGCCGCGGTAGCTCGTGTCCTCGATGTCCATGGCACCGGCCCCGACGGGGTGGACGCGGCCGTCGGCGCCGACGACGGCGTCGAAGGTCAGGTCGCGCGGCGGCCCTGAGCCGTCCCCGTCGACGTAGTCCTCCACCAGCAGGCCCCCGGCGGGCAGCCGGCCGGCCAGCGCACGGGCATCGCGCGCCGAGCCGACCTGTCCCGGGGCGACCACGAGGGTGCCTGAGCCGCCCACGCCGTACTCCGTCTTCACCACGGTGGTGGCCCCGGCGGCGGCGCGAGCGGCCAGGACACGGGCGAGTCCGCGGCGGGAGGCCACCGGCCACTGCCCCGGGACCGCCACACCGGGGTGCTCGGGTTCGAGTGTCCGGAAGAGTGCGTGCGCGGCGGACTTGGACTCGTAGCGGTGGACGGCGCGGAGAACGGCGGCGTCCTCGCCACCTCGCGGGCTCACGGTCGCCGCGAGCCGGGCGAACTGCGCCGTGCTCCCCCACGGGATCACCGGCAGGCCGGCCGCCGCGATGCGTTCCAGCAGCGCCGGGTGGGCGAGAACGGCCTCGGACAACCCGGTGTCGTCCGCGAGGCCGCCGTACACCTCGACGTCCTCCCATCCGAGCGTCCGCGCCAGCTCGCGCGTCCAGGCCGGGTCCGTGTGCCGGGGCAGGACGACGGCCTTCGGGTGCGGTCCGCCGAAGGCCGCCAGGCACGCGTAGTGGTGGCCGCCCCGCCGCAGCGCCGCAGGGGCGCCGGGGAACTGGGCGTTGAACTCGCCGACGTTGCCGACGTGCACGGTGCGCCCGCCGCCGGTCCACGCGGAGACCCAGGCGGGCGGCCGCGCCCGGCGGGGCCAGGCGGTGAGCAGCGGGAGTTCGCGGCCCGCGATCGACCCGGACGGCGTGGTGTCCGTCCGCTCGGCACCCATGGCCAGGTAGAAGGACTCCGCGTGCGGGTCGGAGGCGACCACCACGCGGGTGAAGCCCAGCCGGCCCGCCTCGGCCAGCACGTGCCGGTACAGCAGCCGCCCCACGCCCCGCCCGATCGCGGCCGGTTCCACGAACAGCATGCCCAACTCGCCCTCGGGCGCGGCGCCTTCGAGCGTGGCGAACCCCAGGACCCGCGGGGCCTCTCCCCCGTCCGCCGACCGCGCCGGGACGTCCGCTTCCCGCGCGCACTCCACTGCGACCACGGTCCTGCGGGCCGCCACCTCGCCCGGGTACAGCCGCAAGTCCTCCCGGCAGGCGGCCAGGAACGCCGCGTCGTAGCCCCAATACCCCTTCGACCGAAGTGCCAACTCGCTGAGCGCCTCGGCCTCGTCCTCCCGCGCGGCCCTCACACGCGGCTCCCCGGGCGCGGGCCCGGCGTTGACGCTGCTGCCCCGCTCGCCTCCCATGGACCGATCCTGCCAGCAAAAGGCCGCTCGGAGCGCCGGCCCGACGACGCACGCGGGAGCAGCACCACGGCGAAGCGGTCCTCGGCGGCCCGTCAACGAGCGTCGAGCCGCCGGTCGTTACCACCTCGGAAGTCCTCAATGCCCAGGTCACCGTATTTGTTCAACCGTTGACGAAATTACCGGGCGTCGGCTACGGTAACGGCTGTCCTAGCCGTGGCGGCTCACACAGGGGCGGTCCGCGGACAGCGGGACCGACGCGGACATCGAACCCCGCCGCCCGCCCCGCGAAGCCCCGCTGCCCCGGCTCGCGAGGGATACCGGTGCCGCAGCCCGCCCTGCCGTACCCGACCGGCGCTCGACGCTCCGGCGGCGCCCGCCGTGCGCACCCGTGCGGCCGCCGTGGGAGTCGGCACCACACCCGCAGGTGACACATGGAGGTGTCGTGTGAAAAGAACACGCAAACTGACCGTGGCTCTGCTTTCCGCCGCCGCGCTGGTGGCGACCGCTCCGGCGACCGCGCTGGCCGCGGGCCCGCCCGAGCACGGAAAACCGGTCCATTCGCCCGACGT
This sequence comes from Streptomyces sp. NBC_00433, assembly GCA_036015235.1. Classification (NCBI taxonomy): domain Bacteria; kingdom Bacillati; phylum Actinomycetota; class Actinomycetes; order Kitasatosporales; family Streptomycetaceae; genus Streptomyces; species Streptomyces sp. NBC_00433. Next base: position 7,949,534 of record CP107926.1, on the reverse strand, counting down.
GCACAAGAAGCTGCCGGACGTGTTCGCTCGCGCCGGCTACTCGCCCAAGGCGGTCGACGCGAAGATCAAGGCCGCCTGGCAGCAGCTTTTCCACGGCGACCCGGGCACCGGTCCGACCCACGCCGACGGGCAGAGCATCTACTACCAGATGTCGCCCGCCATGGCGTACGTCGAGGACATCGGCAATCAGGACGTGCGCAGCGAGGGTATGGGCTACGCGATGATGATCGCGGTGCAGCTCGGCCACAAGCACGAGTTCGACTCGCTGTGGAACTTCGCGCAGACGAACATGCAGATCAAGAGCGGTGGCGAGAAATACTACTTCGCCTGGCACACCGACACCACCGGCCGGATCATCGACACCGGTGTCGCGCCGGACGGCGACCAGTGGATCGCGGCGGCGCTCGCCGAGGCGTCGGCCCGCTGGCACGACGGTGCCGGCACGTACGACTACGGGCAGCAGGCGGAGCAGATCCTGCACGCGATGTGGCACGCCTCCGACGGCGGCGGCGTGAACATGTTCGACGCCGCCAGTTCCCTGCCGACGTTCTCTCCGCCCGGCGCGGTCGGCTTCTCCGACCCGTCCTACGCGCTGCCCGCCTTCTACAAGGTCTTCGCGAAGGCCGATCCGTCCGACAGGGCGCGGTGGGAGAAGGCGTACGCCGCGGGCGAGAAACTCCTGCAGGAAGCGCCGAACGCGGAAACCGGCCTCGCCCCCTGCTACACCAACTTCGACGGCACGCCGTTCATGTGGCCCGGCGAGACGGCGGACGACAACGCCTACTCCCACAACTTCCAGGAGGACGCCTGGCGGGTCATCGCGAACGCGAACGTGGACGCCTCGTGGGAGGGCGTGAAGCCCTGGGAGACGCGGTACTCCAACACGCTGGAGCACTTCTTCGAGGGCCAGGGCGTGACCGATTACGTGAGCCGTTACCATCTGGACGGCAGGCCGCTGCCTGCGGGGCAGAACACATACGAGCCGGCGCACGCCCAGGGCCTGGTGGCGATGAACTCCACCTCCGCGATCTCGGCGACCGACCCGAACAGCGGGGCGTTCGTCGAGGACATGTGGAACACCGCCATCCCGTCCGGCCAGGCACGCTACTACGACGGCATGCTCTACATGCTGGGCCTGCTCTACGACAGCGGTCGTTTCCGCGACTTCACACCGCACGGGATCCGCTGATCCGACGATCCGCCGCGGCCGACGCCTCGGGCGCGGCGCGGACGGCCGATGACGGGACAACCTTCAATCGGCCGCGCGCAGCGGCCGTCGCGCCGAACCCGGCGGCCGGTGCTCAGCCTTCGCGCTGTCGTCAGGAGCGCGCGAGCCGGGCCGCGAGATAGGGCGCGGTGGCGCTGTGGCGGGCCTTCGCCACGTGGGCCGGCGTGCCCGCCGCGACCACCCGCCCGCCCGCGTCGCCGCCGCCCGGCCCGAGGTCGACGACCCAGTCGGCGGTGGCGATCGTGTCGAGGTCGTGCTCGACGAGGACGACCGTGTTGCCGGCGTCGACGAGCCGGTGCAGCTGTCGCAGCAGCAGCGCGATGTCCGAGGGGTGCAGTCCCGCCGTGGGCTCGTCGAGCAGGTAGAGCGCGTGCCCGCGGCGGGCTCGCTGCAGTTCGGTGGCCAGTTTGATGCGTTGCGCCTCACCGCCGCTGAGTTCCGTCGCGGGCTGCCCCAGCCGCAGGTATCCCAGTCCCACCTCGCGCAACGTCTCCAGACTGCGGGAGGCGGCCGGGACGGCGGACAGGAACGTGGCGGCGTCGTCGACGGACAGCCCCAGCACTTGTGCGATGTTCTTGCCGCGGTAGGTGACTTCCAGCGTTTCGGCGTTGTAGCGGGCGCCCTGGCAGGTCGGGCACGGGGCGTAGGTGCCGGGCAGGAACAGCAGTTCCACCGCGACGAATCCTTCGCCCTGGCAGGTCTCGCACCGCCCTTCGGGCACGTTGAAGGAGAACCGCCCGGCCGAGTAGCCGCGCGCCCTGGCCTCGTCCGTCGCCGCGTACAGCTTGCGCACCGCGTCGAACATCCCCGTGTACGTGGCCAGGTTGGACCGGGGAGTCCGGCCGATGGGCCGTTGGTCGACTCGGACCAGCCGGTCGAACGACTCGACCCCCGAAGCGTCCTGGACGTCGACCTCCAACTGCGCCTCGTCGGGCTCCTCGGGTACGAGTCCGAGGTGGCCGCGGACGACCTCGGCGAGCACCTGCGTCACCAGCGTCGACTTCCCGGAACCGGACACGCCCGTCACCGCCGTCAGTACGCAGAGCGGTACGTCGACGGACACGCCGTGCAGATTGTGGCGGGAGACGCCGCTCAGGTGCAGCCAGCCGTGCGGTGTGCGCGGGCGGTGTTCGAGCGGCTGGGCGCGCCCGAACAGGTACTGGCTCGTGGCCGACTCCCCGACCCGCTCAAGACCGGCGACCGGGCCGCTGTAGAGCACCCGTCCGCCGCCCTCGCCCGCGCCGGGGCCGATGTCCACCACCCAGTCCGCCCGCCGTACCACGTCCATGTCGTGCTCCACGACGAACAGCGTGTTGCCCGCCGCCTTGAGGCGGTCCAGCACGTCCAGCAGCGGTTCCGCGTCGGCCGGGTGCAGGCCCGCGGAGGGTTCGTCGAGGACGTAGACGACGCCGAACAGCCCCGAGCGCAGCTGGGTGGCGATCCGCAGGCGCTGCGCCTCGCCGGGCGACAGGGTCGTCGAGCGGCGCCCGAGGCTGAGATATCCGAGGCCCAGGCCGAGCAGGACGTCGACCCGCGCGGCCAGATCGCCGCAGATCCGGACCGCGACCTCGGTCGTCTCCCCGGATCGGGCGGTCGAGGTGGTGGCGTCGGCCTCGGACCGCCCCGCGACGGGCCGCAGCAGCGCCACGACCTCGGTGAGCGGCATCGCGTTGATCTCGGCGATGGAACGTCCGGCGAAGGTCACGGCGAGCGCCTCGGGCCGCAGTCCGCTGCCGTGACACTCGGGGCAGGGCACACTCCTGACGAACCGGAGCGCCCGTTCGCGCATCTTGTCGCTCTTGGAATCGGCGAGGACGTGCATGACGTGCTTGCGCGCGCTCCAGAACCTGCCCTGGTAGCCGTAGTCGACGCGGTCCTCCTCCGGCTCGATGTACACGGAGGGCTGCTCATCGGTGTACAGCAGCCAGTCCCGGTCCTTCTTCCTGAGCCTGCGCCACGGTCGGTCGATGTCGATCCCCAGGCCGCTCACGACACTGCGCAGGTTGGCGCCCTGCCAGGCGCCCGGCCAGGCGGCGATCGCCCCCTCGCGGATGCTCAGCGAGGGGTCAGGGACGAGCAGGTCCTCGTCGACGTCGTGCACGACGCCCAGTCCGTGGCACTCCGGGCAGGCGCCGGCCGCGGTGTTGGGCGAGAACGACTCGGCCTCCAGCCGTGCGGCCCCGGGCGGATAGGTGCCGGCGCGGGAGTACAGCATGCGCAGCAGGTTGGACAGCGTGGTGATGGTGCCGACCGTCGAGCGCGAGCTGGGCGACCCGCGTCGCTGCTGCAGGGCCACGGCCGGTGGCAGTCCGGTGATCTCCTGCACGTGCGGTGCGCCGACCTGTTGCAACAGCCTTCGGGCGTACGGTGCCACGGACTCGAAGTAGCGCCGCTGGGCCTCCGCGTAGAGCGTGCCGAACGCGAGCGAGGACTTGCCCGAACCGGAGACGCCGGTGAAGGCCACCATCGCGTCCCGCGGAACGTCGACATCGATGTTCCGCAGGTTGTTCTCACTGGCGCCCCGGACATGCACGAAGGGGTCGGTCGCGTCCTTGTCCACCGTTCCTGACTACCCCATCGCACCGGAAACCGCGCGACAGGCGCCGCGAGCTCCGTCGTGGAGCGTCGACCGGGTGAGGACTTCACCTGCGCGTCAGCCGGCGCCGACGAGGACCTCGACCTCGAAACTTTCGTCGCGGCAGCGCTCCCCGACGGCAGTCACATTCTTCGCCTTGCAGGCGAGTCGAGCAGCCAGACGGACATAGGCCGCCAGGCGTGGTCTCTGATCGGCGAAGTTCCTTAGCCGGGAACTCACAGGCGGCAGAAAGATTCGAAATATCTACCGAAAGTGTTGACACTCCGGGAGCGGGGATCAGACTGTTCGGCATCGCCGGTGACCAGTCGCCGGCGATCCGGGCCGCACATCGGCCTGGTCCTCCGGTCGCCGTACTCCTGGCGGCCGGAGTGCATGTCATGCCCCTGCCGCCCAGGTCACCGGGCCTGCGGCGACGGGGACCACGGCATGCAGCTGCCCCCCACGCCCACAGGAGAGAACACCCCATGAGAACACCGACTCACCAGACGCGTCGCAGACGCACCATCCTGGCCGCCGTCCGAGGCCTTGTCGCCGCGGCGGCGGCGGTCATGGTCGCCTTCGCACTGCCCGGCGCGGCTCAGGCCGACACGACCGTCAACTCGAACAGCACCGGCACCAACAACGGGTACTTCTACTCGTTCTGGAGCCAGAACAGCGGCCAGGCCTCCATGACCATGGGCTCCGGCGGCCAGTACAGCACCCAGTGGAACAACGTGACCAACTTCGTGGCCGGCAAGGGCTGGAACCCGGGCAACACCGCGCCCGTGACCTACTCGGGCTCCTGGAACTGCAACGGCAACTGCTACCTGTCGCTGTACGGCTGGACCACCAACCCGCTCATCGAGTACTACATCGTCGACAACTACGGGAACTACAACCCCAGTTCCGGCTCCTCCCGGCTGGGCTCGGTCTCCAGCGACGGCAGCACGTACGACCTGTACCGGACGCAGCGCGTCAACCAGCCCTCCATCCAGGGCACCGCGACGTTCTACCAGTACTGGGCCATCCGCCAGGCCAAGCGCACCGGCGGCACCATCACCGTGTCCAACTTCTTCAACGCCTGGGCCCAAGCCGGCCTGAACCTCGGCACCCCGAACTACCAGATCCTGGCCACCGAGGGCTACGGATCCTCCGGCAGCTCCAACATCACCGTCGGCAGCAGCAGCGGCGGCACGACCGGGGGCACCATCGGCGGTACCACGGGCAGCACCACGACCGGGGGCACGACCGGGGGCACGACCGGCGGTACCACGGGCGGCGGCACCGGCGGCAGTACGACCGGTGGCACGACCGGCGGTACCGGCGGCAGCGGGTGCACCGCGACCTTCGCCAACTCCTCCGACTGGGGCGCCGGCTTCACGGGAGCGGTGAACGTCAAGAACAACGGCTCCGCCGGCATCAACGGCTGGAGCGTGAAGTTGACCTTCCCCGGCAACCAGACCGTCAGCAACCTGTGGAACGGCAGCTACACCCAGTCCGGCAACACGGTGACGGTGAACAACGCGAGCTACAACGGCGCCGTGGGGGCCGGCGCGAGTACAACATTCGGGTTCAACGCCAACTACTCGGGCAGCAACGGCGCCCCGTCGCTCGTCTGCACCACCCACTGAACCTCCGCTGACGCGCGGCTGCCCCGTCACCGTCCTACCGGTGGCGGGGCAGCCGGCCGGACTTCCTTCGCGGTCAGGCAGGCGTCCTGCTCGCCTGCGACTTCTTCGAAACCCGCTCCCTGACCGGAGCACGCCTGTACGTCTTCGCCGTCATCGAGCACTCCCGCGCCGCCGGCTGTTCGATCCTCCAGCCGGCCTCCCGGCGCTCCCCCGGTCACTCCTCCAGCACGACCGCCAGCTCGGTGTCGGTGTCGCGCCAGAACAGCTCGGCGTCCCGCAGGATGTCCCTCACGATCCGCCATTCCCGCGGCAGGGTCACCGAGTAGTCCTGCCAGCCCCTGACGTGCAGACGGCGGCGCCCGCCGGGCTCCACCGGCCACCACGACAGGTCGGTGAGGCAGTCGGCGAGGGCGTCCCAGTTGCGGCCGAACCACTCGGGCAGGCCCAGGTCGGCGACGCACCGATCCATGAACGCCTGCCGGTCGCCGACGCCGGTCAGGTCGAGGACGCGCATGCGCCGATGCTGCCACAGCAGGTCGCCTGCGGCGCGGCAGCGCGCCCGGGGCTCGCGGAGCGCTCTCAGGAACCGTCGGGGTCGGCGCGGTCCAGGGCGGGGCGGCGCGCTGCCGCGGTGGAGCGCAGCAGCTGCTCGGCGGCCGCGGTGTCGGTGACCAGGCTGGTGACCAGCCCGGAGCGCAGCACCGCGTCGATCGCGGCGGCCTTGCGCGTACCGCCCGCGATGGCCAGCACCTCGGGGATGCGGCGCAGCCGGTCCGCGTCGACGGTGATGCACCTCTCGCCCAGGTCGCGGCCCACCCTGCGGCCCTGCGAGTCGAAGAGGTGCGAGGACATCTCGGCGGCCACCCCGAGCCCGGCGTAGTGCTCGCGCTCGGCGTCGGTGAGCGCGTCGTGGACGGTGGACACCCCGGCCTCCCACGAGCCGACCGACACCACCGCGACGGTCACCTTGTCGTAGTAGCCCATGGCCGCGGCGATACCGCTCTGGGCGCGCAGTGCCGCCGCGGTGGCCGGGTCGGCGAGCACCATCGGGGCGTACAGCGGGTGCGCCTCGCCGCCGGAGACAGCCGCCGCGGTGCGCACCGCCTCGACCGAGCCGCGCTCCGCGGTGCCGACGTCGTAGACGCCGGTGAGCTGGACGACCGTGCAGGGGGCGAGCCGGTCCAGGGCGTTGGCCATGGTGATGATCGAGCGGCCCCAGGCCAGGCCCAGCACATCGCCGTCGGCGACCAGCTCGCCGAGCAGGCCGGCGGCGACCCCGCCCAGATTCTCCGGGTCGGGCGCGTCGGCCTGGTCCGCCGGGGTCTGCACGACGACCGCGTGCCGCAGCCCGTAGTGCGCGCGCAGCGCGTCGGAGCGCTCGGCGTCCAGCTCCGCGGGGACCCGGATCTCGATTCTGACCAGCTCGCGCTCCAGCGCCGTCTCCAGCACCCGGGCCACCTTGAAACGGCTGACCCCGAACTCCTCGGCGATCTGGATCTTGGACTTGCCCTCCAGGTAGAAGCGGCGTGCCATCGCCGCTGCCTGAACCATCTCTCCGGGGCCCATGCGCACGTGCGTGCGACCTGTGCTCACGTCGGTTCTCCCCAGTTGCCCAGCTGTTCGGCTCCGCGCTCATCCTCGCAGACGCCGGGGGTTACGGGCGCGTAGCCCAGCTCCCCGGTCAGTGCCTGTGGACCGCGGCGGCCTGCTCGCGCAGCGCCCGTACCGCCGCCGCCGGGTCCTCGGCGCCGTAGACCGCGGTGCCCGCGACGAAGTTGTCGGCGCCCGCCTCCGCGCAGCGCTCGATCGTCTCGCTGGACACCCCGCCGTCCACCTGCAGCCACAGGTCCAGGCCGTACTTGTCGATCAGCGCCCGGGTGCGGCGGATCTTGGGCAGCATGATGTCCAGAAACGCCTGGCCGCCGAAGCCCGGCTCGATCGTCATGATCAGCAGCATGTCCAGTTCGGGCAGCAGGTCCTCGTACGGCTCGATCGCCGTCGCGGGCCTGAGCGCCATCGCGGCGCGGGCGCCCTTGGCGCGGATCTCCCTGGCGATACGCACCGGTGCGGCGGCCGCCTCCGCGTGGAAGGTCACCGACGACGCGCCCGCCTCGACGTAGGCCGGCGCCCAGCGGTCCGCGTTCTCGATCATCAGATGGCAGTCCAGCGGCGTCTCCGTCGCCTTGCGCAGCGACTCCACCACCGGCAGACCCAGCGTCAGATTGGGCACGAAGTGGTTGTCCATCACGTCGACATGGAGCCAGTCCGCGCCCTCGACGGCCTTCGCCTCCTCGGCGAGCCGGGCGAAGTCCGCGGACAGGATGCTGGGGCTGATCTGCACGCTCATACGTCCAGCAAACCAGATCCGCGGGCCCCGGGGAAAACCCGGTCCCCGGCCCCCCGGGCGCCCTGCCCGACCGGCCCCGCGCGTCCCACCCGAACCACCGCGCGCGAACCGAACGCCGGTGCAATGCTGGTGTCTGGCCACACCCCGCACACCGCCGGGGCGCACGGGGGCCACCACCGAGCGGATCATGGGGGATCACGCGGATGGCGGGCGAAGCGGGACGAGTGGCGCACCTGGTGTGCGGGCGGCGCAGCAAGTGGGTCGTGCTGGTCCTCTGGCTGATCGCACTCGTGGCACTCGCGCCGCTGGCGCAAAAGCTCATGGACGCCGAGAAGAACGACGCGGCGAGCTTCCTGCCCGGCCAGGCGGAGTCCACCAAGGTCCTCGAAATGCAGAAGCAGTTCGTCCCCGAGTCCGCCCCCGCCGTGATCATCTACACCCGGCCCGGCGGCCTCACCCCCGCCGACATCACCCTGATCGGCAGGAACACCGCCGCGATGCGCGCGCTCACCGTACACGGCATCGTCGGCGCCCGCACGGTCGGCCCGCTGCTCGACCGCCCCCGCGACCCGCGTGCCGCCCAGGCCATCGTGCCCATCAGCATCGAGGAGAGCGGCTGGAACTCCGTCCAGGACGCGGTGGGCGACCTGCGGGCCACCGCCACCCGGGGCGCCGCCGGACTCCAGGTCCACATCACCGGACCCGGCGGTTATGCCGCCGACTCCAACAAGGCCTTCGCCGGCATCGACGGCACCCTCCTCTACGCGGCGCTCGCCGTGGTCGTCGTCATCCTGCTGATCACCTACCGCAGCCTCAGCCTGCTCGTGCTGCCCGTCCTGTCGGTGGTCGCCGCCCTCTTCACCGCGGAGGCGCTGATCTACCTGCTGGCCAGACACGGCGGCCTGGTGGTCAACGCCCAGAGCGCCGGCATCCTCACCGTGCTGGTCTTCGGCGCCGGTACGGACTACGCGCTGCTGCTGGTGGCCCGCTACCGCGAGGAGCTGCGCCGCCACGAGGACCGGCACGACGCCATGGCCCTGGCCCTGCACCGGGCGGGCCCCGCGGTCATCGCCAGCGCGGCCACCGTCGCCCTGAGCATGCTGTGCCTGCTCGCCGCCGACATGAACTCCACCTCCGGCCTCGGCCCGGTCGCCGCGGTCGGCGTGGCCGTCGCCCTCATCTCCATGATCACCCTCTTCCCCGCGCTGCTGGTGATCGTCGGCCGCTGGGTCTTCTGGCCGGTCGTCCCGCACGTCGGCAGCCCGGAACCCACAGCGACCGGCGTGTGGGCGCGCATCGGCAAGCGCATCAGCCGCCGCCCGCGCACCGTCTGGGTGACCACCGTGGTCGTGCTCGGCGCGCTCGCCTTCGGCCTGTTCTCCCTCAACGCCGACGGCCTGGCCAGCGCCGACACCTTCACCGACACCCCCGACTCCGTCGTCGGCCAGCGCGTACAGGACCGCTTCTTCCCCGCGGGCGGCGGACAGCCGATGGTCGTCATCGCCAACGCAGACTCCGCCGTGGAGGTGACCGCCGCGCTCCGCGCCGTCCCGGGCGTCATCCCCGCCTCCGTCGGCACCCCGCCGGGCGTCACCCCGCAAAAGAACGGCCACGTCTACCTGGAGGCCACCCTCACCGACCGCCCCGACAGCGGCGCCGCCCGCACCGCCGTCGACCAGGCCCGCACCACCCTCCACCGGATCCCGGGCGCCGATGCGAAGGTCGGCGGTGGGACCGCGGTCCTCAAGGACACCGCACAGGCCTCCAACCGGGACAACAAACTCCTCATCCCGGTGATCCTGCTGGTCGTCATGCTCATCCTTGCGGTGCTGCTGCGCGCGATCGTCGCACCGCTGGTGCTGATCGCGACGGTCGTGCTGTCCTTCGCCGCCGCGCTCGGCGTCAGCGCGGTCTTCTTCCGCCACGTCTTCGGCTACGCCGGCGAGGACACCGCCTTCCCGCTCTTCGTCTTCGTCTTCCTCGTCGCCCTCGGCATCGACTACAACATCTTCCTGATGACCCGCATCCGGGAGGAGAGCGCCGCACTGGGCACGCGGGAAGGGGTCCGCACCGGGCTCGCCGCCACGGGCGGCGTCATCACCTCGGCCGGCCTGGTCCTCGCCGGCACCTTCGCCGTCCTCGGCACGCTGCCCGTCGTGGCCTTCGCGGAGATCGGCTTCGCCGTGGCTTTCGGGGTCCTGCTCGACACGTTTGTCGTACGCTCCGTGCTCGTCTCCGCGATCACCCTCGATCTGGGCGACCGAATCTGGCTCCCCGGCCACCTGGCTCGCGCCAAGCGTTAGCCGACCACCGGCCGCCCCCCCCCGGTGCGTCCCGGGGGTGCCACCGCCCCCTGCCCCTTGCGGTACGTCCCTCACCCCGCGGCCCGGTGGGGGGAAGCCCGGGGGTCAGGTGGTGCGGCGGAGGAGGGCCAGGTACATGGCATCCGTGCCGTGGAGGTGGGGCCAGAGCTGAACGTCGGGGCCGGGCCCCACCGCGGGGACACCCGGGAAGAAGGGCCTGGCGTCGAGCAGCTCGACGCCCGGGTGCTGGGCGAGGACGTCGTCGACGACCGCCCGGGTCTCCGCCGGGTGCGGCGAGCACGTGGCGTAGCCGACGACACCCCCCACGCGCACCGCGCGCACCGCCTCGGTGAGCAGCCCGCGCTGCAAGGGCGCGAAGCCCTTGACGTCCTCTTCCCGCCGCCGCCACCGCGCCTCGGGCCTGCGGCGCAGGGCGCCGAGCCCGGTGCAGGGCACATCGACGAGGACCCGGTCGAAGGACCCCGGCGTCCACACCGGATGCGTGCCGTCGGCCACGATCACCTGGTAGGGCCCGGGATTGCCGGCGAGCGCGCGGGCCACCAGCCGCGCCCGGTGCGGCTGCTTCTCCGCGGCGACCAGCGTGGCACCGCGCCCGGCGGCGAGGCCGGCCAGCAGCGCGGCCTTGCCGCCGGGCCCGGCGCACCCGTCGAGCCACCGCTCGTCGCGGCCCTCGACGGGCACGGCGGCCAGCGCGGCGGCGACCAGTTGGCTGCCCTCGTCCTGGACGCCCGCCCGGCCTTCCCGCACCGCGTCGACCGCGGCGGGGTCGCCGCCCTCGGCGAGGCGTACGGCGTACGGCGACCAGCGGCCCGGCTCGGTGGAGCCGTCCGGCAGCGACGCGGCGACCTCCGCCGCGGTGGCGCGGCCGGGCCGGGCGACCAGCGTGACCTCGGGGCGTTCGTTGTCGGCGGCGAGCAGGTCCTCGATGCCGGCCCGCCCGCCGCCGAGCGCGTCCCACAGCGCGGAGACGACCCACCGCGGGTGCGAGTGCACGACGGCGAGGTGCCGCTCCGCGTCCTCCTCGTAGGGCGGGGCGACCTGTTCGAGCCAGCCGGCGAGGTCCTGCGCGGCGACGCGGCGCAGGACGGCGTTGACGAAGCGCGCCCGGCCCTCGCCGAGCACCACGCGTGCCAGGTCGACGGTCGCGGAGACCGCCGCGTGCGGCGGGATGCGGGTCGCGAGCAACTGGTGCGCGCCCAGCGCCAGGACGTCGAGGACCGGCGGGTCGACCTCGCTCAGCGGGCGGTCCACGCACGCGGCGAGCACCGCGTCGTAGGTCCCCTGGTGCCGGAGCGTGCCGTAGACCAGCTCGGTGGCGAGAGCGGCGTCCCGCCGGTCGAACTCCCGGCCCTTGGCCGCCGCCTCGCGCTCCGCGGCCCGCAGCAGCCCCGGCAGCACGAGGTTCGCGTACGCGTCCCGCTCGTCGACGGCCCGCAGCGCCTCGAAGGCGAGCACCCGCACCGGGTCCCGCTGCGGCCGGCGGTACGGGGTGCCCTGCGGGCGGCGCTGCTGGTCTTTCGCGTTCAATGTGCTCCGCATCCTCGTCCTCGACTCCCCGCCAGCCTACGTCCTGCGTCCGGGCCCACGACCTGCGTCATCGGCTGACGGCAACGCGGCACGCAAGCGGGGCTCAACCGCCGAGGACCGTACCGGCGGGCAGGTGGGTGCCGCGGGACCAGTCGGCGGCTGGCATGCGCTTCTTGCCCTGCGGCTGGACCTCGCCCAGCAGCACCGCGTGGCTCCCGGTGCCGACATGCACCGCGTTCTTCCCGACGGCCAGCTCCCCGGGCCGCAGATCCGTACGGTCCGGCACCAGCGCGACAGGGCCCAGCTTGAGGCGCTCACCCCCGATGAGGGTCCACGCACCGGGGGCCGGGGTGCAGCCCCTGATCAGCCGGTCGACCCGCAGCGCGGGGGCCGACCAGTCGACGGCGGCGTCCTCGACGGTGATCTTGGGCGCGAGGGTGATCCCCTCGGCGGGCTGCGGCCTGGCCGACAGCCGGCCGTCCTCGATGCCGTCCATCGTCGCGACCAGCAGCCCGGCGCCGCTCACCGCGAGCCGCCCCAGCAGGTCACCGCTGGTGTCGGTGCCGCGGATCTCCTCGGTGACGACCCCGTAGACCGGCCCGGAGTCGAGCCCCTGCTCGATCAGGAAGGTCGAGGCGCCGGTGACCTCGTCACCGGCCATCACCGAGTGCTGGACCGGCGCGGCACCGCGCCAGGCGGGCAGCAGCGAGAAGTGCAGGTTGACCCAGCCCCGCGCGGGCACGTCCAGCGCGACCTTCGGCAGCAGCGCGCCGTACGCGACGACCGGGCAGCAGTCGGGGGCGATCTCCCGCAGCCGGTCGAGGAAGTCCTCGTCCCGCGGCCTGGCCGGCTTGAGCACCTCGATCCCGGCGGCGGCCGCCCGCTCGGCGACGGGACTGGCGACGAGCTTGCGCCCGCGGCCCGCCGTGGCGTCCGGCCTGGTCACGACGGCGGCCACCTCGTGCCGCCCGGAGGCGATCAGGGCGTCGAGCGCGGGAACGGCGACCTCGGGGGTGCCGGCGAAGACGAGCTTCATCGTGCGGGGTGTGCCTCTCGGTTCGACGGTGTCACAGAGCACGGCCTGACGTGCCGTGCGGGGAGATCCTGACCTGCGGCGCGGACTCCCCCGCCCACTCGGCCTCGCGGATCGCCAGCATCGCCGCCGCCCGCTGCTCGGGGTCGAGCCGGTCGACGAAGATGATGCCGTCCAGATGGTCCGTCTCGTGCTGGATGCAGCGCGCCAGCCGCTGCGTGCCCTCCACGACCACCGGCTCGCCCCACATGTCGACCCCGCGGGCGACCACGCCGTACGCCCGCCGGCAGTCGTACGTCAGCCCCGGCAGCGACAGGCAGCCCTCGGGGCCGTCCTGCTCCTCCTCGGTCAACGTGAGGTCCGGGTTGATCAGATGCCCCAGCTCGCCGTCCACGAAATACGTGAACACCCGCAGCGACACCCCCAACTGCGGCGCGGCCAGCCCCGCACCCGGCGCGGCCTGCATCGTCTCGGTCAAGTCCCTGACCAGGGTGCGCAATTCCGCGTCGAAGGTCGTCACCGGCTGCGCCGCCAGACGCAGCACCGGGTCGCCGAACAGGCGGATGGGCTTGACGGTCACGGGCGCTTCTCCTGCCGGACGGGGGACGAATGCCGATTCTAGTTCGGCCCGCACCAGGAGGTGCACACCCGGCTCCACGCCCCCGGGGCGTGACTCCGAGGGCCGGTGGCGCGTTGGTCAAGAGAGTTTGACCCATAACCGTCGGTTGGAGAGGCCTGTTGATGCCCGACCACGCAACCCCTGACGCCCAGGCGCGGGCAAGTCTGCACCTGCTCGTGCGGGACATCGAAAGGGTCCGCCGGCAGGTGGATGCGCTGCGGACCCTCACCGCTCAACTGGGCAACGTCTACCGGCCGCGGCGCAGCGGCCCCACCGCCGGCTTCGTGGTCTACGGCCGCGCGCCCGCCCCCACGGTGCGGCTCGCGCAGGAGCTCCGGGACAGTGTGGAGACCCTGGTCACCGCGGCGGTCGAGTTCGACCGCTCGCTCGGCTTCTCCTGGGACGCGGTGGGCTCCGCACTCGGGGTGACCAAACAGGCGGTCCACCGCCGCTACGGGGGCCGCCGGCCTGCCGCGCCCCCCTCCTCCTCGGGGGAGGAGCAGCCCCTTCCCACCGTGCCGGCGGCCCGCTCCATGCCGACGGATCCCGTCCTCCCCAGCCCTCGCAACGGCTGAACACCCGACTACCCGTCGGCGCCCGTGCCGATCCGGTGCCCACCACCGTCGGCGGCTGCGCGCCCGTGCGTGGTCCCCGCGCCTGACGGCGCGGGGTGTTTCCCGCCCTCCCCCGTGGCTCCGCATGGGGGTACCCCATCTCGCTTCGCTCGCCCGTGACAGATCGATGTCGTCTGCGGGCCTCCCTGCGGGCCCGCGCCACCGTCGGCGGCTGCAGGTCCGTGCGTGACGGAGTGCGGCGGTACAAAGAGTCCGGCTGGGGGTGACTCACCGTTGGCGGCGCCCCCGACCGGCCTCACCCCCAGCCCTCCACGGATGTGCAGACGCCGGCGGTGGGAAGGGGACGATCCGGGGGTGTCCCCGCAGGACTGCGCACGACTCCCGCTGGAACGTTCGGGAAGGGCTCAGGTGCGCAGTCCGAGGAGATACCCCCGGAGCGGCACCGACACGACCACCACCGGCACCCGCACCCGACCAACCCCCCGCACGGGCGGGCGGGGCGAGATGGGGGTACCCCCATGCGGAGCCATGGGGGAGGGCGGGCAAACGGGCGGGCCGGCAAAACCGAGCTAACCGATATCCGTCGGATCCAGCCGGACGGCAACCGGCTCGCCACCCCCCCGCGCAGCCCTGGCAACCTGCGCAGCCTTGAGCGCTGCCGCCAGCGCCCCCCCACCCCCCGGCGCCACCCGCAGCAGAAGCCGCTCCCCCCCACCCGGCCCGGCCACCGGCACAGGCCCGAGCTGGTCCGTCCCCGGCGGCAACCGCACGAGCGCGAGCAGCTCGGCCACCGCACCGGCCGGCCCGCTGACGGACGCCATCCGCGAGACCGGCGGAAACCGCAGCTCCGCCCGCTCGGCCAGCTCCCGCACGGCGTGCCCGGCCGGATCCCACCGGACGAGCGCCTGCACGGGCCGCAGCGTCGGCTCGGCGAGCACCAGCACGGTGCCGCCTTCCCCCGCCGGCCGCACAAGCGCCGCTGCCGCGGCCCAGCGCCGCAGCGCCTCCTCGCCGGCCCGCAGGTCGGGCCGGTTCAGCAGGGCCCAGCCGTCGAGCAGCAGCGCGGCGGCGTAGCCGGGGCCGTCGGCGACGGGCTCCGCGCCGGGCGTGGCGATGACGAGCGCGGGTGCGGCGCCGACCGAGGCGAGGACGGTGTCGCGGCCCGATGTCCGCACCGGCACCCGGGGGAAGGCGCGGCCCAGCTCCTCGGCGGTGCGCCGCGCCCCGACCACCTGGGCCCGCAGCCGGAACCCCCCGCACTCCTGGCAGTGCCAGTCGGCCGCGGGCCGCCCGCACCAGCCGCAGGAGGGCGTGCCGCCCTGTTCGCGCAGCTCCAGCGGACCCGCGCAGGCCGCGCACCTGGCAGCCGTACGGCAGGAGTCGCAGGCGAGTTTGGGTACGTAGCCCCGCCTGGGCACCTGGACGAGGACCGGGCCGCCGGCGAGGGCGTCGCGGGTGACCTGCCAGGCCAGCGAGGGCAGCCGGGCGGCGCGGGCGGCGGCGTCCCTGGCCTGGTCGGCGTCGCCGACGGTGCGGATCAGCGGCGCCGCGGCCCGCACCTCGTCGCGGGTGGCGGCCAGTGGCAGCGCCCATCCGCTGTCGACGAGCTGCGCGCCCTCGACGGTGCTGGTGAGGCCGCCGAGCAGGAAGGCGGTGCGCTCTTCCGCGGCCCGCAGCAGCAGGACGTCCCTGGCGTGCGGCTGGGGTGCGTGGGGCTCGGCGTGGCTGGAGTCGCCGTCGTCCCAGAGGGCGACGAGGCCGAGGTCGGCGACGGGGGCGAACATCGCCGCCCGGGTGCCGACGACGGCGCGGACGGCGCCGCGGCTGATGGCGAGCCAGCGGCGGTACCGCTCCTCGGGTCCCGCGTCGGCGGTGAGCATCACGTGGTGGCCGGGGCCGAGCAGGTCGGTGAGTGCGGCGTCGGCGCGGGCGACGGAGCGCCCGTCGGGGAGGACGGCCAGGGCGCCGCGCCCGGAGGCGAGCGTGGCGGCCATGGCGCGGGCCAGCTCGGCGGGCCAGTGCGGGCCGGGCAGGGCGAGCCAGACCGCCCGGGGGATGTCGCCCCGGGTGAGGGCTTGCAGGTAGGCGGGGCCGGTGGTGTAACGCTCCCAGCTGCCGGGCTCGGGCGGTGCGGGGGCGGGCAGCGGCTCGGGCGAGGGGTCCCGCTCGGCGCGAGCCATCCGCGGCGGGACGGCGAGCTGGACGACGTCGGCGAGCGCGCCGGCATAGCGGTCGGCGACATGGCGGCACAGGGCGAGCAGCGGGGGGGTGAGCACGACCTCGTCGGAGAGCACCTGGGCCAGCGGGGCCAGCGGTCCTGCGTAGTCGCTGTCGGCGCGGCGCTCGACGATGAAGCCGTCGTGGAGGGTGCCGCCCTCGCGGCGCCCCTTGACGACCCGGGCGCCGAAGCGGACGCGCACCCTGACGCCGGGCTGGGCGTCGGCGTCCATCGCGGCGGGCACCGCGTAGTCGAAGAACTGGTCGAGGTGCAGCAGCCCCTTGTCCACCAGGACGCGGGCCACCGGCAGCCCCTCGGCCAGCTGCGCTCCGCGCCAGGTGCGCGGCTTGGCCTTTCGCGCGGTGGCGCGGATCAGAGCGAGCTGCTCGGCCGCAGGGGGTTCTTCGACGGTCACCGTCCGATTCTCCCAGAGGGGTCGGACACGCAGGGTCGCACAGCTGGCCCCCGGCTCCGAGGGGGAACGGCACGAAGGCCCACGACAGCGCGGCCCGACGGGAACAGGAGCCCGCGAGGCGAGGGCCGCAGCACCCCGACGCCTTCAGCGCGCCGTGACTCCCCGCATCGCGAGGCGCACACGATTCCGCCCCCCGGATGAAGCTCCGGGGGGCGGAACGGCGCGAACACCCGCGACGGCGCCGCCGGGCGGGAGCGGCCTCCCGCGAGTGGCGAGGGTCACAGCGCCGCTTCAGAACGCCTTCAGCGCGTCTTCAGATTTTCAGAGCCCCGCGGCCGAGCGAAGCGCGTCGACGCGGTCCTTGCGCTCCCAGGTGAAGTCGGGAAGCTCACGGCCGAAGTGGCCGTAGGCCGCCGTCTGGGCGTAGATCGGGCGCAGGAGGTCGAGGTCGCGGATGATCGCTGCCGGGCGCAGGTCGAAGACCTGGGAGATGGCCTGCTCGATCTTCTCGACGTCGACACTCTCCGTGCCGAAGGTCTCCACGAAGAGGCCCACGGGCTCGGCCTTTCCGATGGCGTAGGCGACCTGGACCTCGCAGCGGGCGGCGAGGCCGGCCGCCACCACGTTCTTGGCGACCCAGCGCATCGCGTAGGCGGCGGAGCGGTCGACCTTGGACGGGTCCTTGCCGGAGAAGGCGCCGCCACCGTGGCGGGCCATGCCGCCGTACGTGTCGATGATGATCTTCCGGCCGGTGAGGCCGGCGTCACCCATCGGGCCGCCGATCTCGAACCGCCCGGTGGGGTTGACCAGCAGCTTGTAGCCCTCGGTGTCGAGCTTGATGCCGTCGTCCAGGAGGGCCTTCAGCTCGACCTCGACCACGAATTCGCGGATGTCGGGGGCGAGCAGCGACTCCAGGTCGATGTCGGAGGCGTGCTGCGAGGAGACCACGACGGTGTCGAGGCGGACGGCCTTGTCGCCGTCGTACTCGATGGTGACCTGGGTCTTTCCGTCGGGGCGCAGATACGGGATGGTGCCGTTCTTGCGGACTTCGGTGAGGCGCCTGGAGAGCCGGTGGGCCAGGGTGATCGGCAGCGGCATCAGCTCGGGCGTCTCGTCGGAGGCGTAGCCGAACATCAGGCCCTGGTCGCCTGCGCCCTGCTTGTCCAGGTCGTCGTCGGCGCCGTCGCCCGCGCCCTCGACCCGCTTCTCGTATGCGGTGTCGACGCCCTGCGCGATGTCGGGGGACTGCGCGCCGATGGACACCGAGACGCCGCAGGAGGCGCCGTCGAAGCCCTTCTTGGACGAGTCGTACCCGATGTCGAGGATCTTGTTGCGCACCAGGGTGGCGATGTCCGCGTAGGCGGTCGTCGTCACCTCGCCCGCGATATGCACCTGGCCGGTCGTGATCATCGTCTCCACGGCGACCCGGGATGTCGGGTCGGCCGTCAGGAGTGCGTCGAGGATCGTGTCGCTGATCTGGTCAGCGATCTTGTCGGGGTGGCCCTCGGTGACGGACTCCGAGGTGAAGAGGCGGCGGGACACATCGCTCCCTGGGGTTGCAGCGGCTGCTGGCTGAATCTTTGGCGGAGTGCGCACAGGGCTGCGCCCGGCACTCCGCCGCCAGTTTATCGGTCGCGCCGCTCGTACGGGCACGACATCTCGTTCCTTGGATATGCCAACACCCGCGTCGCCGCGTCCGGCAGTACGACGATCGGTCCTGCAATCACACCTTATCGGGTGAATTGCCCGTTTTACTACGCCCGGCCGGACGAATCCCGTTCCGCACCGGCGGGCAGCCTGGCCGCGACCAGGTCCCACACCGTGTCGGCGAGCGCTTCCTTGGGGCCGAAGGGCACCGCGGTGCTGCTGCCGTCGGCGCCGAGGACCACGGCCTCGTTGTCCTCGCTGCCGAAGGCCCGCCGCTCCCCCACCTCGTTGACGACCAGCAGGTCGCAGCCCTTGCGGGCGAGCTTGGCGCGGCCGTTGGCGAGGACGTCGTCGGTCTCGGCGGCGAAGCCGACGACCAGCTGTCCGGTACGCGGCCGGTCGGCGGACAGCTCGGCGAGGATGTCGGCGTTGCGGGTCAGCGCGATCGGCGCGGGCTCCTCGCCGTCCTTCTTCTTGATCTTGGCGGTGGCGTAGGCGGCGGGCCTGAAGTCGGCGACGGCGGCGGCCATCACGACCACGTCGGCGTCACCCGCGGCCTTGAGCACGGCCTCGCGCAACTGGGCGGCGGTGCCGACCGGCACCACGTCGGCGCCCGCCGGGTCGGGCAGCGCGGTGTTGGCGGCGACCAGCGTCACCCGGGCGCCGCGGGCGACCGCGGTACGGGCCAGCGCGTAGCCCTGCTTGCCCGAGGAGCGGTTGCCGAGGAAGCGGACCGGGTCGAGCGGCTCCCTGGTGCCGCCGGCGCTGACCACCACATGGCGTCCGGCCAGGTCGCGCGGCAGGGTGCCGCGGGCCGCCACGCGGCGGCACACCTCGAAGATCTCCGCGGGGTCGGGCAGCCGCCCCTTGCCGGTGTCGACGCCGGTGAGCCGGCCGACCGCGGGCTCGATCACGACGGCGCCACGGCGGCGCAGGGTCGCGACATTCTCCTGTGTGGCGGGGTGCTCCCACATCTCGGTGTGCATGGCGGGCGCGAAGACGACCGGGCAGCGCGCGGTGAGCAGGGTGTTGGTGAGCAGGTCGTCGGCCAGGCCGTGGGCGGCCCTGGCGAGCAGGTCGGCGGTGGCGGGTGCGACCACCACCAGGTCGGCGTGCTGGCCGATCCTGACGTGTGGCACCTCGTGGACGCCGTCCCAGACCCGGGTGGAGACGGGGTTGCCGGACAGCGCGGACCAGGTGGCCTCGCCGACGAAGTGCAGGGCGGACGCGGTCGGCACCACCGTGACGTCGTGCCCGGACTCACTGAGCCGGCGCAGCAGCTCGCAGGCCTTGTAGGCGGCGATGCCGCCGCCCACCCCGAGCACCACCCGTGGCCGTGGCCTGCCGCCCGCCGTGCGCCCCTCGTCGGCCTCGCGCGTCATCGTCTCTCCCGCCGGTGTCGAAGGAACCGCTCGTCGGATCCACTCGTCGGAACCGCTCGTCGAATCCACTCGTTCCATGACACACCACAGGCCCGGCGGTCGCGCCGCCGGGCCTGTGAAATGTCGTACGAGCGCTCAGTGCGCGGGGGCGTCCACGGCCTCCGAGGTCAGCAGACCCGCGTTGATCTCGCGCAGTGCGATCGAGAGCGGCTTCTCGTGGACGTGGGTGTCCACGAGGGGACCGACGTATTCCAGCAGGCCTTCGCCGAGCTGGGAGTAGTACGCGTTGATCTGGCGGGCGCGCTTGGCCGCGTAGATCACCAGGCTGTACTTGGAGTCGGTTGCTTCGAGCAGCTCGTCGATCGGCGGGTTGATGATGCCCTCGGGCGTGGTGATGGAAGAGGACACGCTCTACCTACCCCTACTGATTGATGGTGCCTGCCGACGAAGGCCGGCGGGGACGAACACAAAGACCGTTCAGACAATCTGCATCAAGGCTAGCAGCTCACGCGCTACATCCTCGACGGAGGTGTTGACAAGGGTCCGGTCGAACTCGGACTCGGCGGCCAGTTCGACGCGGGCGGCGGCCAGCCGCCGCTCGATGACCTCGGGCGACTCGGTACCGCGCCCGGTGAGCCGGCGGACCAGCTCGTCCCAGCTGGGCGGGGCGAGGAAGATCAGGTGGGCGTCAGGCATCGACTCCCGGACCAGCCGGGCGCCCTGGAGGTCGATCTCCAGCAGCACCGGCTCGCCCGCGCCGAGCTTGTCGAGCACCGCCCGGCGGGGTGTGCCGTAACGGTGGCCGGCGAATTCGGCCCACTCCAGGAGTTCGCCGTTCGCGACGAGTTTGTCGAACTCGTCGTCGTCGACGAAGAAATACTGCACACCGTGCTGTTCGCCGGGGCGCGGTTTGCGGGTGGTCGCCGACACCGAGAGCCAGACCTCGGGATGCACCGTGCGCAGATGCGCGACGACCGTGCTCTTGCCGACCCCCGAGGGGCCGGAGAGCACGGTCAGCCGCGGACGTCTGACCGGGGGGGTCGGGGCGACCCCCTGCGAAGCGAGGGGGCGCGTTGCCCCCCGGGAGACTGCATAGCTCATGGAGCGATTATCCCTGGTTCCCGGAGGAGCCGGGACCTCAGGCGGGGGTGCCGCCGAACTCGCGCTCCAGGGATGCGATCTGGTTCGAGCCAAGACCGCGCACTCGGCGGCTCTCGGAGATGCCGAGCCGTTCCATGATCTGCTTGGCGCGCACTTTCCCGACACCGGGGAGGGATTCGAGCAGGGCGGAGACCTTCATCTTGCCGATGACGTCGTTCTCCTGGCCTTGCTTGATGACCTCGTGAAGGGAGGCGCCGGAGTGCTTGAGCCGGTTCTTGACCTCGGCGCGCTCCCGGCGAGCCGCGGCGGCCTTTTCGAGCGCGGCAGCGCGCTGTTCAGGGGTAAGGGGCGGAAGTGCCACGCCTACGTCACCTCGGATGTAGAGCATCGGATATGGACCGTGTGAAACACACTCACCCCGCACCTGCGGGATGAAGAGCCGCGCGGGTGAACTGCGCGCTCCTGTCGGAGACTAGCGGTCCGGACGGCTCAAGTCAGCGAGAACAGTCGAAAAGTCCTGGTCAGCCTTGATCCGAGGGGATATTTGGGACAAAGCGGAACAGGTCGCTGGCCCAATGCCGCAGGTGGTTGAAAGCGGCCCTTTCTAGGTTCGAAATTCAACCGTATTACCGGAGGGTATTACCGCACTATTGCCCCGCCCTTGAGGCCTTCCGAAGATCGCCTTCAGGCGCCTTCCACGGCGGCGCGCACCTCGTCCGCGTATCGCAGCGCGGCGGCACGCAGCGCGGCCGCGTCGGGACCGTGCCTGAGCACACCGCGGCTCACACTCGGCAGGACATTGCCCAGCGCCGCCCCGAAGACCCCGGGCAGGTCCGCGGGCGTCGCGCCCTGGGCGCCGACGCCGGGGGCCAGCAGCGGGCCGTTGACCGCCAGGTCCACGCCCGCCTCGCCCAGCGTCGCGCCGACCACCGCGCCGACCGAGCCCAGCGGGGCCGCGCCGGCGTTCTCCGCCCTGATGTCGTCCAGCATCAGCTGCGCGACCGTCCGGCCGTCGCCCACCGTCGCCCGCTGCACCTGCGCGCCCTCCGGGTTCGAGGTCAGCGCCAGCACGAAGACGCCGGAGCCGGAGACCCGCGCCGCGTCCAGCGCGGGCCGCAGCGAGCCGAAGCCGAGGTAGGGGCTGACGGTGAGCGCGTCGCTGAACAGCGGCGAGTCCTTGTCCAGATACGTGGCGGCGTACGCGGCCATGGTCGAGCCGATGTCGCCGCGCTTGGCGTCCATCAGCACCAGCGCGCCCGCCTGCCGCGCGGCCACCACCGCCCGCTCCAGCACGGCGACACCGCGCGAGCCGAAGCGCTCGAAGAACGCGGACTGCGGCTTGAAGACCGCGACCTGCTCCCCCAGCGCCTCCACCACGGTCATGGTGAAGCGCTCAAGGCCGTCCACACCGTCGCCCAGGCCCCAGTCGGCCAGCAGCGAGGCATGCGGGTCGATGCCGACACACAGCTGTCCGCGGGTGTCCATGGCGCGGCGCAGCCGCACACCGAAGTCTTCCTGCCGCTCGGTCGTCATGGGGTGGCCTTCCTGGTGTCGGCGCCGACCGCGTCGGCGAGGGTGGCGTGGGGGCTCGCGGCCAGCCGGGCGGCCAGGCCCTTGTGGACCGCCCGCATCCACAGCGGTCCCTGGTAGATGAAGGCGCTGTATCCCTGTACGAGGGTGGCACCGGCGAGGATGCGCTGCCAGGCGTCCTCGGCGGTCGTGACACCGCCGACACCGACCAGCGTGATCCGGTCGCCCACCCGGGCGTACAGCCGCCGCAGCACCTCAAGCGAGCGGTCCGCCAGCGGCGCCCCCGACAGCCCGCCGCCCTGCGCGACCACCGCCGGGTCCGAGGTGAGGCCGAGGCCCTCGCGGGCGATCGTGGTGTTCGTGGCGATGATGCCGTCGAGCCCCAGCTCCACGGCGAGGTCGGCGACCGCGTCCACGTCCGCGTCGGCGAGGTCGGGCGCGATCTTCACCAGCAGCGGCACGCGGCGGCCGTCTGCCGCGCCGTCGGCGGCCTCCCGTACGGCCGCGAGCAGCGGCCGCAGCGCCTCGGTGGCCTGCAGGTCGCGCAGCCCCGGGGTGTTGGGCGACGACACGTTCACGACCAGGTAGTCGGCATAACGCGCGAGCCGCTCGGCTGAGGTGACGTAATCCTGTACGGCCTCACCCTCGGGGACGACCTTCGTCTTGCCGATGTTGACGCCGACGGTCGTCGGGAAGACGGTGCGCCGCGCGGCGAGCCTCGCCGCGACCGCCGTGGAGCCGTCGTTGTTGAAGCCCATCCTGTTGATCAGCGCCCGGTCCCCCACCAGCCGGAAGAGCCGCGGGGTCGGGTTGCCCGACTGCTGCCGTGCGGTCACGGTGCCGATCTCGACGTGGTCGAACCCGAGCATCGCCATGCCGTCGATGGCGACGGCGTTCTTGTCGAAGCCGGCGGCCAGGCCGAAGGGGCCGGGCATCTCCCGCCCGAACGCCACGGTCCGCAGGGCGGGGTTGCGCGGGGCCGATACGGCACTCACGAGTGCTCGCAACACAGGGACCCTCGCGACGAGTCGGATCCATCTGAAGGCCAGGTGGTGCGCCTTTTCGGCGTCCATCCGCCGGAAGACCAGCCGAAAGAACAGGTGGTACATGCCTCGCCTTGTCTCGTCCGTTGCGCCCGTCCGGGACGCGCGGTCCCCCTCCGGGGCGGTCACCCCTACCCAGGTGAGCGCCCTTCCCCTGGCGGGGGGCTTCGTGCGGTTCCCCTCCGGGAAGGGGGTGCCCACCAGGGGCGCGGGGAACTGCGCGACCAGCCACCGACCGCGCGCGGGTCGCCACCGTCCGAAAGGGGCTGTTCGGTTCGATCCGGACCACCGGCCTGTGGACGGCCGAGCGCGCAGTTCCCCGCGCCCCTGAGGGGCACCCCCTTGCCGAAGAGGAGCCGCACACCCACCGCGCCCGGCGGAGGGGCGCCCCCTCGCCGGAGGGGAGCCGCGGGCCCCGCCGCGGGGACGGGGGCACCCGGGTGCGCTTATTCGTTCCGGCTCGCCGTCAGGCGGCTGGCGTGGTCCTGCAAGGAGCAGACGCCGATGTCGCCACTGGTCAGGGCGTCGATGCCCTGGACAGCGGCGGCGAGGGCCTGGACCGTGGTGAGGCAGGGGATGCCGCGGGAAACCGCGGCGGTGCGGATGTCGTAGCCGTCGAGGCGACCCCCCGTGCCGAACGGGGTGTTGACGATGAGGTCGACCTCGCCCTCGTGGATGAGGGTCACGATCGTCGGCTCGCCGGCTGGACCGACGCCCTCCGACTGCTTGCGCACAGCTCGGGCCTGGATGCCGTTGCGCCGCAGGACCTCCGCGGTGCCCGAGGTGGCCAGCAGTTCGAAGCCGTGCTCGATCAGCGCGCGGGCCGGGAAGATCAGCGCGCGCTTGTCGCGGTTGGCGACCGAGATGAAGGCGCGGCCCTTGGTGGGCAGCGCACCGTACGCGCCGGCCTGGGACTTGGCGTAGGCGGTGCCGAAGACCGCGTCGATGCCCATGACCTCGCCGGTGGAGCGCATCTCCGGGCCGAGGATGGTGTCGACGCCGCGGCCCTGGACGTCGCGGAAGCGGCTCCAGGGGAGTACGGCCTCCTTGACCGAGATCGGCGCGTCCAGCGGCAGGGTGCCGCCGTCGCCGGTGGCGGGCAGCATGCCCTCGGCGCGCAGTTCGGCCACGGTGGCGCCGAGCGAGATGCGGGCCGCGGCCTTGGCGAGCGGCACCGCGGTCGCCTTGGAGGTGAAGGGGACGGTACGGGACGCGCGCGGGTTGGCCTCCAGCACGTAGAGGATGTCCCCGGCGAGCGCGAACTGGATGTTGATCAGGCCTTGGACGCCGACGCCCTTGGCGATGGCCTCCGTCGAGGTGCGCAGCCGCTTGATGTCGTGGCCGCCGAGCGTGATGGGCGGCAGGGCGCAGGCCGAGTCGCCGGAGTGGATGCCGGCTTCCTCGATGTGCTCCATGACGCCGCCGAGGTAAAGCTCGTGGCCGTCGTAGAGGGCGTCGACGTCGATCTCGATGGCGTCGTCGAGGAAGCGGTCGACCAGGACCGGGCGGTCGGCGCCGATCTCGGTGGACTCCGCGATGTACGACGCCAGGCGGGTCTCGTCGTAGACGATCTCCATGCCGCGGCCGCCGAGCACGTACGAGGGCCGGACCAGGACGGGGTAGCCGATCTCGTCGGCGATGGCCTTGGCGCCGGGGAAGGACGTGGCGGTGCCGTGCTTGGGGGCGGGCAGGCCCGCCTCGGCGAGCACCCGGCCGAAGGCGCCGCGGTCCTCGGCGAGGTGGATGGCCTCGGGCGAGGTGCCGACGACGGGCACTCCGTTGTCCTTGAGCGCCTGCGCCAGGCCGAGCGGGGTCTGGCCGCCGAGCTGGACGATGACGCCGGCCACGGGTCCGGCCTGGGTCTCGGCGTGCACGATCTCCAGGACGTCCTCCAGGGTGAGCGGCTCGAAGTAGAGCCGATCGGAGGTGTCGTAGTCGGTGGAGACGGTCTCGGGATTGCAGTTGACCATCACGGTCTCGTACCCGGCGTCGTGCAGCGCGAAGGAGGCGTGCACACACGAGTAGTCGAACTCGATGCCCTGGCCGATCCTGTTGGGTCCTGAGCCGAGGATGATCACGGCCGGTTTCGTCCGGGGCGCGACCTCGCTCTCCTCGTCGTAGGACGAGTAGAAGTACGGGGTGTCGGCGGCGAATTCGGCGGCGCAGGTGTCGACGGTCTTGTAGACCGGGCGGATGCCCAGCGCGTGCCGCACCTCGCGGATGACGTCCTCGCGCAGGCCGCGGATCGCGGCGATCTGGGCGTCGGAGAAGCCGTGCCGCTTGGCGTCGGCGAGCAGTTCGGGGTCGAGCCGGTCGGCCGCGGCGAGCGCCTCGGCGTGCTCGTGGATGAGGAAGAGCTGGTCGACGAACCAGGGGTCGATCCGGGTGGCGGTGAAGACCTCGTCCTGGGTGGCGCCCGCCCTGATCGCGGCCATCACGGTGTTGATCCGGCCGTCGGTGGGGATGCCGGCCAGCGCCAGCAGCTCGTCCTTGTCGCCGGGCTCGCCGGTGAAGTCGAACTGCGAGCCCTTCTTCTCCAGCGAGCGCAGCGCCTTGTTGAGCGCCTCGGTGAAGTTGCGGCCGATGGCCATGGCCTCGCCGACGGACTTCATGGTGGTGGTCAGCGTGGAGTCGGCGGCCGGGAATTTCTCGAAGGCGAACCGCGGCACCTTCACGACCACGTAGTCGAGGGTCGGCTCGAAGGACGCCGGGGTCTTCTCGGTGATGTCGTTGGGGATCTCGTCCAGGGTGTAGCCGACGGCGAGCCTGGCGGCGATCTTGGCGATCGGGAAGCCGGTGGCCTTGGACGCCAGCGCCGAGGAGCGGGAGACACGGGGGTTCATCTCGATGACGATGACCCGGCCGTCCTCGGGGTTGACGGCGAACTGGATGTTGCAGCCGCCGGTGTCGACGCCGACCTCGCGGATCACGGCGATGCCGATGTCGCGCAGCGTCTGGTACTCGCGGTCGGTGAGGGTCATCGCCGGGGCGACGGTGATGGAGTCGCCGGTGTGGACGCCCATCGGGTCGAAGTTCTCGATGGAGCAGACGACCACGACGTTGTCGTGCCTGTCGCGCATCAGCTCCAGCTCGTACTCCTTCCAGCCGAGGATGGACTCCTCCAGGAGCACCTCGGTGGTCGGCGAGAGGGTCAGGCCCTGGCCGGCGATGCGGCGCAGCTCCTCCTCGTCGTGGGCGAAGCCGGAGCCGGCGCCGCCCATGGTGAAGGAGGGGCGGACCACGACGGGGTAGCCGCCGAGGGTGCCGACGCCGGCTAGCACGTCGTCCATGGAGTGGCAGATCACCGAGCGGGCGGACTCGCCGTGGCCGATCTTCGCGCGGACCGCCTCGACCACGCCCTTGAACAGCTCGCGGTCCTCGCCCTTGTTGATGGCCTCGACGTTGGCGCCGATCAGCTCGACGCCGTATTCGGCCAGGGTGCCGTCCTCGTGCAGCGAGATCGCGGTGTTGAGCGCGGTCTGGCCGCCGAGGGTGGGCAGCAGGGCGTCGGGGCGCTCCTTGGCGATGATCTTGGCGACGTATTCCGGGGTGATCGGCTCGATGTAGGTGGCGTCGGCGATCTCCGGGTCGGTCATGATCGTGGCCGGGTTGGAGTTGACCAGGATCACCCGCAGGCCCTCGGACTTCAGGACCCGGCAGGCCTGGGTGCCGGAGTAGTCGAACTCGGCGGCCTGGCCGATGACGATCGGACCCGAGCCGATGACCAGAACGGACCGGATGTCGGTGCGCTTAGGCACGCTGGGCCTCCATGAGCTGAGTGAAGCGGTCGAACAGGTACGCGGCGTCGTGCGGGCCGGCGGCGGCCTCGGGGTGGTACTGGACGCTGAAGGCGGGCCGGTCGAGCAGCCGCAGGCCTTCGACCACCTGGTCGTTGAGGCAGACGTGGCTGACCTCGGCGCGCCCGAAGGGGGTGTCGCTGACCCGGTCGAGCGGGGCGTCCACGGCGAAGCCGTGGTTGTGCGCGGTGACCTCGACCTTGCCGGTGGCGCGGTCCTGCACGGGCTGGTTGATGCCGCGGTGGCCGTACTTGAGCTTGTACGTGCCGAAGCCGAGCGCCCGGCCGAGCAGCTGGTTGCCGAAGCAGATGCCGAACAGCGGGGTCCCGCGGCCCAGCACCTCGCGGATGACGGTCAGGTCGGCGGTGGCGGGGTCGCCGGGGCCGTTGGACAGGAAGACGCCGTCGGGGGCGACGGCGTAGACGTCCTCGGCGGTCGCGGTGGCGGGCAGCACGTGCACCTCGATGCCGCGTTCCGCCATCCGGTGCGGGGTCATGCCCTTGATGCCGAGGTCGAGCGCGGCGACGGTGAAGCGCTTCTCGCCGATGGCGGGGACGACGTAAGGCTGTCCGGTGGCGACCTCGCCCGCCAGGTCGGCGCCGGTCATCTCGGGGGCCTGCCTGACCCGGGCGAGCAGGGTGCCCTCGTCGGCGAGCGCGGCGCCGGAGAAGATGCCGACCCGCATCGCGCCGCGTTCGCGCAGGTGCCGGGTCAGGGCGCGGGTGTCGATGCCGCTGATGCCGACGACGCCCTGCGCGGTCAGCTCGTCGTCCAGCGAGCGCCGCGAGCGCCAGTTGGACGGCACGCGCGCGGGGTCGCGTACGACGTAGCCGGCCACCCAGATGCGCGACGACTCGGGGTCCTCGTCGTTGACACCGGTGTTGCCGACGTGCGGGGCGGTCATGACGACCACCTGGCGGTGGTAGGAGGGGTCGGTCAGGGTCTCCTGGTAGCCGGTCATGCCGGTGGAGAAGACCGCCTCGCCGAAGGTCTCCCCCACCGCTCCGTAGGCGCGGCCGCGGAAGGAGCGGCCGTCCTCCAGGACGAGTACGGCGGGTGCGGTGGCCGCCCGGGCGGAGGTCGTCATTGTGCGCCTTCCTTCTCGTGTTGCCTGGTGCCCGGCCTGGTGTCGGTGAAGACGACGACGCTGTCGCCACTGAGCCGGTTGATCTGCTCGGCCCAGGCCGGGTGCTCCGCGGCACGGTCGGAGCGGAAGCCGGAGTCGATGAGGGTGCCGCCGTGCTCCCAGGTGACGACCAGCAGGCCGCCCTCGGTGAGCACCTTGCCCGCGATGCCCTTGTCGAGCCGGGCGCCGCGCAGGGCGGCGGCGGGGACGAAGAAGCCGGGGGCGCCGGTGCGGTCCACGTCCAGGCCCTCGGCGGTGAGGGTGAGCGCGGCCCGGCTGCGTACACCGAGGCCGTGGGCGACGATCCGGTCCAGCCACTGCCCGGCGGTGGTGCTGCCGTGGTAGCGGCCTTCCGCCGACAGCAGGGGCTCGCCGGCGGCCTGCGGTGCCTGCGGGAGGTCGGGCAGGCCGCCCTGGAGGGTGCGGCGCCACTGCCAGCCCTGCCGCATCAGCCAGTAGACCAGGCCGATGACCAGGAGCAGGCCGACGATCCAGCCGATCCTGTCGGTCCAGTCGGTGACCTTCGCCGAGTGCTTCCCGCCGTCCTGTGCGGCGGCGAGTGCGGTGGCGAGCTGCGTGGCAGGTGTCATGCGAGCTTCCCGTCCATGACCGTGGCGCGGCCCCGCAGGAAGGTGGCGACGACGCGGCCCGGCAGCTCGCGGCCCTCGTAGGGGGTGTTGCGGCTGCGGGAGGCGAAGCCCGCGGGATTGACCACCCCACGGTATGCGGGATCGAGCAGCACCAGATTCGCGGGCTCGCCTACGGCGACCGGGCGGCCGTGCCCGGCGAGCCGGCCGATGGCGGCGGGGCGGGCCGACATCCGGTCGGCGACGCCCGCCCAGTCCAGCAGGCCGGTGTCGACCATGGTGTGCTGGACCACCGACAGCGCGGTCTCCAGGCCGACCATGCCCATGGCGGCCGCGGCCCACTCGCAGTCCTTGTCCTCGTGCGGGTGCGGGGCGTGGTCGGTCGCGACGCAGTCGATGGTGCCGTCGGCGAGCGCTTCGCGCAGGGCCAAGACGTCGGCCTCGGTGCGCAGCGGCGGGTTGACCTTGTAGACCGGGTTGTAGGAGCGGACCAGCTCGTCGGTCAGCAGCAGGTGGTGCGGGGTGACCTCGGCGGTGACGTCCCAGCCCTTGGACTTGGCCCAGCGGACGATCTCGACGGAGCCCGCGGTGGACAGATGGCAGATGTGCACCCGGGAGCCGACGTGGGCGGCCAGCAGGACGTCGCGGGCGATGACCGACTCCTCGGCGACCGCGGGCCAGCCGGTCAGGCCCAGCTCGCCGGAGACGGTGCCCTCGTTCATCTGGGCGCCCTCGGTGAGCCGCGGCTCCTGGGCGTGCTGGGCGACGACGCCGTCGAAGGCCTTCACGTATTCCAGCGCCCTGCGCATGATGACGGCGTCGTCGACGCACTTGCCGTCGTCGGAGAAGACCCGCACCTGGGCGGCGGAGTCGGCCATCGCGCCCAGTTCGGCGAGCTGCCTGCCCTCCAGGCCGACGGTGACGGCGCCGACCGGCTGCACGTCGCAGTAGCCGGACTCCTTGCCGAGCCGCCAGACCTGCTCGACCACGCCCGCGGTGTCGGCGACCGGGAAGGTGTTGGCCATGGCGTGCACGGCGGTGTAGCCGCCCGCGGCGGCGGCGCGGGTGCCGGTCAGCACGGTCTCGGAGTCCTCGCGGCCGGGCTCGCGCAGGTGGGTGTGCAGGTCGACCAGGCCGGGCAGCAGGATGTGTCCCGCGGCCTCGACGACGGTGGCGCCGGGTGCTTCGAGGGCCGCGCCCACCGCGGTGACGGTCTCGCCGCCGATCAGCACGTCCTGGACGGCGCCGCCGAGGATCTTCGCCCCGCGGATCAGGATCTCGCTCATGGTTACTTGCTCTCCTCGGTGCGGGCGCTGTCGGATCGGTCGGTGCTGATGGCCGGCTCGGAGCCGCCCAGCAGCAGGTAGAGCACCGCCATCCGGGTGCTGACGCCGTTGGCGACCTGCTCGACCGCGGTGCAGCGCGGGGAGTCGGCGACCTCGGCGGTGATCTCCATGCCGCGGTTCATCGGCCCGGGGTGCATCACGATGGCGTGCTCGGGCAGCGCCGCCATCCGCAGGCCGTCCAGGCCGTAGCGGCGGGCGTACTCGCGCTCGGTGGGGAAATAGGCGGCGTTCATCCGCTCCCGCTGCACGCGCAGCATCATCACGGCGTCGGACTTCGCGAGCACCGCGTCGAGGTCGTACGACACCTCGCAGGGCCAGGTCTCGACGCCGATCGGCAGCAGCGTCGGCGGCGCCACCAGGGTGACCCTGGCGCCCAGGGTGGTCAGCAGATGGACGTTGGAGCGGGCGACCCTGCTGTGCAGGATGTCGCCGACGACGGTGACCCGGCGGCCCTCCAGGTCGCGGCCGACACCGGACAGCCGGCGGCGCATGGTGAAGGCGTCGAGCAGGGCCTGGGTGGGGTGCTCGTGGGTGCCGTCGCCGGCGTTGACGACCGAGGCGTTGATCCAGTCGGAGGTCGCCAGGCGGTGCGGGGCGCCGGAGGAGTGGTGCCGGATGACGACGGCGTCGGCGCCCATCGCCTCCAGGGTCAGCGCGGTGTCCTTGAGGGACTCGCCCTTGGACACCGAGGAGCCCTTGGCCGAGAAGTTGATCACATCGGCGGACAGCCGCTTGGCGGCCGCCTCGAAGGAGATACGGGTCCGCGTCGAGTCCTCGAAGAACAGGTTGACGACGGTACGGCCGCGCAGGGTCGGGAGTTTCTTGATCGGCCGGTCGGCGACGCGGGCCATCTCCTCGGCGGTGTCGAGGATCAGCAGGGCGTCGTCACGGGTGAGGTCGGCGGCCGAGATCAGGTGGCGCTTCATCGGGGTCTCCGGGGGTGCTGGGGGCCTGGCGGGGCGGCGAGCGGGCATGCGGGCGCGCGGGACCCCTGGCCGGGGTCGTGGCACGGCGGAGCTACTCGTCCGCGGCCCTGCCGGTGCGCGCGCCCGCGCCGGGCTCGCGCTGGCCGAGCAGGACGCTGTCGCGCCCGTCGTGCTCGGCGAGCAGGACCCTGACGGTCTCGCGCTGCGAGGTCGGGAGGTTCTTGCCGACGTAGTCGGCCCTGATCGGCAGCTCGCGGTGACCGCGGTCGACCAGCACGGCGAGCTGCACCGCGCGGGGGCGGCCGATGTCGTTGAGCGCGTCCAGGGCGGCGCGGATGGTGCGGCCGGAGAACAGGACGTCGTCCACCAGGACGACGAGCCGGCCGTCGATGCCGTCGCCGGGGATGTCGGTGGCCGCCAGCGCCCGCGGCGGGTGCAGCCGCAGGTCGTCGCGGTACATGGTGGTGTCGAGCGAGCCGACGGCGGCCTCGCGGCCGGTGATCTCGGCGAGCTTGCCGGCGAGCCGGCGGGCCAGGAACACCCCTCGGGTGGGGATGCCCAGCAGCACCACGTCGTCGGCGCCCTTGGCGCGCTCGACGATCTCGTGGGCGATACGGGTCAGGACCCGGGCGATGTCGGGCGCTTCGAGCACCGGGCGGTCCTGCGGTCCTGCTGTCATGCGGTCGTCGACCATGGGTCGGGGACCTCCTTCCCCGCCTCACGGGACGGTGTTAAAGGACGTCGGGCGTACGGCATCACGGTATCAGGTGACACAGACCACGCAGGTCAGGGACCGGTCGGACCCTTTCGGCTTGACGAGCACGGATTACGCTGCGTAACCTCACAGTGAGTCACCGAGTTTCCGTCCGGGGAGCCATATGTCCAGCGATTACGCCAAACAGCTCGGAGCCAAGCTCCGCGCCATCCGCACGCAGCAGGGCCTTTCTCTGCACGGTGTCGAGGAGAAGTCCCAGGGCCGCTGGAAGGCAGTGGTCGTGGGGTCGTACGAGCGCGGCGACCGTGCCGTGACCGTGCAGCGCCTCGCCGAGCTAGCCGACTTCTACGGCGTGCCCGTTCAGGAACTGCTGCCGGGCACGACCCCCGGCGGGGCCGCTGAGCCGCCGCCGAAGCTCGTGCTCGACCTTGAGCGCCTCTCCCAGGTCCCGCCGGAGAAGGCCGGGCCGCTGCAGCGTTACGCGGCCACGATTCAGAGCCAGCGCGGCGACTACAACGGGAAGGTGCTGTCGATTCGGCAGGACGATCTTCGGACGCTGGCCGTGATCTACGACCAGTCGCCGTCGGTCCTGACCGAGCAGCTCATCGGGTGGGGCGTCCTCGACGCCGACGCCAGGCGGGCCGTCCAGCACGACGACAACTAGCGTTCCGCTTTTTCCGGAACCTGCAGAAACGTCCCGCCGCCCGGGGCGGGCCACCCCTACCCCGGGGCGCCCGCCCCGGGCGCCCCTTTTCCCAGGCGTGCCTTCACCTCGCGGCCCGGTGGGGGCCCAGCCACAGCGAACCGCAACGGTGAACGCCACAGCGAGAGGCAGCCACCCAGGGGCTCGGGGAACTGCGAGACAAGCCACCCACCGGGCCGCAGGCAAGCAACGGCACCGCACGGGGCGCCCCTTCCCCCCGGGGGGCCGGGGGGAAGGGGCGCCAGGGGGCGCTAGGCGGGCCCGGTAGGGGCGTAACCCGTGGGGCGGGTGGTGAAGGTCCCGCGGCCCTGCGTGCGAGCACGCAGGGCACTGGCGTAACCGAACAGCGCAGCCAGCGGCACCGTCGCCGTGACGACCGTGCTGCCCGCCAGGGCGACGGAGCCGCCGACCCGCGCGCGGCGGCCCGCGAGGTCGCCGAGTACGGCGCCCAGCGCAGCGTCCGGCACCGTGGCGGTGACCTCGACGACCGGTTCGAGCAACCGCATCGCGCAGGCGCGAAGTGCCGCCTGGAGCGCGAAGCGGCCGGCCGTGCGGAAGGCCATCTCCGAGGAGTCCTTCGGGTGGGTCGCCCCGTCCGTCAGCGTGACGCGCACGCCCGTGACCGGGTGGCCGCCCAGCGGCCCCTCGGCGAGCGCGTCCCGGCAGCCGTTCTCGACCGCCCGCACGTACTCGCGCGGCACCCGCCCGCCGGTGACGGTGGACGCGAAGGCGAAGCCGTCCCCGGCCAGCGGCGCCACGTCGATGACGACGTGGGCGAACTGCCCCGCCCCGCCGTCCTGCTTGACGTGCCGGTGGACGTGGCCGGTCACCCCGCGCAGCACGGTCTCCCGGTAGGCGACCTGCGGGCGGCCGACCGCGACCTGGATGCCGAGGGCGCGGCGGATCTTCTCCACCGCGACCTCCAGGTGCAGCTCGCCCATGCCGGCCAGCACCAGCTGCCCGGTCTCCCGGTCGGTGCGCACCGCGAGCGACGGGTCCTCCTCGACCAGCCGGGCCAGCGCGCCGACGAGCCGCTCGGTGTCGGCGTCGCGGCCGGCCTCGACGGCCATGGCGACGACGGGCGCGGCCACCGCGGGCGGTTCCAGGACCAGCGGGGCGTCCGGTGCGCAGAGCGTGGCGCCGGCCCGCGCGGCCTTGGGCCCGACCAGCGCGACGATGTCGCCGGCGACCGCCTGGTCCATTTCCGCGTGCCGGTCGGCCTGGACCCGCAGGATGCGGCCGACGCGTTCGTTCCTGCGCGTGCCGGCGTCCAGCACGGTGTCCCCCTTCCGCAGTGTTCCCGAGTAGATCCGCAGGTACGTCAGGCGCCCGGTGGCAGTGGCGCCGACCTTGAAGACCAGGCCGGCGAAGGGCGCCGCCGGGTCGGCGGGCCGCTCGGCGGGCAGGCCGCCCGCCGTGCCGCTGACCGCGGGGACGTCCAGCGGTGAGGGCAGGTAGGCGTTGACGGCGTCGAGCAGCGGCTCGACACCGCGGTTGCGGTAGGCGGAGCCGCACAGCACCACCACGGCCTCGCCGCCGCGGGTGAGGTCGCGCAGTGCCGTGGCCAGCGTCGCCGCGCTCACGGAGCCGCCCGCGCAGAATTCCTCCAGCGCGGCCGGGTGCATCTCCGCCGCCGTCTCCTCCAGCAGCCGGCGGCGCAGCCGCGCCTCGGCGAGCAGGTCGCCGGGCACGTCGCCGACGGTGTACGTGTCGGCGCCGTCGGCCCAGACCAGCGCACGCATCGCGAGCAGGTCGACGACACCGGTGAAGCCGTCCTCGCGCCCGATCGGCAGCTGGACGACCAGCGGCACGGTGTGCAGCCGCCGCCTGATGGAGCCGACCGCGGTGTCGAGGTCGGCGCCGGCCCGGTCCAGCTTGTTGACGAAGGCGATCCGCGGGACGGCGTACCTGTCGGCCTGCCGCCACACCGACTCGCTCTGCGGTTCGACGCCCGCGACGGCGTCGAAGACGGCGACGGCGCCGTCGAGAACGCGCAGCGAGCGCTCGACCTCGTCGGCGAAGTCGACGTGCCCGGGTGTGTCGATGAGGTTGACGCGGTGGCCGTCCCAGTCGCAGCTGACGGCCGCGGCGGAGATGGTGATGCCGCGGTCGCGCTCCTGCGGGTCGAAGTCGGTGACGGTGGTGCCGTCGTGGACCTCGCCGCGCTTGTGGATGGCGCCGGTGAGGTAGAGGACCCGCTCGGTGAGGGTGGTCTTGCCCGCGTCCACGTGGGCGAGGATGCCGAGGTTGCGGACGGCGGCGAGCGGGTTGGCGGTCTGGCGGTCGTGGGTGCTTCGCACGGCCCTGGGCCTTTCGGGATGATCAGGGAAAGGGGCGGGCGCGATTCCCCGGGCACACCGGTCCTGCGGTACCGGCCGGGAGCCGGCCTTCCAGCGGGTGTGTCAGGGGGTCCGGGGCCGGCCGCGCAGCCGGCGCCGGAGGCGCGAAGACACCAGGATCACCTCGTGCCGCGACGGGGGGACGACAGCAGCGGTGCGGTTGCGCACGGCCGGCTCCCCTCACTCGTCAACGGGCGTGCCGCACAAGGCTGTCGGCGCGCGATTCCACGGGGAGCGTAACCGGTCGCGGTGGGCGCGGCACCCGGTTTTCCGGTGGGCCGGCGGGCGCTCAGCCCGCGTACAGCCGGGAGACCACCTCGGGCAGCAGACGCTCCGTCAGGGGTGCGGGCAGCGCCTGGAGTACGGCGAGCACCGGCGCCATCCGCTGCGGGAGGCTGCCGTCGGCGCCGACCCCGGCGACCTCCAGGGCGAGGGCGACCTCGGCGGGGCCGAGGGTCGCGGGGTCGAGGGCGGCGGCGATCTCGGCGATGCCCGGGTCGACGGTGGCCGGGCCGAGGGCGCGGGCCCGGTCCACAGCGGCGGCGAGTTCGGCCAGCAGGTCGGCGATACGGGCCGGGTCGGCGACGGCCGCGGTCACCGTGAGGTGCACGTTCGGCGGCGAGCCTGCGTAGGCGGGCTGCGGCTGGAGGTACCAGCCGCGCAGCCGCATCTCGTCGGCGACCACGAAGGGGTCGAGCGCCGGGTCGTCGGCGGCGACCGCGACCAGCGAGGCGTCGGGTTCGCCGAGCACCCGCAGCCCGTCGATCCGGGCGATGCCGTCCACCAGCTGCCTGGTCGCCTCGTGCACCCGCCGGGCCAGCTCGACGTATCCGCTGGTGCCGACCTTGTGCGTGACCGCCCAGGCCGCGGCGAGCGGCCCCGCGGACTTGGTGCCCTGGAGCGTCGCGTTGACCACCGGGTAGCCGGGCCAGGAGGCGTGCGCGAACCAGCCGTGCCTGCGCAGTTCCGCGTCGCGGAAGAGCAGCACGGAGGCGCCCTTGGGGGTGTAGCCGTACTTGTGCAGGTCGACGGAGAGCGAGCTGACGCCGGGCACCGCCAGGTCGAAGGGCGGCGGCGGTGCGATGCCGTCGGCGAGCGCGCGGTGCCCGAGGTACCAGCCGCCGATGCAGGCGTCGACATGGCACAGCACGTCCCGCTCCGCGGCGGCGGCGGCGACCTCCCGCACCGGGTCGATCACGCCGTGCGCGTAGGAGGGCGCCGAGGCCACGACGAGGGCGGTGCGCGGGGTGAGGGCGGCGGCGACGTCCTGCGGCCGTACCCGGAAGGTGCCGGGGTCGACGGGGACGGTGACCGCGGTGAGGCCGAAGAGGGCGGCGGCCTTGTGGAAGGCGGCGTGCGCGGTCTGCGGCAGCACGATCTCGGGCGCAGCGACCCCGCGGGTCCTGGCGGCGTGCTCGCGGGCGGTCAGTACGGCGAGCAGGCAGCTCTCGGTGCCGCCGCTGGTGAAGGTGCCGGCGGTGGCGGGGCCGCCGCCGAGCAGCCGGGCGGCCTGCCCGACGATGTCGTTCTCCAGCGCGACGACGCTGGGGAAGGCGGTCATGTCCAGGCCGTTGACGCCGGCGAAGGCGGCCTGGGCGCGGGCGGCCAGCTCGTCGAGCCCGGCGAGCCCGGAGTCGTAGACGTAGGCCATGGTGCGGCCGCCGCGCACCGGCAGGTCGGCGGCCCGCAGCCGGTCGAGCCGGGCCAGGATCGAGTCGTCGCCGCCGGGTCCCGCCACATGGTCCATGCGGCAGGAATCTAGGCCAGGACCCGCGGCGGACACCAGGCCCGAAGCAGAATATTGTTCACCTTCTGCTGTCGGGCCTGGTCAAGGGGCACGGTGCGGGTGGCTACCGCGGCAGTGTCGGCTTCAGCTCCATCAGCTTGCCGAGCAGGCCGTTGACGAACGACGGCGACTCCTCCGTGGAGAACTCCTTGGCGAGCTGCACCGCCTCGTCCAGCACGACCGCGTCCGGGACGTCGTCCTCCCAGATCAGCTCGTAGGCGCCGAGCCGCAGCACGTTGCGGTCCACCACCGGCATGCGGTCCAGCGCCCAGCCCACCGCGTGCGCGGACAGCAGGTCGTCGATCGGCGCGGCATGTGCCGTGTACCCCTCGACCAGCTGCATCGTGTACTCGGTGACCGGCGGCTGCCGGTCGTCGGTCCGGGCGAGCCGGATCCAGTCCGCCATGACGGTCACCGGGTCTGCACCCCGCTGTTCCGCCTCGAAGAGGATCTGGAAGGCACGCTTGCGGGCCTTGTTCCGGGCAGCCACGGTTAGCTGTTCACCCGGCCGAGGTAGTCGCCCGTACGGGTGTCGACCTTCACCTTTTCACCCGTGGTGATGAACAGCGGGACACCGATCTCGTAGCCGGTCTCCAGCCGCGCCGGCTTGGAGCCGCCGGTGGAGCGGTCGCCCTGCACACCGGGCTCGGTGTACTCGATGACCAGCTCGACGGAGGCGGGCAGCTCGATGTAGAGCGGCGCGCCCTCGTACATCGCCACGACGGCCTCGAAGCCTTCGAGCAGGTAGTTGGCGGCGTCGCCGACGACCTCGGGGGTGACCGTGATCTGGTCGTAGGTCTCGGTGTCCATGAAGACGAAGTCGGTGCCGTCCTTGTAGGAGAACTGCATGCCGCGCTTGTCGACGTTGGCGGTCTCGACCTTCACACCCGCGTTGAAGGTCTTGTCGACGACCTTCCCGGAGAGCACGTGCTTCAGCTTGGTGCGCACGAAGGCGGGGCCCTTGCCGGGCTTGACGTGCTGGAACTCGACTACGGTCCAGAGCTGGCCGCTGTCGAGCTTGAGCACGAGGCCGTTCTTGAGGTCGTTCGTGGTGGCCACGGTTGCGGAATCTCCTGAAAGTGCTGCTTCGGGGACCGCGGAGACCCGCGCCCGTCACAGGGCGAGGAGTTCCTTGGTCGTGATGGTGAGTAGCTCGGGCCCGCCGTCCGCCAGGGGGCGTACGACGAGTGTGTCGTCGATGCGGACGCCGCCGCGGCCCGGAAGGTGGACCCCCGGTTCGACGGTGACCGGCACGCAAGCGTCCAGTTTACCCATGGCCGCAGGTGACAACTGAGGGTCCTCGTCGATTTCCAGGCCCACACCGTGCCCCGACCACTGCGCCACCCCGTCCCCGTGCCCCGCGGCGACCAGCGGCTGGCGGGTCGCCCGATCGACGTCCCGGCAGGCCACACCGGGTGCCAGGGCCTCACGGCCGGCCCGCTGGGCGTTGAAGACCAGGTCGTACAGATCGATCTGCCAGCCGGCCGGAGCCGTACCGATCACGAAGGTGCGGCCCACCTCGCAGCGGTAACCGCGGTAGCACGCGCCGAGGCGGACCGTGAGGAAGTCGCCCTCCTCGACCCGCCGGTCGGTCGGCACGTGCCGGGCCGTCCCGGAGTGCGGGCCGGTGCCCACGGAAGTGGGGAAGGCGGCGCTGTCGGCGCCGTGGTCGACCAGCCGCCGCTCCAGCTCCAGCGCCAGGTGCCGTTCGGTGCGGCCGACCAGGATCGACTCCAGCAGCTCGCCGAGCGCCTGGTCGGCGATCTCCGCGGCTATCCGCAGCGCGGCGATCTCGTGCTCGTCCTTGACCAGCCGCAGCTGCTCGACGGCTCCGCCGAGGTCGGACAGCAGCAGGGCGTCCGCCACCGAGCCGATGGCGCGGTGGCGCGCCACGGTGAGGTGGTGCTCCTCGACGGCGAGGGAGTCCGCGTGCTGCTCCCGGGCCAGTGTCGCGGCGGCGACGGCCGCGTCGCCGTCGGGCGACGCCAGCACCGTCGAGCGCAGGTCGTCCGGGTCGGCCTCGCCCTGGTCGTCCGGCGGCGGCCGCAGATGCACGAGGGTGTCCTCGGGACCCGGCCCGACGAGCAGCGCGGACCCGGGCGGCGCGCACCCGGCCAGATACCGTACGTTCGCCGGCCGCGTCACCAGCGCGGCACCCAGCCCTGCCGCCGCGCACCGCTCGCGCAGCCGGTCCCTGCGGGTCGCATGCACCTCGGCCATGCCGTGAGCTTATGGCGCCCACCCTCCCTCCGCCCCTTTTCGGCGCCCCGGAGGGTCGCGTCCCCTCCCCCGGGCACGGGGGGTGTGCGGTTCCCCCTGCGCAGGGGTGCCCTTCGGGGCGCCTGGGGCTGCCCGCTCAGCCCTCCATCGGCTGGTGGTCCGGAGCGAAGGAGATGGGGGTACCCCCGGGCGAAGCTCTGGGGGAGGACCGGACAGCCGCTTTCGGACGGTGACGACGTGCGGCTTGCCGACGGCTGAGCGCGCAGTTCCCCGCGCCCCTGAGGGGCGCCCTCTGCGCGTCCGGGGGCGTCACCAGACCGGGGGGCCCTGGATGCTGCGGGCCACGACGCGGTCGAGGGCCGCGGCGGCCGCGGCGACGTCGAGGTGGGAGTTGTCGATGATGGGGAGGCCCGATCCGTACCAGCCGGCCATGCGCCCGTGGATACGGGCGACCTCCTCGTCGGAGAGCCGCCGGTTGCCGGTGCGCTCGGCATTGCGGGTGAGGACGATGTCCAGGCCGGGCAGCAGGACCACCGGGAGCAGGCCGGGGCCGACGTGCCGCTTCCAGCCGCCGAGGCCGACCGCGGGGCGGTCGGGGAAGACGGCGTCGTCGATGATGCAGGACACGCCGTTGGCCAGGAAGCTGCGGGCCGCGAAGCCGCAGGTGCGGCGGGCGAGGCGATACTGCGCCTCGGAGTGCTCGTTCCACCCGGCCTGCGGGTCGGCGAAGCCGGCCCGGACCCATTCGCGTACGTCGTCGAGGCTGATGTGCGCGGTCGGGGCGCCCCGGTGGTCCGCCCAGTGCCGGGCGATCGTGGTCTTGCCCGCGCCCGCGGCGCCGATCAGCAGGACGGCCACCGGGCCGTGCGCGCCGCCGGACAGCGAGCCGTTGCCTTCCGGCGCGGGCATCTGCACGGGGGCCGCCGCGGGCAGCGGGAAGTGCCCGGTGACGCTTACGACGGGCGGCGTCGGCCCCCCGCCGGGCTGCGGCGCCCCCACAGCGTGCTGCATGTCGGCCGACTCCATCTCGTGCGGTGTGCGCTGCCGCGCGGGTTGACATGGAACGGTACCGTCCCCGTGCGTCCTTTGGTGAACGCCCGGGAATCCTCCCGAGTGCCCACGCGCTCCGCGCGGGAGGGTTCGCCCTTTCCGGGCGCGGGGGTTCCGCGCTTCCCCTCCGGCAAGGGGGTGCCCTTCAGGGGCGCGGGGAACTGCGCGACCAGCCCTCGACAAGCCGCACGTCGTCACCGACCCGAAAGGGCTCTTCGGTCCGCTCCGGACCACCGGACGGTGGCTGGTTGCTCGCGCCGCTCCCCGCGCCCCCGGGGTGGTGCCGGTCCGTCGACACACAACGGCAAGTGGTTGAACGCACCCAAGCGGCGCCAGCCGCAGATCGGATACAGCCCCGCGCCCCCGGATGGTGCTCTCTGCGGCAGACAGCGCCCCTCAGGGGCGCGGGGAACCGCGCGACCAGCCCGCGACAAGCCGCACGTCGCCACCGACCCGAAAGGGGCTGATCGGTCCGTGCCGGACCACGGGCCGGTGGGTGGTTGCGCCCCTGGGGGGCACCCTCCCGGGGCGTTGGCTAGGACGGGGTGGGGGTGGACAGGGACTGCAAGGCCAGGCGGTAGGAGGCGAGGCCGAAGCCTGCGATCGTGCCGGAGGCCACCGCGGCGATGACGGAGGTGTGGCGGAAGGCCTCGCGGGCGTAGGGGTTGGAGATGTGGACCTCGATGAGCGGCGCCGTGCGCTGGGCCGCTGCGTCGCGCAGGCCGTAGGAGTAGTGCGTGAAGGCACCCGGGTTGAGGACGACGGGGATGCGGCCGTCGGCCGCTTCGTGGAGCCAGCCGATCAGTTCGGCCTCGTCGTTGGTCTCGCGGACCTCGACGTCGAAGCCGAGGTCGGCGCCGACCTTGCGGCACTCCTCGACGAGGCCCGCGTAGGACGTGGAGCCGTAGACGTCGGGCTCGCGGGAGCCGAGGCGGCCGAGGTTGGGGCCGTTGAGCACCAGGACCGGGCGGGTCACGCGGACACCTCCCCGTAGGCGGCGAGCAGGACCGCCGGGTCGGGGCCTTCGAGGACCGTGGGCTTGCCGAGGCCGTCCAGGACGATGAAGCGCAGCAGGTCGCCGCGGGACTTCTTGTCGACCCGCATGGTCTCCAGCAGCCGGGGCCACTGGTCGCCGCGGTAGGTCAGCGGCAGGCCGACCGCGCCGAGGACGGCGCGGTGGCGGTCGGCGGTGGCGTCATCGAGGCGGCCGGCGAGCCGGCCCAGCTCCGCGGCGAAGACCATGCCGACGGAGACGGCGGCACCGTGCCGCCAGTTGTAGCGCTCGTTCTTCTCGATGGCGTGCGCCAGGGTGTGGCCGTAGTTGAGGATCTCGCGGGGCCCGGACTCCTTGAGGTCGCTGGAGACGACCTCTGCCTTGACGCGGATCGCGCGTTCGATCAGCTCGGCGGTGTGCGCGTACCGCGGGCTGCGGGCGGCCTGCGGGTCGGCTTCGATGAGGTCGAGGATCACCGGGTCGGCGATGAAGCCGGCCTTGATGATCTCGGCGAGGCCGCTGACGTAGTCGTGCTCGCCGAGCGAGTCGAGTGCGGCCAGGTCGCAGAGCACTCCGGCGGGCGGGTGGAAGGCACCGACCAGGTTCTTGCCCTCGGCGGTGTTGATGCCGGTCTTGCCGCCGACGGCCGCGTCGACCATGCCGAGCACGGTGGTGGGGACGGCGATCCAGCGCACCCCGCGCAGCCAGGTCGCGGCGACGAAGCCGGCCAGGTCGGTGGTGGCGCCGCCGCCGACGCCGACGATGACGTCGGTGCGGGTGAAGCCGGTCTGGCCGAGTGCCTTCCAGCAGTAGGCGGCGACCTCGGCGGTCTTGGCCTCCTCGGCGTTGGGCAGCTGGATGGTGATCGCCTCGTAGCCCTGCTCCGCGAGGTCCTCGCGTACCGCCTCGCCGGTGCCGGCCAGCGCCTCGGGGTGCAGTACGGCGACCCTCCCCTTACCTGCGGCGGGGGGACCCCCAGCCTTCGATCCGATCAACCCGGGCAGTTCGCCGAGCAGTTGGTGGCCGATCAGTACGTCGTAGGCCTGCGTGCCCGCGGTGCCCGCGACGGTGATGCGGACGGGGGGCGCGGTCTGGGGACGGTTCTCGCTCATGCGTCCTTCAACTGGAGTGCGTGGAG
The DNA here is from genome assembly GCA_036015235.1 of Streptomyces sp. NBC_00433. Lineage (NCBI taxonomy): Bacteria > Bacillati > Actinomycetota > Actinomycetes > Kitasatosporales > Streptomycetaceae > Streptomyces > Streptomyces sp. NBC_00433. Next base: position 7,907,612 of record CP107926.1, on the reverse strand, counting down.
GACGGCTTCGGCCACGTCCTCGGGGGTGCCCTCGTCGGTGCCGACGACGACCCTGGCGACCTCGGTGTAGAGGGGGCGGCGCTTTTCCATCAGGTCGCGCCAGCTCTGCCGGGGGTTGACCGCGAGCAGCGGGCGTGGCGCGTCGAGGCCGACCCGGCGGACGGCCGCGTGCAGGCCGACGTCGAGGAAGACCACCGGCAGCCCGCGCAGCAGCGCCCGGGTGGTCTCGTCCATGATCGCGCCGCCGCCGAGCGACAGCACCCCGCCGTGGCCGGCGAGCGCGTCCCGGACGGCGGTGCGCTCCAGATCGCGGAAGTGCGGCTCGCCCTGGTCGATGAAGATGTCGGGGATGGGGCTGCCCGCGGCCGCCTCGATGTCGGCGTCGGTGTCGCGGTAGCCGACGCCGAGCCGGTCGGCGAGGATGCGGCCGACCGTGGTCTTGCCCGCTCCCGGCGGCCCGACGAGGACGACGGCCGGGGGGCCGGCGGGGGCGGTCACCGGACGACCAGGTGGTCGAGGTAGCCGCGGACGCTGCGCCGGGTCTGTGCGACGGAGTCGCCGCCGAACTTCTCGGCGACGGCGTCGGCGAGCACCAGGGCGACCATGGCCTCGGCGACGATGCCCGCGGCGGGCACCGCGCAGACGTCGGAGCGCTGGTGGTGGGCCTGGGCGGCCTCACCGGTGGCGGTGTCGATGGTGGCCAGCGCGCGCGGGACGGTCGCGATGGGCTTCATCGCGGCGCGCACCCTGAGCAGTTCGCCGGTGCTCATGCCGCCCTCGGTGCCGCCGGAGTGGCCGGAGGCGCGGCGGACGCCGTCGGGGCCCGGCAGGATCTCGTCGTGCGCCTGGGAGCCGGGGACGCGGGCGAGGTCGAAGCCGTCGCCGACCTCGACGCCCTTGATGGCCTGGATGCCCATCAGGGCGCCGGCGAGCCGGGAGTCGAGCCTGCGGTCCCAGTGGACGTGCGAGCCGAGGCCGACGGGCACGCCGTAGGCGAGGACCTCGACGACACCGCCGAGGGTGTCGCCGTCCTTGTGCGCCTGGTCGATCTCGGCGACCATCGCCTCGCTGGCGTCCGGGTCGAAACAGCGCACCGGGTCGGCGTCGAGCCTGGCCTCGTCGCCGGGCACCGGCAGCACGCCGTACGGGGCCTTGGCGCCGGCCAGCTCCACCACGTGGGAGACGATCTCGATGCCCGCGGTCTCCTTGAGGTAGGAGCGGGCGACCGCGCCGAGTGCGACCCTGGCCGCGGTCTCGCGGGCGCTGGCGCGCTCCAGCACCGGGCGGGCTTCGTCCAGGTCGTACTTCTGCATGCCGGCGAGGTCGGCGTGGCCGGGGCGGGGCCGGGTCAGCGGCGCGTTGCGTGCCAGGCCGGCGAGGATCTCGGGGTCGACCGGGTCGGCGGCCATCACCTGCTCCCACTTGGGCCACTCGGTGTTGCCGACCATCACCGCCACCGGGCTGCCCATGGTGAGCCCGTGCCGCACACCGCCGAGGAAGGTGACCTCGTCGCGCTCGAACTTCATCCGCGCGCCGCGACCGTAGCCGAGCCTGCGCCGGGCGAGCGCGTCGCCCACCATCTCGGTGGTGACGGGCACTCCGGAGGGCAGCCCCTCCAGCGTCGCGACGAGTGCGGGGCCGTGCGACTCCCCCGCGGTCAGCCAGCGCAACCTGCTCAACGGTGCTCCCTCGAAAACGCCCTGCCGTCTCTCGCTTCGATCCTCCCACGTTTCCCCCGGCCGCCAGGACCGGCGTCCAGGGTGCGGGACGCGGCCCGGGGCGTGCGGGCGTCAGTGCCCGCCGAGCGCCGACTCGCCGGCCGCGCGCATCGCCGGCAGTGGTACGTCGCCGTGGCCGGTGTGCTGTTCGACCTGGAGTACGGCCTGGTGGACGAGCAGGTCGAGGCCGCTGACGACCGGGGCGCCGCGGCGGGTCCAGGCGCCGGCCAGCGGGGTCGGCCAGGGGTGGTAGAGGACGTCGAAGAGGGCGCCGGGGCGGTCGGGGACGGCGGCGGCCAGGTGGTCGGCGGCGCCGGCCGGGGTGGTGGCGACGACCAGCGGCTCGTCCAGCGCCTTCGCGGCATCGGCCCAGTCGGCGGTGCGTACGGTGACGCCGAGGCGCGTACCCCACTCCCGCATCTCGGCGGCGCGCGCCGGGCCGCGTACGTACGCCGTCACCTCGCCGGTGCAGATGCGGGAGAGCGCGGCCAGCGCGGAGGACGCGGTGGCGCCGGCGCCGAGGATCGCTGCGGACGGCACCGTGGTGATGCCGCGTTCGCGCAGGGCGGCGAGCATGCCGGGGATGTCGGTGTTGTCGCCGCTGCGGCGGCCGTCGGCGCCGAGGACGACGGTGTTGACGGCCTCCACCGAGGCGGCGGTGTCGCTGACGCTGTCGAGCAGCGGGATCACCGCCCGCTTGAGCGGCATCGTCAGCGACAGGCCTGCCCACTCGGCCGGGTCGAGGCCGTCGAGGAAGCCGGGCAGGGCGTCCTCGTCGACCTCGAAGCGGTCGTAGCGCCAGCCGGCCAGGCCCATCGCGGCGTACGCGGCCCGGTGCAGGACCGGGGACAGCGAGTGCGCGATGGGCGAGCCGAGAACGGCGGCGCGGCGGGTGCCCGAAGGCGGAGCTGTGCTGTTCACTGACGTTGCTTCCTGCCTGCCGCCGCCTGGGCTACTCGCCCTTGATCTTGTTGAACTCGGCCAGCGTCTCGGTGAACCGGGTGGTCTTGCCGTCCAGCGAGATGAAGAAGTACCAGGGCCCGGAGTCCGGGTCCATCGCGGCCTTCAGCGCCTTGATGCCGGGGTTGCCGATCGGCCCCGGAGTCAGGCCCTTGTACCGGTACGTGTTGTAGGTGTCCTTGAGCCCGTGGATGTCCTTGAGGGCGATCGACGTGTCGCTGGTGTTCTTGATGTAGTTGTACGTCGAGTCGAACTGCAGCAGGAAGTTGGTCTGCTGCTTGTTGCTGGGCAGCAGCCGGTCGTAGATGACCTTGGCCATCTTGCGGAAGTCGTCGTCGGTCTTGCCCTCGGCCTGCACCAGGCTGGCGACGGTGAGCAGCTGGTACGGGCTGCTCAGGCCCTGCTTCTTCGCCTCGCCGGCCAGGTCGAACTGCGCGAACTGCTCCTTGGCCGAGCCGATCATCTGCTTCAGCAGGTCCTCGGGTTTCATGCCCTTGGCCACGCTGTAGCGGGACGGGAAGAGGAAGCCCTCCAGCGGGTCCTTGACCTTGCTCGATGTGTCGGCCCAGTCGGGCAGGCCGAGACTCTTCGCCTTGGCGTGGGCGACGCCCTCGGTGGTGCCGGGCTTGAGCGCGAGCTGCTTGTCGATGGCGGCGTAGATCTGCTTGTCGCGCATGCCCTCGCTTATGATCATGGAATTCTGCGACTTGGGGTCGAGCATCATCGTGACGGCCGCCGCCGCGGACATGTTCTTGTTGAGCAGGTAGACACCGGCCTGGATGCTCTGGCCCTTGGGGTTGCCGCGGGCCGCGGCCGTGAAGGCGTCGACGCTCTTGACCACGCCGGCCTTCTTGAGCAGGTTGCCCATGGTGGTCAGGGTCGAGCCCTTGGGGATCTCGACCTGGACCGAGCCGGTGCCGTTGCCCGAGTAGTCGGGGGCGGGGCCGAAGTGGTCCTGGTAGACGCCGTAGCCGTAGTAGACACCGCCGGCGAGGCCGCCGCCGAGCACCAGCAGGACGGTCAGGCAGGCGCAGCCGCTGCGGCGCTTCTTGCCGCCCTTGGGCTGGTTCTTGCCGGCCCGCCGGCCGCCGCTCTCGCCGCCGGCCGGGGTGTGGTCGTCATCGTCGTGGTCGTCGCGGTCGGCGAAGAAGGCGTGCTCGCGCGGGTCGGAGTCCTCGTCGGGATTCCACTCGCCGGTATTGCCGGGGGCGGTGCGCAGCGGCCTGGCGCCCGGCTCCTGCGGGCGCCCGCCGGGGCCCGGCTGCTGGAGCCGCGCCTGTCCGGCCTGCCCCGCTGCGGGGTGGCCTGGCTGCGGGCCCTGCGACGGCTGGGGTTGCTGCGGCTGCTGCATGCCGGGGCCCGGCTGCTGGGGCTGCTGCATACCGGGGCCAGGCTGCTGGTGGTACTGCTGCGGCTGCTGCTGGTAGCCGCCGCCCTGGCCGTAGTAGTCGGGCTGCTGGCCGCCGTACGGGTCCTGGGCGGGGTAGCCGCCGGTCGGGTGCGAACCGGTGTCGTACGTCGCGTGCGAGCCGGTGTCGTAGCCGTAGCCGCCCTGCTGCGGATACTGCTGCTGGGGCTGCTGCTGGTACTGGCCCGTGTCGTGCTGCTGCGGCTGCTGCACCGGGTACTGCTGCTGGTGCTGCGGGTACTGCTGCTGGGGGTACTGGCCGGTGCCCTGCTGCGGGTACTGCTGCTGATGCTGACCTGTGGCGTACGGGTCCTGCCACTCGCCTCCCTGCGGCTGCGGCGGCTGCTGCGGGTACCCCTGGCCCTGGTCGTACGCATCGCCGAACAGCGGGTCGTCCGGGTGCCACGGTTCGGAGCCGGAGCCCCGGCCATAGTCAGTCATCGGTCCCCTTGGTACGCGGTCGGCGTCGGGTCTGCCGACCTTGCGAAACGGGCGGCGCCAGAAGGCGCCGCCGTGTCGCGCGGAACGTTACCGTATCGCGATCAGATGAAGGATTGGACGCTCTCCCCAGGAGCTTTACCCGACACCCTCTCGGTCTCCAGCGCACTCTGCAGAATGATGACGGCCGCAGCCTGGTCGACTACGGAGCGTCCCTTCTTCGCCTTCACACCGGACGCCCGCAGCCCCTGTGTGGCCGTCACGGTCGTCATCCGCTCGTCCACCAGGCGCACCGGCACCGGGTCGATGATTTTCGCCACACTTCGCGCGAAGGTCCGCACCTTGGCCGCGGCCGGGCCCTCGGTGCCGTTGAGCGAGCGCGGCAGCCCGACGACGACCTCGATCGGCTCGTACTCGGTGACGATGTCGGCGAGCCTGCGCAGGGCCGCGGGCACGTCGCGGCCCGGCACCGTCTCGACCGGGGTGGCGAGGATGCCGTCGGGGTCGCAGGAGGCGACCCCGATCCTGGCGTCCCCGACGTCGACACCGAGCCGGCGGCCGCGCCGCATGGCGGGCCTGCCCGGCTCGGTGCCGTCCTCGTCCGCAGTTCCGCCCACCGTCAGACCTTCTCGCCGACGAGCCGCTGCACGGCCTCGACGGCGTCCTGGACGGCGGCCGGGTTCTGCCCGCCGCCCTGGGCGACGTCGTCCTTGCCGCCCCCGCCGCCGCCGAGTGCCTTGGCGGCGGTACGGACCAGCTCGCCGGCCTTGATGCCGCGCTCGCGGGCGCCCTCGTTGGTGGCGACCACGGTCAGCGGGCGGCCGCCCGCGACGGTGAACAGCGCCACGACGGCCGGGCGGCCGCCGGTGATGCGCTGCCGCACGTCGAGCACCAGCCGGCGCAGGTCGTCGGCGCCGGTGCCGTCCGGCACCGAACCGGTGACCAGGGCGACGCCCTTGACGTCCTGTGCGGTCTGGGCGAGTCCGGCGGCGGCCTGCAGCACCTTCTCGGCGCGGAAGCGCTCGATCTCCTTCTCGGCGTCCTTGAGCTTGGCGAGCATGCCGGAGATCTTGTCGGGCAGCTCCTCGGGCCGGCCCTTGACCAGTTCGGTCAGCTGGGCCACGACGGTGTGCTCGCGGGCCAGGAAGTTGTAGGCGTCCACGCCGACCAGGGCCTCGACCCGGCGTACACCGGAGCCGATCGACGACTCGCCGAGCAGCTTGACCAGGCCGAGCTGGGCGGTGTTGTGCACGTGGGTGCCGCCGCACAGCTCCTTGGAGAAGTCGCCGATGGTGACGACCCGGACGTGCTCGCCGTACTTCTCGCCGAACTCGGCGATGGCGCCCTGCCGTTTGGCCTCCGCGATGGGCAGCACCTCGGCGGTGACGTCCAGTTCACGGGCCAGCACCTCGTTGATCTTCTGCTCGACGTCGGTCAGCACGCCGCCGGGGACGGCGGTCGGCGAGCCGAAGTCGAAGCGGAAGCGGCCGGGGGAATTCTCCGAGCCGGCCTGGGCGGCGGTCGGGCCGAGGGCGTCGCGCAGCGCCTGGTGGGTGAGGTGGGTGGCGCTGTGGGCGCGGGCGATGGCGCGGCGGCGGACCAGGTCGATCTGGGCCAGGGCGGTGGCTCCGACGGTGATCTCGCCGACCTGGACGACGCCCTTGTGCACGCTGACGCCGGGCACCGGCTGCTGGACGTCCCTGACCTCGACGACGGCGCCGCCCTCGACCCGGATGCGGCCGGTGTCGGCGAGCTGGCCGCCGCCCTCGGCGTAGAAGGGGGTGCGGTCGAGGACGACCTCGACCTCGTCGCCCTCGGTGGCGGCCGGCGAGGGCAGGCCGTCGACCAGCAGGCCGACGACGGTGGCCTCGTTGTGGTCGTGGGTGTAACCGACGAATTCGGTGCCGCCCGTGCGGTCGGCGACCTCGCGGTAGGCGGACAGGTCGGCGTGGCCGGTCTTCTTGGCGCGGGCGTCGGCCTTGGCGCGGTCGCGCTGCTCCTTCATCAGCCGCCGGAAGCCGTCCTCGTCCACGGACAGGCCCTGCTCAGAGGCCATCTCCAGGGTGAGGTCGATCGGGAAGCCCCAGGTGTCGTGCAGCAGGAAGGCCTGGCTGCCGGACAGCACGGTGCCGCCTGCCTGCTTGGTCTCGGTGACGGCGGTGTCGAGGATGTTGGTGCCGGCCCTGAGCGTCTTGAGGAAGGCGGCCTCCTCGGCGAGCGCGACGGTCTCGATCCGCTTGCGGTCGGTGAGCAGCTCCGGATACTGCTCGCCCATCGTCTTGAGGACCACGTCGATCAGCTCGGCGGCGACCGGGTCGTGGGCGCCGAGCAGCCGCATGTTGCGGATGGCACGGCGCATGATGCGGCGCAGCACGTAGCCGCGGCCCTCGTTGCCGGGGGTGACGCCGTCGCCGATGAGCATCATCGAGGTGCGCATGTGGTCGGCGACGACCCGCAGGGCCACGTCGGTGTCGTGCGCCTGCCCGTAGCGGACGCCGGTCAGCTCGGTGGCCTTGTCGATCACGACGCGCAGGGTGTCGGTCTCGTACATGTTCTGCACGCCCTGCAGGATCATCGCGAGGCGTTCCAGGCCGAGGCCGGTGTCGATGTTCTTGGCGGGCAGGTCGCCGAGGATCGGGAAGTCCTCCTTGCCCTCGCCCGCGCCGCGCTCGTACTGCATGAAGACCAGGTTCCAGATCTCCACGTAGCGCTCGTCGTTGACGGCGGGGCCGCCCTCGACGCCGAATTCCGGGCCGCGGTCGTAGTTGATCTCCGAGCAGGGGCCGCAGGGTCCCGGCACGCCCATGGACCAGAAGTTGGGGCCCATGCCGAGCCGCTGGATGCGCTCGGCGGGCACGCCGATCTCGTCGCGCCAGATCCGCTCGGCCTCGTCGTCCTGCTCGTAGACGGTGATCCAGAGCTTCTCCGGCTCCAGGCCGTAACCGCCCTTGTCCTGGGGCGTGGTGAGCAGCTCCCAGGCGTAGCGGATGGCGCCTTCCTTGAAGTAGTCGCCGAAGGAGAAGTTGCCGCACATCTGGAAGAACGTGCCGTGCCTGGTGGTCTTGCCGACCTCTTCGATGTCCGGGGTGCGCACGCACTTCTGGACGCTGGTGGCACGCCGGAAGGGCGGCTTGACCTCGCCGAGGAAGTACGGCTTGAAGGGGACCATGCCCGCCGGGACCAGCAGCAGCGTCGGGTCGTCGGCGATGAGGGACGCCGACGGCACAACGGTGTGTCCGCGCTCCTCGAAGAAGCGCAGCCAGCGGCGGCGGATTTCTGCCGACTCCATCAGTGATCGTCCTTCCGGTCGTACGCGTTGTACGCAATGCCCCGGCGCGGTGCCGGGAGGTCGGTGTCCAGCTCCCGCGGGGCGGCGCGGCGGGTGTCGTCCGCGCCGGTCAGCCCGAGGGCGTCCTGCAGTTCCCCTTCGCGCTGCGCCATGCCCGCCCTGACGTCGTGGGCGAAGGTGCGCAGCCGCGCGCCGGTCTCCAGCGCGCGGTCGGCCGCGGTCGCGGCCAGGCTCTCCGGGCTGAGCCGGCGCAGCGCGCGGTTGACCTTGGTGGTGGCCCACACTCCGGTGGCGGCACCGGTCAGGAACCAGAACAGACGGCGGAACATGGGGCCTCAGTCCTTCGAGCGGTTGCGGCGGCGGGCGCGTCGGGCGGCGGGCAGCACCTTGCCGGCGCCGCCGGCCTGCAGTCCGACCGCGCGCCGCACCCCGTAGCCGAAGGCCGCGACCTTCACCAGGGGGCCGCCGAAGGTGCTGGCGACGGTGGAGGACAGCGCGGAGGCGTTCGCGGTCACCTCGGCGACGTCCGCGGTGATCGTGTCCACCCGGTCGAGCTGGGTGTGCGCGGAGCGCAGCGCGTCGGAGGCCTCGCCGAGCAGCGGTACAGCCTGCTCGGTGATCCCGGCGACCAGCTCCGTGGTGCGCCGCAGCGTCCCGGCCAGGCGCGCGAGCGCGACGGCGAGGAACGCTACGAGGATCGCCCAGAACACCGCGACGACGAGGCCGGCCACGCCGGCCACTTCTCCACCGGACACCTTGCCGCGCTCCCTCTCGTCACCAGGTCGGTTGGCTTCCGAGCCTATCGCGCCGCGAGGTTCGGGCCGTACCGCATTCCCGGGTGCGCCCGGGTCGCACCCGGACCCTCCCCGGGTGGGGGCTTCTCGCGCACTTCCCCGCACCCCTGGGTGATTGCCACTCGCGGTGGTCGTTCGCCTTTCCCACCTCGCCGGCGGGGCGTTCCGTTCTCCCCCGGTGCTTCGCGTGGGGGTACCCCCACGCGCCCCTGAAAGACGGTCGTCCTCCTGCGCGGAGGGCCCGGCCCCCGCCAGGGGCTAACGCCGGGCGCAGGAGGACGCAGGACCCAAAGGGGCGCGGGGAACTGCGCGACCAGCCGCAGCGAACCACGACTGTGAACGCGACAGGACGAGGCACCCGCCCAGGGGCGCGCGGGGTACCCCCACGCGAAGCACCGGGGGAGAACGGAGCACACCGGCCGCGGGGGGCGCGAAGGAGGCGCCCCCAGGGCAAGGGAGAACCTCCTTACGGGGCCCGAGGCCCGCTGTACGTAGCGTTGACGGTCAAGTACGCTGCGTGCACCATGGAGACTGAGGGTAACCTCCCGTCCGAGCTGACCGGGTTTGTCGGTAGGACGTCGGAAGTCGATCGGTTGAGCGCGTTGGTGGCCGGATCGCGACTGGTGACGGTCACCGGGGCGGGCGGGGTCGGGAAGTCCCGGGTGGCGCTGCGCGCCGCCCGGTCCGTGCAGGACCGTTTCCGCGACGGCGTCTGGCTCGTCGAGCTGATCGCCCTGCACGGCGCCGATCTGGTGGACCACACCGTCGCCGAGGCGCTGCGGCTGCCCGACCACACCAGCAGGGCGCCGCGGGAGGCGCTGGCCGAGCATCTGGCCGACCGCGAACTGCTGCTGGTGCTCGACGGGTTCGACCGGCTGGCCGGGCCGTGTGCGGAGCTGGCCGCCGATCTGCTGCGGCGGGCGCCGGGGCTGCGGGTGCTCGCGGTGGGGCGGCGGCCGCTGGGCATCACCGGTGAGCAGCTGCTGCCGCTCCAGCCGCTGCCCGTCGGCTCGGACGCGGTGCGGCTGTTCGCCGAGCGGGCGGCGGCGGTGCTGCCGGGTTTCGCCGTGACGGCGGGGAATTCCGCCGCGGTGGCCGAGTTGTGTGCCCGGCTCGACGGGCTGCCGCTGGCGCTGGAGCTGGCCGCGGTGCGGTTGCGCGCGCTGTCGGTGGAGCAGGTGCTCGAACGCCTCGACGACCGTTTCCGGCTGCTGACCGGCGGCGACCCGAGCGCGCCCGCGCGGCACCGGGCGCTGCGTACCGCGATCGGCTGGAGCCATGAGCTGTGCAGCCCGGCCGAGCGGCTGCTGTGGGCGCGGCTGTCGGTCTTCGCGGGCCACTTCGACCTGGAGGCGGTGGAGTACGTGTGCGTGGGCGGCGGCATTCCCGAGGACGAGGTCGTGGAGGCGGTCGCCGCTCTGGTCGACCAGTCGGTGCTGAGCCGGCAGGAGGTCGCCGGGGGCGGCCCGGCCCGCTACGGGATGCTGGACAGCGTCCGGGAGTACGGCGCCGGGTGGCTGGCCGCGCTGGGCGACGAGGGCAGGGTGCGGCGCAGGCACCGGGACTGGTATCTGGGGCTGGCCACCTGGTGCGAGCTGGACTGGTTCAGCCCGCGGCAGGCGGAGGTCGCGGAGCGGGTCGCGGCGGACCTGCCGAACCTGCGGCTGGCGCTGGAGTTCAGCCTTGACGGGATTCCGGGCGAGCCGTCGGAGGACCCGGCGGTGGGCCAGTACCTGGCGGGCACCCTGTGGTTCTGCTGGGTGGGCTGCGGGCGGCTCGCGGAGGGCAGGCACTGGCTGGGCCGGGCGCTGGAGCTGCCGGCCGAGCGGTCGGAGGCCCGCGCGAAGGTGATGTGGGTCTACGGCTATGTGGCGCTGCTCCAGGGCGACTCGGCGGCGGCGCTGGCGGTGCTCCAGGAGTGCCGCGACGAGGCGCGGGCCGCGGGCAACGCGGTGGCGGAGGCGTACGCGCTGCACCGGCTCGGCTGCCTGGCGCTGGTCTCCGACGACATGCCGCGCGCGGAGCGGTTCATCGACGACGCCCTGCTGCGCTACCGCTCGATCGGCGAGCTGAACAGCAACGTGCTGATGGCGCAGGTCGAGTTGGCGATGTCGGTGGCCTTCCAGGGCGATGTGGAGCAGGCGGTGCTGCTGGCCGAGGAGGTCAGGGACATCTGCCGGGACCACGGTGAGCGCTGGGCTCTGGCGTACGCGCTGTACGTGCTGGGCTACGCGGCCTGGCTGGGCGGTGAACCGCAGCGGGCGAGGCGGCTGGCCGAGGAGTCGCTGGCCATCGACCACTCCTTCGACGACCTGGTGGGCGCGGTGCTTGCACTGGAGCTGCTGGCGCTGATCACCGAGGGCGAGGGGGCGCCGTACGAGGCGGCGGTGTTGCAGGGCGCGGCGGGCCGGCTGTGGGAGTCGGTGGGCCTGCGGCTGTTCGGCTCGCGGTATTTCAACGCCCCGCACGCGGCGTGCGAGCAGCGGGTGCGGGCGGTGCTGGGCGAGGCGGCCTACGCGGCGGCACTGGGCGAGGGCGGCCGGCTCGGCCTGGACGCGGCGGCACACCGGGTGTTGAACCGGCCGCGCGGCGCGGTGCGCGGCGAGCAGCACGGCCCGGTGCGGGCGCCCGCGCCGCGTACGCACGAGGGCCTGTCTGGCAAATAGCATCGTCCGCCCCGTTGGGGCGGGGCTGGCGGAGTCTGGTGCGTGCCATCGCAAGGCGGAGGGTGGGGGCACCACCCGGGCCGCCAGGCCCAGGGGGACAGAGCGCAGCGGGCCGCGCCGACGACCGACAACGCTGGGGGCACCTCCCGCCGAAGGCAGGGGGAGAGCGTGCGTGCCACGCCCCGCCAGCCAGACGGGATTTGCCGGACAGGCCCCAGCCCGCCGCCTCTCCTGAGGCGGCGGGCTGAGGGTGCTGCGGGGTGGTGCGGCGGTCAGCGGGCGTAGTACTCCACGACCAGCTGCTCGTCGCAGATCACCGGGATCTCCTTGCGGTTGGGGTCGCGGTCCAGCCGAAACGCCAGCGCCTGGAGGTTGATCTGCAGGTAGCGCGGGGCCTCGCCGTCGCCGGCCCAGCCGCCTTCGCGGGCGACCAGGAAGGGGGTCTTCTCGCGGGACCGCTCGCGGACCTGGACGACGTCGTCGGGGCGCACCCGGTAGGAGGGCTTGTCGACCTTGCGGCCGTTGACCTCGATGTGGCCGTGCACGACCATCTGCCGGGACTGGTAGATGGTGCGGGCCAGGCCCGAGCGCAGGACGAGGGCGTCGAGGCGGCGCTCCAGCTCGATGATCAGCGCCTCGCCGGTACGCAGTCCGGACGCCTTCTTGGCCCGGTCGTAGGCGCGCTGCATCTGCCGCTCGCTGATGTCGTACTGCGCACGCAGCCGCTGCTTCTCCAGCAGGCGGGTCTTGTAGTCGCTGTTCTGCTTGCGACCACGGCCGTGCTCACCCGGCGGGTACGGGCGGGCCTCGAAGTACTTGACCGCCTTCGGGGTGAGCGCGATGCCCAGCGCCCTGGACTTCTTGACCTTGGGACGCGACTGATTCACGTGCGTCGAACCTCCGTGTAAATTAGGTAAGGCTTACCTTAACTGAGGAGTGCGCATGATTCGACCCGGGAACCCCGTACCCGACGTGTCCGGCCCGCAGGAGCAGGCGGAGCGGTCGCCGCACGGTCAGCCGCGTCCCGAAGTGGAAGAAGCGCCCCGGCAGCCCACGGCTGCCGAACGCGCACGCACTCTGGTCGAGGGTAACTCGTCCCCCGCGCTGGTCATTCCCGGTCTGGCGCCGGCGCCCACCGCCCCTCTGGTGCCGCTGCGGCACTCCGTGGGACCCACCGGAGACGTCTTCCTGCTGTTCCCGCGCGATTCGCCCGCCGTCCGCGCGGTGCGCGCGGCCGCCGACGACGAGGCGGCGGCTGTGCTGGAGGTCACTGATGTGGCCCCGGTCGCGGTGCCCTACCGGATCCGCGGCAGGGCGTGGGTCGCCGGCTGGCTGACCGCGGTGCCCGGCGGCTCGTTCGAGGCGGGCGCGGAGCTGCTGCGCCTGGAGGCCGGCGAGATTTCGCTCGACGACCTGTGGGGCGCGGCCCAGGTCGACCCCGACGAGTTCGCGGACGCCGCCGCCGATCCGCTGGCGGCGCACGAGGCGGAGATCCTGCAGCACCTGGCGGCCGCGCACGCCGACGAGGTCGGCGCGCTGTGCTCCCTGGTGTCCGGCACGGGCCGCTGCACGACCGGCGCGGTGCCGGTGGCGCTGGACCGCTTCGGCCTGCGGGTCCGCTTCCGCGCCGAGGACGGCGCCTTCGACGCGCGCTTCGACTTCCCCGAGCCCGTGCAGGGCCCGCACGGCGCGCAGCGGGCGATGCGCGAGCTGTTCGCGGCGGCGCGCGCGGACTGAGCGGCGGCTTTACGGGGGGCGGCTATTCGCCCCTGCCCGCGAGGCGCTCGCGCACCCACTCCAGGACGTCGGCGTAGCGCCCCTCGGCTCCGTAGCGCGTCGGCTCGTAGTAGCGGCGGCCGGCCAGCTCCTGCGGGAGATACCGCTGGGCGGCGACCGCGCCCGGCACATCGTGCGGGTAGACGTAGCCCTGGGCATGGCCCAGCTTGGCCGCGCCCTTGTAGTGCCCGTCGCGCAGGTGCGCGGGCACCGGGCCCGCCTTGCCCTCCTTGACGTCGGCGAGCGCGGCGCCGATCGCGGTGGTGGCGGCGTTGGACTTCGGGGCCAGCGCCAGCGCGATGGTGGCGTGCGAGAGGATCAGCGACGCCTCGGGGAAGCCGATCATCGCCACCGCCTGCGCGGCGGCGACCGCGGTCGGCAGGGCGGTGGAGTCGGCGAGGCCGATGTCCTCGCTGGCCGAGATCATCAGCCGGCGGGCGATGAAGCGGGGGTCCTCGCCGGCCTCGATCATCCGGGCCAGGTAGTGCAGCGCCGCGTCCACGTCGGAGCCGCGGATGGACTTGATCAGGGCGCTGGCCACGTCGTAGTGCTGGTCGCCGTCCCGGTCGTAGCTGACCGCGGCCCGGTCGACGGCCTCCTCCAGGGTGGCGAGCGTGATCGCGTCCTCGCCCTTGGCCAGCGCCGAGCCCGCGCCGGCCTCCAGGGCGGTCAGCGCGCGGCGGGCGTCGCCGCCGGCGACCCGCAGCAGGTGCTCCTCGGCGTCCTTCGGCAGGCTCACCGCCCCCGCCAGGCCCCGCTCTTCGTCCAGCGCGCGGCGCAGCACCCCGCGCAGGTCGTCGTCGGTGAGCGGTTCGAGGGTGAGCAGCAGGGAGCGGGACAGCAGCGGGGAGATCACCGAGAAGTACGGGTTCTCGGTGGTGGCCGCGATCAGGGTGACCCAGCGGTTCTCCACCGCGGGCAGCAGCGAGTCCTGCTGCGCCTTGCTGAAGCGGTGGATCTCGTCCAGGAAGAGCACGGTCTCGCGCTGGAAGCCGCCGGACTGGCGCTTGGCGCTCTCGATGACCGTGCGGACCTCCTTGACGCCCGCGGTGATCGCGGAGAGCTCCACGAAGCGCTTGTCGGTGGCCTTGCTGACCACATACGCCAGGGTGGTCTTGCCGGTGCCGGGCGGACCCCACAGGATCACCGACGAGGGCCCGGCGGGACCGCCGCTGTCCCCCACCAGCCGCCGCAGCGGCGATCCGGGCCGCAGCAGGTGCCGCTGCCCGACGACCTCGTCCAGGACGCGCGGGCGCATCCTTACGGCGAGCGGGCTGGACCCGGGGTCGCGCTCCCTGCGGTCCTCGGCTGCGGCGGTGAAGAGGTCTGGTTCCACGTCTTGCAGCGTAGGTCACCGCTACGACAACCGCGCCGGCCGCCCACCAGGGGGGGCGGCCGGCGCGGGCGGCAGAAGATCGGGCGGCGTCGGACTGACGGTCAGATGACGGTCTTCCAGTAGTACCAGAAGTGCACCAGGATCAGCATGATGATCACGCCGTACCACAGCACCGGCACGACCCAGTGGAATTCCAGCACCAGGGCGCGGGCCTTGGCGGGGACCTTGATCAGGCCGTGCTTGATGTTGTGCACCGCCGTGTACCAGAACGTGGCGATGGTGACGATCCAGGCCAGGCAGCACCACAGGCAGACCGCGTTGATGTTGTAGATCGTCTGGTACTGGAGCCAGGAGATGAAGCCCACGCCGAACAGGCCGCCGGCCTGCAGGCCGTACCAGAACCAGGCTTTGTAGCGCGCGCCCGCGAACATGCCCATGGCCAGGGTCATCAGGACCGGGAAGGCGACCAGGCCGATGATCGGGTTCTGGAAGCCGAAGACATGTGCCTGGTCGCTCTGCATGACGTCGCCGCAGGAGATGACCGGGTTGAGGCTGCACGACAGGTGCAGCGTCTTGCCGTCGACCTTCGCCTGGAGCAGCCGGAACTTGTCATCCGTGATGATGAAGGAGGCGAGCAGGCCAAGCGCCCCACAGATCAGCAGGAGCCAGGCGAAGGGCTTGCCCGCCGCGATGCCGTCGGCGGGGCGCCGCTGCTCGCTCTCGCCGTCCGTTCGCGTCTCGTCCAGAGCGGAAGTCGTCATGATGGCCGATCTCTAGGTCCGTGGTGGGCGGGCACCCATTCATTGTGCACGAGCGCGGTCAGGTTGGAATAAGCCCGTACCGCCCTCGTACACGGATGAGGGGTTTACCCGAGCCGCTCCTTGACGGCCGCCACGATCCCGTCGAGCGGCACCGCCACCTGGTCGCCGCTTTCGAGGTCCTTGAGCTGCACCGCGCCCTCGGCCAGGTCCCGCTCGCCGGCGACCAGCGCGAAGCGGGCGCCGGAGCGGTTGGCCGACTTCATGGCGTTCTTCATGCCCTTGCCGCCGTAGGCGAAGTCCGCCGCGACGCCGGCCCTGCGCAGCGCGGTGACCGCGGTGAACAGCGCCCGCCGCGCCTCCTCGCCGAGCGGCACCGCGTAGACGTCGGTGACCGCCGGGAGCGCCAGGTCCACGCCCTCGGCCTTGAGCGCGAGCACCGTGCGGTCCACGCCGAGCGCCCAGCCGACCGACGGCAGCGACGGGCCGCCGATCATCTCCGACAGGCCGTCGTAGCGCCCGCCGCCGCCGATCGCGGACTGCGAGCCGAGCCCGTCGTGGACGAACTCGAAGGTGGTGCGGGTGTAGTAGTCCAGGCCGCGCACCAGCCGCGGGTCGTCCTCGTAGGCCACCCCGGCCGCGGCGAGCAGCTCGCGCACCTGCTCGTGGTAGGCCTTGCAGGCCTCGCACAGGTGGTCCACGATCAGCGGCGCCCCGGCGAGCTGGCGCTGGACGGACTCGCGCTTGTCGTCGAGCACCCGCAGCGGGTTGATGTCGATCCGGCGGCGGGTGTCCTCGTCCAGGTCCAGGCCGCGCAGGAAGTCCTGCAGTGCGGTCCGGTAGGCGGGGCGGCACTCCCGGTCGCCGAGCGAGTTCAGCAGCAGCCGGTAGCCGCTCAGGCCCAGCGAGCGGTACGCCTCGTCGGCCAGGATGATCAGCTCGGCGTCGAGCAGCGGGTCCTCGGCGCCGATCGCCTCCGCGCCGACCTGCGAGAAGTGCCGGTAGCGGCCGGCCTGCGGGCGCTCGTAGCGGTAGTAGGAGCCCGAGTACCAGAGCTTGACCGGCAGGTTGCCGGCCTTGTGCAGGTTGGCCTCAAGGGCCGCGCGCAGCACCGAGGCGGTGCCCTCGGGGCGCAGCGCGAGCTGCGTGCCGCCCTTGGTGGTGAGGGTGTACATCTCCTTGGTCACGATGTCGGTGGACTCGCCGACCCCGCGGGAGAACAGCTCGACGGTCTCGAAACCGGGGGTCTCGACATAGCCGTAGCCCGCGCGGCGGGCGGGTGCCGCGATCGCCTCGCGCACCGCGAGATATGTCGCCGAGTCGGGCGGCAGCAGGTCGTAGGTGCCCTTGGGGGCCTGGAACGTGCTCACGTCAGCAGTCGTCACAATCCTCGTCGCGGAGCCGCCGGGTGCGGGGCTCCTGAGCCGCGGGCCGCCTCGCCCAGATAGGGGTTGGCGGCGCGCTCGCGGCCGATGGTCGTCTGGGGGCCGTGTCCCGACAGCACCACGGTGGAGTCGTCGAGCGGCAGGCACACGCGGGCCAGCGACTCGTACAGCTCGGCCGTGGAGCCGCCGGGCAGGTCGGTGCGTCCGACGGAGCCGGCGAACAGCAGGTCGCCGGAGAACAGCACGGACGGGATGTCCGCGGCCTCCGGCAGCCGGAAGGTCACCGACCCCCTGGTATGGCCGGGCGCGTGCGCGACGGCGAATTCCAGGCCGGCCAGCGGCAGGGTGCCGCCGTCGGCCAGCTCCCGCAGGTCGTCGGGCTCGCCGACGGTCAACTCGCCGAGCAGCTGCTGCCCGATGGTCCCGCCGAGCGCCCCGTCCGGGTCGCTGAGCATGTAGCGGTCCTCGGGGTGGATCCAGGCGGGCACGTTCCGCGCGCCGCACACCGGGACCACCGAGGCGACATGGTCGACGTGCCCGTGGCTGAGGATGACCGCGACGGGCTTGAGGCGGTGCTTGGCGATGATGTCCTCGACGCCCTGGGTCGCGAGGTGGCCCGGGTCGATGATCACGCACTCCTCACCGGCGGCGGGGGCGACCACATAACAATTGGTCCCCCAGGCCCCGGCGGGGAACCCGGCAATGAGCACGTTCGTCCTTATGTCGTCCGCGAGCGGTCGGTGTCGGCTGTTCACGAGCCTACCGGCGAGCACATCGCGGTCGCGAACACGTATCGGGCGGGTATCGGCGCGTTGGCGGACTGGACTGGACCCGCCACAGGACGCCAAGATCTGCGCACACACCGTGCCGCGACGCGCGACCGCGTCGTGTGCGCACAGCAAACGCACAGCTCACACGGCCTGCGGCACAATACGCCACAGGGCGGCGGACACCGCACCAGACTCATCACACGGCAGACGACACGAGCGACCGGGAGACGGCGAAGTGGTCACCAAGGATCAGCGGCGGCGGCAGCTCGCCCGGGAGAAGTTCGAGCGGCAGCAGGCGCGCAGGGTGGATCACACCCGCAGGTCGCGGCGGCGCAACGCGGTGATCGCCGCGGTCATCGCGGTGGTGGTCGCCGCCGGCGGCACCGCGTGGGCGGCCGGCGCCTTCGACAGCGACAGCAAGAAGGACGACGCGGCGGGCGCCTCCCCGAGCGCGTCCGCGCCCACGACGCCCGCGGCGACGCACGCGGCCGACCCGTGCGAGAAGCCCGCCGCGGGCAGCCCCGGCACGGCGAAGTGGACGAAGGCGCCGGCGATGGCGGTCGACAAGAGCGCGAAGTACACCTTCACGCTGAAGACGACGTGCGGCGACATCCCGATCGCGCTGGACGCGGCGAAGGCGCCGGCGACGGTGAACTCGTTCAAGTTCCTCGCCGACAAGGGCTTCTTCGACCACACGCGCTGCCACCGGTTGACCACCAACGGCATTTTCGTGCTCCAGTGCGGCGACCCGACCGCGACGGGCAGCGGCGGCCCCGGCTACACCCTGCCGGACGAGAACCTGAAGGCCTTCGGCAAGGCCGACGCGCAGGGCTCGGTGACCTACCCGGCCGGCACCGTCGCGATGGCCAACAGCGGCCCGAACACCGGCGGCAGCCAGTTCTTCCTGGTCTACAAGGACAGCCCGTTGCAGCCCAACTACACTCCGTTCGGCACGATGAGCGCCGACGGCCTGAAGGTGCTGAACAAGATCGCCGCCGCGGGTGAGAACAGCGGCGGGCAGGGCGACGGCGCTCCGAACGCCACGGCCGTGATCAACAAGGCGACCGTCACCAAATCCTGATTCCCCCCGCATCGGATGCGGACAGCCGGGGCGATGGTCGCCTATGTTGGCGTTGGACCGGCCAGGGCGTACAGCCCGGCCGGAGAGACACTGTGGACGATGCCCGTCAGCCACCGGCCGGCAGGGCATCACGTGGAGGAGGCGCTGTGAGCAGCGACCCGTGGGGCCGCGTCGATGAGACGGGGACCGTGTACGTGCGTACGGCCGACGGGGAGAAGGAGGTCGGTTCGTGGCAGGCGGGCTCCCCCGCGGAGGCGCTCGCCTATTTCGAGCGCAAGTACGAGGGTCTCGTCGTGGAGATCGGCCTCCTGGAACGGCGGGTGCAGACCACCGACCTCGCCCCGAAGGAGGCGCTGGCGGCGATCGAGCACCTGCGGACCTCGGTGACCGAGGCCCACGCGGTGGGCGATCTCGCGGCGTTGGGGGCCCGGCTCGACGCGCTGGTGGTGCTGGTGGACTCCCGGCGCGAGGAGCGCCGGGTGGCCAGGGCCAAGCAGAGCGAGGAGGCCAAGGTCGCCAAGGAGCAACTGGTCGCCGAGGCCGAGCAGTTGGCCGAGAGCGAGCAGTGGCGCACCGCCGGTGAGCGGCTGCGGGCGCTGGTGGACACCTGGAAGGGCCTGCCGCGTCTGGACCGCAAGGCCGACGACGAGTTGTGGCACCGCTTCAGCCATGCCCGTTCGGTCTTCTCCAAGCGCCGCAAGGCGCACTTCGCGTCGCTCGACGCGCAGCGCGAGGAGGCGCGGCGGACCAAGGAGAAGCTGGTCACCGAGGCGCTGGCGCTGTCGGACTCGACGGACTGGGGGCCGACTGCGGCCCGCTACCGGGAGTTGATGACGGAGTGGAAGGCGGCCGGGCGCGCGCAGCGCGAGGCCGAGGACGACCTGTGGAATCGTTTCCGCGGTGCGCAGGACGTCTTCTTCGCCGCCCGCGCCGACGCCTTCGCCGAGCGCGACGGCGAGCAGCGGGACAACCTGGCGGCCAAGGAGCAGCTGGTCGTCGAGGCGGAGAAGCTGCTGCCGGTGACCGACCTCAAGGCGGCGCGGGCCGCCTTCCGGACGATCAACGAGCGCTGGGAGGCCATCGGCCATGTGCCGCGGGACGCCCGGCCGCGTATCGAGGGCCGGATGCACACCGTGGAGCGGGCGCTGGCGGACTCCGAGGAGGCCGAGTGGCGGCGCACCAACCCCGAGGTGCGGGCGAGGGCGGCGGGTCTGACCGGTCAGCTCCAGGCGGCCGTCGACAAGCTGCGCGACCAGGTCGACGCGGCGCGCTCCGCGGGCAACACGGCGAAGGCCGACAAGCTCGCGGCCGAGCTCGAAGGGCGCCAGGCGCTGCTGGACCAGGCGCTCAAGGGCCTGCAGGAGTTCGGCGGCTAGACCCGTACCGCAGAGCGGCCCCGGCACCTGCGTGCCGGGGCCGCTCGCGTCTGCGCGGCGCTGCCGCGCCGGGGCGGCCTACCGCTGGCGGCCCGAGGTGACGCGGTAGACGTCGTAGACGCCCTCGACGCCGCGGACGGCCTTCAGGACGTGGCCCAGGTGCTTGGGGTCGCCCATCTCGAAGGTGAAGCGTGAGGTGGCGACCCGGTCGCGGGAGGTCTGGACGGCCGCGGACAGGATGTTGACGTGCTGGTCGGACAGCACCCGGGTGACGTCCGACAGCAGCCGGGAGCGGTCGAGCGCCTCGACCTGGATGGCGACCAGGAAGACCGACGACTGGGTGGGCGCCCACTCGACGTCGATGATCCGCTCGGGCTGCTGGGACAGCGAGTCCACGTTGACGCAGTCCGCGCGGTGCACCGACACCCCGTTGCCCCGGGTGACGAAGCCGATGATCGGGTCGCCGGGGACCGGGGTGCAGCAGCGCGACAGCTTGACCCACACGTCGCTGGCGCCCTTGACCACGACCCCGGGGTCGGCATTGGCCCGGCGCTTGCTGCGGCCGGGCGACGGGGCGGTGATCTCCTCGACGTCCTCGGTCGCGCCCTCCTCGCCGCCGAGCGCGTCGACCAGCTTCTGCACCACGGACTGGGCGGTGATGTGGCCCTCGCCGATCGCCGCGTACAGCGCGGAGATGTCGGGATAGCGCATCTCGTGCGCCAGGGTGACCAGCGAGTCACCGGTCAGCACCCGCTGGATCGGCAGGTTCTGCTTGCGCATGGCCCGCGCGATGGCGTCCTTGCCGTGCTCGACGGCCTCCTCGCGGCGCTCCTTGGAGAACCAGGCGCGGATCTTGTTGCGGGCCCGCGGCGACTTGACGAAGCCGAGCCAGTCGCGGGACGGTCCGGCGCCGGCCGCCTTGGAGGTGAAGACCTCGACCAGGTCGCCGTTGTCCAGGGTGGACTCCAGCGGGACCAGCCGGCCGTTGACCCGGGCGCCTATCGTGCGGTGGCCGACCTCGGTGTGCACCGCGTAGGCGAAGTCCACCGGGGTCGCACCGGCCGGCAGCGCTATGACGTCGCCCTTGGGCGTGAAGACGAAGACCTCGCTCTGCGACAGGTCGAAGCGCAGCGACTCCAGGAACTCGCCCGGGTCCTCGGTCTCCTTCTGCCAGTCGAGCAGCTGGCGCAGCCACGCCATGTCGTTGACCGCGTCGTCCTTCTTGTCCGAGCGCGGGCTGTCGGTGCGCACCTTGGACGCCCCGGCGACGGCCTCCTGCTTGTACTTCCAGTGCGCGGCGATGCCGTACTCGGCGCGGCGGTGCATGTCGAACGTGCGGATCTGCAGCTCGACGGGCTTGCCGCTGGGTCCGATCACCGTGGTGTGCAGCGACTGGTACATGTTGAACTTCGGCATCGCGATGTAGTCCTTGAACCGGCCGGGGACCGGATTCCACCGCGCGTGGATCGTGCCGAGCGCCGCGTAGCAGTCCCTGACCGTGTCGACCAGCACCCGGATGCCGACCAGGTCGTAGATCTCCGCGAAGTCCCTGCCGCGGACGATCATCTTCTGGTAGACGCTGTAGTAGTGCTTGGGCCGGCCGGTGACGGTGGCCTTGATACGGGCCGACCGCAGGTCCTGCTGGACCTGGTCGGTGACCACGGCCAGGTATTCGTCCCGCTTGGGTGCGCGCTCGGCGACCAGCCGGACGATCTCGTCGTACATCTTGGGGTAGAGGATGGCGAAGGCCAGGTCCTCCAGCTCCCACTTGATGGTGTTCATGCCCAGCCGGTGGGCCAGCGGGGCGTAGATCTCCAGGGTCTCGCGGGCCTTCTTCTCCTGCTTGTCCCGCTTCAGGTAGCGCATCGTGCGCATGTTGTGCAGCCGGTCGGCGAGCTTGATGACCAGCACCCGGGGGTCCTTGGCCATGGCGACGACCATCTTGCGGACCGTCTCGGCCTGCGCGGCCTCGCCGAACTTGACCTTGTCCAGCTTGGTGACGCCGTCCACCAGCAGCGCGACCTGGTCGCCGAAGTCCCTGCGCAGCTGGTCGAGGCCGTACTCGGTGTCCTCGACGGTGTCGTGCAGCAGCCCGGCCATCAGGGTGGCGGGGTCCATGCCCAGCTCGGCCAGGATGGTGGTGACGGCCAGCGGGTGGGTGATGTACGGATCGCCGCTCTTGCGCTTCTGGCCGCGGTGCCAGCGCTCGGCGACCTGGTAGGCGCTCTCGATCTGCCGCAGTTGCGCGCTGTCGCCCTTGGGGTCGTTGCCCCGCACGACCCGCAGCAGCGGTTCGAGGACCGGGTTGTACGGGCTGGAGCGCTGCACGCCGAGCCGGGCCAGCCGGGCGCGGACACGGCTGGAGGAGGCGCCCGGGCGGGTCGGCGCGACACTGCCCGGGGTGCGCACCGGCCGGACGGCGGGGGCGCCGGGCTTGGGCTCGGACTCCGCGGTGGCGGCCTCAGCGGGCGTGCCGGTGCCGCGCGCGGCCGGTTCCGTACCGCCCGCGGCGTCGAGTGGCTGAGGCTTGTCTGGCAAGAGCGCTCCTCGTGCGGGTAGGACTCCCATGGTATCGACCTGCGCCGACACCGGGGCGCGCGGAGTCCCCTGGCGCCCCCGGCGCGGGGCCGGCGGGGCCGCTGGGACGCCTGCGCCGCCCGTAGCGCCCCGCAGGGGCGTGCGGGGCGCCCGGGGAGGGCGAGAGCCGCCGGGGCGCCCCGGACGCCCTTGCAGGGCCGCGGGCGGGCCGGTGTCAGATCGTGACGAGTGCGTCCAGGGGGGTGTCGCCCAGGGCCGGCAGCAGCCGCTCGCGGCCGCCGAGGAAGGTCAGCTCCAGCAGCACCGCCACTCCGGCGAGGGTGGCGCCGGTGCGGCGCACCAGCTCCAGGCAGGCCTCCGCGGTGCCGCCGGTGGCCAGCACGTCGTCGATCACCAGCACCCGGTCGTCGGGCGCGAAGGCGTCGGTGTGCACCTCGATCTCGGCGGTGCCGTACTCCAGCTGGTAGGCCTGCCCGTGGGTGTCGCCGGGCAGCTTGCCCGCCTTGCGCACCGGGACGAAGCCGAGGCCGGCGCGGGCGGCCGCCGGGGCGGCCAGGATGAAGCCGCGCGCTTCGAGGCCGACTACCTTGGTGGCGCCGCGCTCGGCGCACAGCGCGGCCAGCGCGTCCACCAGGGCGCCGAAGGCCTCCGCGTCGGCCAGCAGCGGGGTGATGTCCTTGAACATCACGCCGGGCTCCGGGTAGTCCGGTACGTCCCTGATGTGGGCGAGCAGCAGCTCGCGCAGTTCGGCGGACGCGGTCCGCGTGGTGGTCATCGCGCTTTTTCCCTCGGCTTCCTGTTGGACGTCTCCCCCGGCATTGTCCCCCGTACGGCACGCACGAGCCGCCCGGCCGTGACGGCCGGGCGGCTCGGATGCCTGCCTGTGCTGCTCAGCCCGTGCTCAGCGCCGCTTGCCCGAGGGCCGGTTCCTGCCGCGGCTGCCGCGGCCGGTCGGCTGGGTGCGCGGGCTGCGCGCGGCGCCCTGGCCGCGGGGGGCGACCACGCCGGCCGCCGCTGTCGCGGTGGCCTCGTCGCCGTCCTCCGGGCCTTCTGCGTCGTCACCGACCGCGTCCTGCGGGTCCTCGCCGCGCGCCTCGGCCTCCCGGGCCTTCTGCGCGTCGGACGCCCGCTTGGCCAGCACCCGCTTGTGCAGGGACCGCATCTGCGGCTCGCGCTCCTTGAGGTCCGCCACGATCGGGGTCGCGATGAAGATCGAGGAGTAGGCGCCGGCGGTGAGGCCGACGAACAGCGCGAGCGCGATGTCGTTGAGGACACCGGCGCCGAGCAGGCCGCCGCCGATGAACAGCAGCGCGGCGACCGGCAGCAGCGCCACCACGGTGGTGTTGATCGACCGCACCAGGGTGCCGTTGAGGCTGCGGTTGGCGAACTCGCTGTACGTCCGCTGGTTCTGCTTGGTGATGCCCTTGGTGGCTTCCTTGAGACCGTCGAAGACGACGACGGTGTCGTAGAGGGAGTAACCGAGGATGGTGAGCAGGCCGATCACCGTGCCGGGGGTGACCTCGAAGCCGACGATCGCGTAGACGCCGGTGGTGATGGTGATGTCGTGCAGCAGCGCGACCAGCGCCGCCGCGGCCATCCGCCACTCGAAGGCGATCGCCAGGTAGATGACCACCAGCACCAGGAAGATGATCAGGCCCTTGAGGGCCTTCTGGGAGATCTCCTTGCCCCAGCTGGGGCCGACGATCTCCGCGTCGATCTTCGACGGCGTCATCTTGAGGTCGCCGGCGATCTTCTGCTGGACGTCCTTCGAGGTCTGCGTCGTGATGTCGCTGACCTGGATGCGCAGGCCGCCGTTGCCCAGCTTCTGGATGGTGGCGTGGTGGCCCGCGGTGTCGCCGGCGATCTTGTCCTGCGCGTCGCTGACCGAGATCGAGGTCTTGGGCGTGGTGAAGACCGCGCCGCCGGAGAACTCGATGCCGAGCTTGAGGCCGTTCACCAGCAGGCCGACGACCGCGGCGACCGTGATCAGGATCGAGACCCCGTACCAGAGCTTGCGCTTGCCCACGAAGTCGTAGCTGACCTCGCCGCGGTGCAGCCGGTGACCGAGAGTGCCGAGCTTGGACATCAGGCTTCCTTCGTCTCGGAGCTGTTGGTACGGCGGACGCGGCGCAGCGGCGCCTTGACTCCGAGGCTCTTCGGGTCGAGACCGGACCACCTGTGGCCCTGGGCGAAGAACTTGCGGCGAGCCAGGATCGTCATCAGCGGCATGGTGAACAGGAACACCACCGCGACGTCGAGCAGGGTCGTCAGACCCAGCGTGAAGGCGAAGCCGCGGACCTTGCCGACGGTCACCACGTAGAGGACCGCGGCGGCCAGGAAGGACACGAAGTCCGACACCAGGATGGTGCGCCGGGCGCGCGGCCAGCCGCGGGCCACCGCCGGTTGCAGCGACCTGCCCTCACGCAGCTCGTCCCTTATCCGTTCGAAGAACACGATGAAGGAGTCGGCGGTGATACCGATGGCCACGATGGCGCCGGCGACCGCCGGCAGGTTCAGCGCGAAGCCGATGGCCCGGCCGAGCAGGCACATGATCGTGTACGTCAGCGCGGCCGACGTCATGAGGCTCGCGATGGCCACGAAGCTCAGTCCGCGGTAGTAGGCGAACATGTAGAGCACGACCAGCGCCAGGCCGACGGCGCCGGCGATCAGGCCGCCGTGCAGCTGCTCGCCGCCGAGCGCGGCCGAGACCGTGGTGATGTCGGAGGTCTGGAAGGCCAGCGGCAGCGAGCCGTACTTCAGCACGTTGGCCAGGTCCTCGGCCTCGTTCTGCTTGAAGCTGCCGGAGATCTGGGCGCTGCCGCCGGGCAGTGCCTCGTGCACCGAGGGCGCGGACTCGACATTGCCGTCGAGGTCGATCGCGAAGCGGTTGTTCGGGTCGGCCTGGCTCGCGAGGTCACCGGTGACCTTGGTGAACTGGCCGGAGCCCTTGGAGTCGAAGGTCAGGTTCACCACCCAGCCGTTGCCCTGCTGGGTGTCGAAGGAGGCGTTGGCACCCGAGACGCGCTTGCCGTCGATCAGGGAGGGGCCCAGCACGTACTTCTGCCAGATGCCGCCCTCCCTGCCGCAGGCGATGACCTTCTGGGTGGGCTTGGCGCCCTCGGTGATGGCGGCCCGCTGCTTGTCGTCGGCGCAGTTGAGCGCGGTGAACTTGGCCTGCATGTCGGCCGGGACCGACACGTCGGCGCCGCCGGTCGCGGTGCCCGGGGCGGTGGTGCCCGGGTCGGTCGCGGGCGCGGTGGCCGTCGGCAGCGGGGTGGGCGCCTTGGCCACGCTGGAGGTCAGCGCGCCGGTGACGGCGCGGCCCTGTGCGCTGGAGCTGGCGGACGGGGTGCCCGAGGGGGTGGCGGTGGACTTCGGCGTCGTCGTGCTGCCGGGGGTCGACGACGGGGTGCCGGAGGGGGTGACGCTGCCCGTCGCGGACGGGGTCGGCGTCGGCTTGGCCGCCGGCTGCCCGATGTCCGCGGCGAGCACCTGGCGGAAGAACAGCTGCGCCGTGGTGCCGACCTGCTTCTCCGCCTGGTCGGCGTTGGTGCCCTTGGGGATGTTGACGATGATGTTCTTCGATCCCTCGGTCTGCACCTCCGCCTCTGAGACACCCAGCCCGTTGACGCGGTTGTTGATGATGCTGACCGCGGTGTTCATGTTCGCCTTGGTCACCGCGCTGCCCTGGTTGGGCTTGGCGGTCAGCGTGATGCTGACGCCGCCCGCCAGGTCGATGCCCAGCCGGGGTGTGGTGTCCCCGGAGAGAAACATGCCTCCGGTCATCGCCACCAGGGCGATGAGGATCACGGCCAGAGCGCGCTCGGGGTATCCCTGACCCCCCGAGAACCTGCGGCCCTTCTTGGCTGCTGCCACCTTCTTGTTTCTCCCTGTCCTACCGCACCGGAGCCTGCGCGCTCACGGGTGGTGACGAGTGTTGCGCGAACCGGACCCTACTTGGGGGTCGAGCCGGTGCTGCCCAGCCCCGACCCGTCCTCGGTCTTCTTCAGCTCCACACGGTCCTCATCCGGCTCCTGGGCGTCGTGGTCCGTCACGGCGGTCTCGCCGGTCACCGCGGCGGCGGTGTGCCCGTCGGTCTCCAGGGCCTCGTCCGCGGTCTCGGCGTCGTCCTCGGTGTCCTCCGGCTCGATGCCGTGCACGATCCGGTTGAACTCCTGCTCACTGAGGACGGTCGAGATCGCGCCCTTGGTGAAGTGCGCGTGTACGCCGTCCGTGAGCTCCAGGAGGATCGTCTCCTCGTTGACCTCCTTCACCACGGCGTACATGCCGCCGATGGTGCGGACGCCGGAGCCGGGCTCCATCTTGTTGCGCATCTCCAGGGCCTGGCGCTGCTTGCTCTTGGCCGACCTGGTCATGAGCAGCATGCCGCCGATGAGGACGATGAAGATGAGGATCAGGGGATTCACGGTGGGGCGTTCCTTCGCACGGCCAACGGTGGCTGGCCTGGGTTTCGGGATGTGAGTGCCGATCCGGAGGAAGGGCGTCGGCGGAGTCTAAGCTCTGGCTCGCCGCTGGAACAACGCCAAGGATGGCACCGAGGTTCCTGAACCGACGAGTCCGACCGCGTCACGGACCGAACAGCCCGGTCTGTCCCGGTCCCGTACCCGGCCCCGCTCCCCCACTGTGCTGTGGGGGTACGAGTCCCAGGTGCGACCATGCCGCGGCGGTGGCCACCCGACCCCGGGGGGTGCGGGCCAAGAGCCCCTCCCGTACCAGGAAGGGCTCGGCCACCTCCTCCACAGTCTCACGCTCCTCCCCCACAGCGACGGCAAGTGTGGACAAACCCACAGGACCGCCGCCAAAAAGGGTCAGAAGAGCGCGCAATACCGCACGGTCCAGCCGGTCCAGGCCGCGGGCGTCGACCTCATAGACCTCAAGGGCCCTGGCCGCGGTCTGCCTGGTCACCATCCCGTCGGCTCTGACCTGCGCATAGTCCCGCACCCTGCGCAGCAGCCGGTTGGCGATCCGCGGGGTGCCGCGGGAGCGCCCGGCGATCTCGGCGGCGCCGCCGGTGTCCACTGCCACGTCGAGCAGGCCGGCCGAGCGGTGGATCACCCTTTCCAGCTCGGCGGGGGCGTAGAACTCCATGTGCCCGGTGAAGCCGAAGCGGTCCCGCAGCGGCGGCGGCAGCAGCCCGGCCCTGGTGGTGGCGCCGACCAGGGTGAAGGGCGGCAGTTCCAGCGGGATCGCGGTGGCGCCCGGGCCCTTGCCGACGATCACGTCGACCCGGAAGTCCTCCATGGCCATGTACAGCATCTCCTCGGCCGGGCGGGACATCCGGTGGATCTCGTCGAGGAAGAGCACCTCGCCCTCGGCGAGCGAGGACAGGATGGCCGCCAGGTCGCCGGCGTGCTGGATCGCGGGGCCCGAGGTGATCCTGATCGGGACGCCCATCTCGGCCGCGATGATCATCGACAGCGTCGTCTTGCCCAGGCCGGGGGCGCCGGAGAGCAGGACGTGGTCGGCGGTGCCGCCGCGCTGGCGTGCGGCCTTCAGCACCAGGTCGAGCTGCTCGCGGACCCGCTCCTGGCCGACGAACTCGCCCAGGTCCTTGGGCCGCAGCGCGGCCTCGACGGCCTGGTCGTCGCTGTCGGCCGCGGCGCCGAGCAGGCGGTCGGGTGCGGCTGGTGCGGCGTCGTCCCAGTTCATGGAAGGTCTCTCGGGTCAGCGGCGGTCGGGTCGGTGGCGGCTCTGGCGGAGGCGGGGTGCCGGTCAGCGGGTGCGGTTGAGTGACTGCAGGGCGCTGCGCAGCAGGGCGCCGACGTTCGGCTCGGCCGCGGCCTCGGCCTGCGGGGTGACGGTGGCGACGGCCTCGTCCGCCTCGCGGGCGGCATAGCCGAGGCCGAGCAGCGCCGCGTGCAGCTGCTCGCGCCAGGACGGGGCGGCCTGGCCTGCGGCGGTGACCGCACTTGCGCCGCCGAGCGGGGCGCCGAGCCGGTCCTTCAGTTCGAGCAGCAGCCGCTGCGCGCCCTTCTTGCCGATGCCGGGCACGGCGGTGAGCGCCTTCTCGTCGCCGGTGGCGACCGCGGCCCGCAGCGCGTCGGGCGCGTGCACGGCCAGCATCGTCTGGGCGAGCCGCGGGCCGACGCCGCTGACGGTCTGCAGCAGCTCGAAGACCTGCCGCTCGTCGTCGTCGGCGAAGCCGTAGAGGGTGAGCGAGTCCTCCCTGACCACCAGGGAGGTGGCCAGCCGGGCGGGCTTGCCGATCCGCAGCGCGGCCAGCGTGTTCGGCGCGCACTGCACGGCCATGCCGACGCCGCCGACCTCGATGACGGCGGTGTCGGGGGCGAGGGCGGCGACCTGGCCGCTGACGAAGGCGATCACGTGGCGGACTCCCGGTTGCGTACGGCGGCGGTGCGGGCGGCCGCGGGTGCGGCGCCCCGGCTGCGGGCCGCGGCGGTCTGGGCGGCGACGGCCTGCCGCAGCCGGTCGGTGGCGGGGCCGCGCCAGATGTGGCAGATGGCCAGCGCGAGCGCGTCGGCGGCGTCCGCGGGCTTGGGCGGCGCGTCCAGCCGCAGCAGCCGGGTGACCATCGCCCCGACCTGCGCCTTGTCGGCCCGGCCGCTGCCGGTGACGGCGGCCTTGACCTCGCTGGGGGTGTGCAGGTGGACGGGCAGGCCGCGGCGGGCGGCGCACAGGATGGCGACCGCGCTGGCCTGGGCGGTGCCCATCACGGTGCGCACATTGTGCTGGCTGAACACCCGCTCCACGGCGACCGCCTCGGGCCGGTGCTCGTCGAGCCAGGCGTCGATGCCCTGCTCGATCAGCACCAGCCGCTCGCCGATCGGCGCGTCGGCCGGGGTCCGCACGACGCCGACGCCGGCCATCGTCAGCGGGCGGCCGGCGGTGCCGTCCACCACACCGATACCGCACCGGGTCAGCCCCGGGTCCACGCCGAGCACCCGCACCGCGCCCCCTCCTCGCCACCGCTGACCGCACCACCGTCGGTCCCACCTGGAGATTAGCCGGTCGCACCGACAACGAGGGCGGGCACGGCGGGGGATGTCCCGCCGGCCCGCCCTCGTACGGCGAGTTGACGACCGTCAGGCGTCGACCTTCTCCATGACCTCGTCGGAGACGTCGAAGTTCGCGAAGACGTTCTGCACGTCGTCGCTGTCCTCCAGCGCGTCGATCAGCTTGAAGATCCTGCGGGCGCCGTCCTCGTCCAGCTCGACCTGCATGGTCGGCAGGAAGTTGGCGTCGGCCGAGTCGTAGTCGATGCCCGCCTCCTGCAGCGCCTTGCGCACCGGCACCAGGTCGGTGGCCTCGCTGATCACCTCGTAGGACTCGCCGAGGTCGTTGACCTCCTCGGCGCCGGCGTCCAGGACCGCGCCGAGCACGTCGTCCTCGCCCAGCTCGCCCTTGGGGACGATCACCACGCCCTTGCGGTTGAACAGGTACGACACCGAGCCCGGGTCGGCCATCGATCCGCCGTTGCGGGTCATGGCGACGCGGACGTCGGAGGCCGCGCGGTTGCGGTTGTCGGTCAGGCACTCGATGAGGACCGCGACGCCGTTCGGGCCGTAGCCCTCGTACATGATCGTCTGGTAGTCGGCGCCGCCCGCCTCAAGACCGGCACCGCGCTTGACCGCGCTGTCGATGTTCTTGTTCGGGACCGAGCTCTTCTTCGCCTTCTGGATGGCGTCGAAGAGCGTCGGGTTGCCGTCGGGGTCGGCGCCACCGGTCCTGGCCGCGACCTCGATGTTCTTGATCAGCTTCGCGAAGAGCTTGCCGCGCTTGGCATCGATCACGGCCTTCTTGTGCTTCGTCGTAGCCCATTTAGAGTGGCCGGACATCCGACAGTCTCCTTCGCGTCACCCAGTGCTGTTCTTCGTCGCGCGGTCGATCCTACCGGGATCCGCTCAGCCCGCGGCGCGCACGGCGGCCACGAAGAGTTCATGCACCCGGTGGTCGCCGGTCAGCTCCGGGTGGAAGGACGTGGCGAGCACGTTGCCCTGCCGGACGGCGACGATGTGGCCGCCGTATTCGGCCAGGACCCGGACCCGCGCGCCCACCGACTCGACCCAGGGCGCCCTGATGAAGACGCCCTCGACCGGGCCGCCGTCGACGCCGGAGACGTCGACGGCCGCCTCGAAGGACTCGTTCTGCCGCCCGAAGGCGTTGCGGCGGACGATCATGTCGATGCCGCCGAAGGTCTCCTGGCTCGACCTGGGGTCCAGGATCTTGTCGGCCAGCATGATCATCCCGGCGCAGGTGCCGTAGACCGGCAGGCCGCCGCGGACGGCCTCGCGCAGCGGCTCCATCACCCCGAAGAGCACCGCCAGCTTGGAGATGGTGGTGGACTCGCCGCCGGGTATGACCAGGCCGTCGAGCCCGGCCAGCTCCTCGGGGCGGCGGACCGGGCCGGCCGCGGCGCCCGCCGCGGCCAGCGCCGTGAGGTGTTCGCGTACGTCGCCCTGCAGGGCGAGCACGCCGACGGTGGGACGGGTCATCGGTGCTTACCAGCCGCGGTTGGCGTAGTGCTCGGACTCCGGGAGGGTGTCGATGTTGATACCGACCATGGCCTCGCCCAGGTTGCGGGAGGCGTCCGCGATGACCTTCGGGTCGTCGAAGAAGGTGGTGGCGCGGACGATGGCCGCGGCGCGCTTGGCCGGGTCGCCGGACTTGAAGATGCCGGAGCCGACGAAGACGCCCTCGGCGCCGAGCTGGCGCATCAGGGCCGCGTCCGCGGGGGTGGCCACGCCGCCGGCGGAGAACAGCACGACGGGCAGCTTGCCCAGCTCGGCGACCTCCTTGACCAGCTCGTAGGGGGCGCGCAGGTCCTTGGCCGCGGCGTACAGCTCGTTGTTGTCCAGGCCCTTGAGGCGGGCGATCTCGCCCTTGATCTGGCGCAGGTGGCGGACCGCCTCCACGACGTTGCCGGTGCCGGCCTCGCCCTTGGAGCGGATCATGGCCGCGCCTTCCGCGATCCGGCGGAGCGCCTCGCCGAGGTTGGTGGCGCCGCACACGAAGGGGGTGGTGAAGGCCCACTTGTCGGAGTGGTTGACCTCGTCGGCCGGGGTCAGCACCTCGGACTCGTCGATGTAGTCCACGCCGAGCGCCTGCAGCACCTGGGCCTCGACGACGTGGCCGATCCTGGACTTGGCCATCACCGGGATGGACACGGCGGCGATGATGCCGTCGATCATGTCCGGGTCGGACATCCGGGCCACGCCGCCGTGCTTGCGGATGTCGGCGGGCACCCGCTCCAGCGCCATGACGGCGACGGCTCCCGCGTCCTCGGCGATCCTGGCCTGCTCGGGGGTGACGACGTCCATGATCACGCCGCCCTTGAGCTGCTCGGCCATGCCGCGCTTGACGCGCGCGGTGCCGGTCTCGGGGCTGCTGGTGGCGGACGGTGTGGTGGACACGGTGACCTCACTCGCTGGTGAACGGCAGTTGTCGCCCCGGCTCACCACCAGGGCCAATGCCAGTTTCCGGCGCCGGGCGGCGGCGGAAAAGGGCCAATTCGCCGCAGGTGGCTCCCACGCCCGCCGGGTACGGTCCCGCGCCCGGCGGCGTACCGGTCAGCGGTCCCGCGCGCCCTCGGTGGTCAGCGGTGACGGCGGCTCGTCGTCCATCTCGAAGGCCAGCGGGAAGGGCGCGTGCCCGGCCAGCCGCAGCCAGCGCACCACCCGGTGCTCGCGGACCGCGCGGGCGGCGCGGACCGCGTCGTTGTGGAAGCGCCTGGCCATCGGCACCCGCCGCACCGCCTGGGTCAGCTCGCCGATCGCCTCGGTCCCGCCGGGCGCACCGCTGACCTCGCCGACCGCCTCGGGGTCGGGGAAGACCGCGCGCAGCGCCTGGCTCAGTTCGCTTTCGGCCACTTCCCGCTGCTCGGGCTCGGCCTGCCGGGCGGCGTGCGCGGACTCGTAGAGGACGATGGACGCCGCAGGGTCGAGCACGCCCGCGGTCGCCAGCTCCTGGGCGACCGAGGCCCGGCGCAGCAGCTGCGCGTCCAGGGCGGCGCGGGCCGCGTCGATACGGGCGTGCAGCCGGTCGAGGCGCCCCGCGGTCCAGCTCAGATACAGGCCGACAGCGACGAGCGCGACCGCGATCCAGATGATGGTGGTGGTCACGGGCGGCAAGGCTACCGGCGTGCGGGGCCGAAGAAGCCGCGCAGCCTGGTCCGTTCGTCGGTGGCCACGTGGGCGGCGCCGTCGGCGACCGTCTCGTAGACCGACAGGATGTCCGCGCCGACCGACGACCAGTCGAAGCGCCGTACGTGCGCGCGGCCGCGCTCGCTGAGCGCGGTGCGGCCCTCGGGGTCGGCGAGCAGCCGCAGCGCCGCGGCGGCCAGCGCGTCGGCGTCCTCGTTGGCGAACAGCTCGCCCGCCGCGCCCTGCGCGAGCACCTGCGCGAAGGCGTCGAGGTCGCTGGCCAGCACCGGGGCGCCGGCCGACATCGCCTCGACCAGGATGATGCCGAAGGACTCGCCGCCGGTGTTGGGCGCCACGTACAGGTCGACGCTGCGCAGCAGCCGCGCCTTGTCCTCGTCGCTGACCATGCCGAGGAATTCGACCCGGCCGCGCATCTGCTCGGGCAGGCCGGCCACCGCCTCCTCGGCGTCGCCGCGGCCGGCCACCAGCAGCCGGGTCCGGGGGCGCTCGGCGAGGATCGCCGGCAGGGCCCGCATCAGCACCGGCAGGCCCTTGCGCGGCTCGTCGATGCGGCCCATGAAGCCGATGGTGTCGCCCTGCCACTCCGCGCGCGGCTCGGCGCGGGCGAAGAAGTCCACGTCGACGCCGTTGGGGATGACGACGGCGTCGCCGCCCAGGTGCTCGACCAGGGTGCGCCTGGCGTACTCGCTGACCGCGATGCGCGCCCTGATCTTCTCCAGCGCGGGCTGCAGGATCGGGTAGGCGGCGATCATCGCCCGGGAGCGCGGGTTGGAGGTGTGGAAGGTGGCCACGATCGGCCCCTGCGCGGCCCAGCAGGCGAGCAGTCCCAGCGACGGCGAGGTCGGCTCGTGGATGTGGACGACGTCGAAGCCGCCGTCGTGCAGCCAGCGCCTGACCCGGGCCGCGGACAGGAAGCCGAAGTTCAGCCGGGCCACCGAGCCGTTGTAGGGCACGGGGACCGCCCGGCCGGCCGAGACGACGTAGGGCGGCAGCGGCGTCTCGTCGTCGGCGGGCGCGAGGACCGAGACGTGGTGGCCGCGCGCGATCAGGTGCTCGGCGAGGTCCCTGATGTGGAACTGGACGCCGCCGGGGACGTCCCAGGAGTACGGGCAGACGATCCCGATCCTCACGCTTTCCCCGTTCCGCCGGCGGCCGGCGCGGGAGGCCCGTCCGGGCGCGCTTCCAGGTCGGCCAGCCAGAGCCGTTGCAGCATGTGCCAGTCCTCCGGGTGCTCGGCGATACCGGAGGCGTAGGCGTCGGCGAGCGCCTGCGTCATCACGGCGGTGCGGTGCGCCCGGTCGCCGCTCTCGGGTACGGGGACCGGCGGGTGCACCCTGCCCTGCATGACCGGCGAGTCGTCGTACCACAGGGTGACCGGCAGCAGCAGCGCCCCGGTCTGCTGGGCGAGCAGCGCGGGTCCGGCCGGCATCCGGGTCTTCTCGCCGAAGAAGTCGACCTCGACGCCGGAGGTGGACAGGTCGCGGTCGGCGACCAGGCAGACCAAGCCGCCGTCGCGCAGCCGCCGGGCCAGCGTGCCGAAGGCGCTGCCGCCGGTGTGCGGCAGCACCTCCATGCCCAGGCCCTCGCGGTAGGCGACGAAGCGGTCGTAGAGCGTCTCGGGCTTGAGGCGCTCGGCGACGGTGGCGAAGGGGGTCTCCAGCTTGGTGGTGACCCAGGCGCCCGCGAGGTCCCAGTTGGCCATGTGCGGCAGCGCCAGGATCACCCCGCTGCCCGCGGCGAGGCCGCCGGTCAGGTAGTGCACGTCCACGGGGTCGAAGCCGCCGCGGACCCGGTCCTTGCTCCACGCGGGGAGCCGGAAGGACTCCATCCAGTAGCGCAGGTAGGAGCGCATCCCGGCCCTGGACAGCTCGCGCAGCCGCGCGGGGTCCGCGTCGGGCACCACCCGGGCCAGGTTGGACTCGAGCCGCAGCACCCCCTTGCCGCGCTGCCGCCAGGCCGCGTCGGCGACGGTGCGGCCGAGCGCCCTGGCCACCGGTTCGGGCAGCGTCTTGACCGCGCCCCAGCCCGCCCCGTACAGGCCGTCGATCAGGCTCCCCCTGAGCCTGGCGGCCTGTGAGGTGCCCTCGTCCTTCACGCGCTGCTCCCGTGGTCGGCCAGCGCCGCCGCGTCCGCCTCGGCGGACTCCCTGCGTACGGTCACCACCCGCTGGATCAGCGTGACCAGGCTGCCGGCGGCGACCGCCCACAGCGCGATCGGCAGCAGGTACTGGATGCCGGGCACGCCGAACTTGTGCAGGCCGGAGAAGCCGCACAGCGTCAGGGTGATCACCAGCCGCTCGGCCCGCTCGACCAGTCCGTTGACGTCGACCGGCAGGCCGATCGCCTCGCCGCGGGCCTTGGTGTAGGAGACGACCTGGCCGCTGGCCAGGCAGAAGATGGCGACCGCGCACAGCGGGAGGTTGTCGCCCTTGCCCGCGTACCACATGGCCAGGCCGCCGAAGATCCCCGCGTCGGCGACCCGGTCGAGGGTGGAGTCGAGGAAGGCGCCCCAGCGGCTGGAGACGCCGGCCTGCCGGGCCATGTTGCCGTCGACCAGGTCGGAGAAGACGAAAAGTGTGATGACGACGGTGCCCCAGAAGAACTCGCCCCTGGGGTAGAAGACCAGCGCACCTGCCATCACTCCCGCGGTGCCGATCAGGGTCACCGTGTCGGGGCTGACCCCCTTGCGCAGGAGAAATGCGGCGAACGGCGTGAGAACACGCGTGAAGAACGCACGCGCGTACTTGTTCAGCATGGCCTTCCCGACGGGTCGGAGGATGTGGGCGCGGCGGCCCCAGGGCCGCCACCGGATGGCCCATCGTAGCCAGCCCCCGGCAGGGCGACGCGCGAGGCACCGCCGGGCCCGCCGCGACCGTCCGAACAGCAGACCGAGCCGGCCGGCGCCTTTACCACGTATGGACGCGGCCTGGGCGGCGTGGGAAGGTCGAAAGACCGCGGGCGTCGTCGAGGCCGCCCCGCCTGTACGCGGTCTCCCGTGGCGTCCCTGGCGCGCGCTCCCGGACGGGGGCGCGGACCCCATGCGGGCAGGACCCGGGAGGCGAGTGCACGTGGGTGCAGCCGACAGGAGAGACGGACAACCAGGGGCCGCCGGAAGGGCACCGGCGGCCGACCGCCCCGAGAAGGTGCGCAATGTGGTGCTGGTCGGCCACAGCGGAGCAGGGAAGACAACACTGGTGGAGGCCCTCGCGCTGACCACCGGCGCGGTGAACCGCGCGGGCCGGGTCGAGGACGGCGGCTCGCTGTCGGACCACGACGAGATCGAACAGCGCCAGCAGCGCTCGGTGCAGCTGTCGCTGGTGCCGGTCGAGTGGGGCGGCATCAAGATCAATGTGCTGGACACCCCGGGCTACGCCGATTTCGTCGGCGAGCTGCGGGCCGGTCTGCGCGCGGCGGACGCGGCGCTTTTCGTGGTCTCGGCCGCGCAGGACGGCGAGGGTATCGGCGGCGCGACCCGCATCGTGTGGGACGAGTGCGCCGCGGTCGGCATGCCGCGGGCGGTGGTCGTCACGCACCTGGACTCGGCGCGGGCGGGCATCGAGGAGACCGCCGCGCAGTTCGCCCGCGAGCTGGGCGGCGACGACCCCGACGCGGTGCTGCCGCTCTACCTGCCGGTGCACGGCCCCGAGGGACCCGACGGGCACGCACCGGTCACGGGCCTGGCCGGGCTGCTGTCGCAGCGGGTGCACGACTACTCCTCGGGCGAGCGGGTCGACCGCGCCCCGGACCCCGAGCTGCTGCCGCGGCTCACCGAGGCGCGCAACCGGCTCATCGAGGGGATCATCGCCGAGAGCGAGGACGAGACGCTGATGGACCGCTATCTCGGCGGTGCGGACATCGACGTCGACACGCTGGTCACCGACCTGGAGCGGGCCGTCGCCCGCGGCACCTTCCACCCGGTGGTGGCCGCCGCGCCCGCCGCCGACGGCGCCCGGCAGGGCATCGGCACCGTGGAGCTGCTGGAACTGGTCACCGGCGGCTTCCCCACCCCGCTGGAGCGCCCCCTGCCGCCGGTCGCGACGCTGGACGGCGGGCGCGCGACGCTGTCCTGCGACCCCGAGGGGCCGCTGGCCGCCGAGGTCGTGAAGACCTCCTCCGACCCGTACGTGGGGCGGATCAGCCTGGTGCGGGTCTTCTCCGGCACCCTGCGCCCCGACGAGACCGTGCATGTGTCCGGGCACGGCATGGAGGACCGCGGGCACGAGGACCACGACGTCGACGAGCGGGTCGGCGCGCTGTCCTCGCCGTTCGGCAAGCTCCAGCGCCCGGTGCCGTCCGCGGCGGCGGGCGACCTGGTGTGCGTGGCGAAACTGGCCCGCGCCGAGACCGGCGACACCCTGTCGGGCAAGGACCGGCCGCTGCTGATGGAGCCCTGGCGGATGCCCGACCCGCTGCTGCCGATCGCCATCGAGGCGCACAGCAAGGCCGACGAGGACAAGCTGTCCCAGGGCCTGTCCCGGCTGGTCGCCGAGGACCCGACGATGCGGCTCGAACAGAACCCGGCGACCCGGCAGGTCGTCCTGTGGTGCCTGGGCGAGGCGCATGCCGACGTGGCCCTGGAGCGGCTGCGCGGCCGCTACGGCGTGCAGGTCGACGCGGTGCCCTACAAGGTGTCGCTGCGCGAGACCTTCGGCGAGGCCGCCACCGCGCGCGGCCGGCACGTCAAGCAGTCCGGCGGGCACGGGCAGTTCGCGATCTGCGACATCGAGGTGGAGCCGCTGCCGGTCGGCTCGGGCGTCGAGTTCGTGGACAAGGTCATCGGCGGCGCGGTGCCCCGGCAGTTCATCCCGTCGGTGGAGAAGGGCGTACGCGCCCAGGCCGCCCGCGGGGTGGTGCCCGGCTTCCCCGTCGTCGACATCAGGGTGACGCTGTCCGACGGCAAGGCGCACTCGGTCGACTCCTCCGACGCGGCCTTCCAGACCGCGGGCGCCCTCGCGCTGCGCGAGGCCGCCGCCGCCTGCCGCATCCACCTGCTCGAACCGGTCGCCGAGGTCGGGGTGACGGTGCCCGACGCCTATGTCGGCCCGGTGATGAGCGACCTGTCGGGGCGGCGCGGGCGGGTGCTCGGCACCGAACCCGCGGGGCCGGGGCGCACCCTGGTGCGCGCCGACGTCCCCGAGATCGAGATCGGGCGTTACGCGGTGGACCTGCGGTCGCTGTCGCACGGCACCGGTCGGTTCAGCCGGCACTACGCCAGGCACGAGCCGATGCCGGCGGCGCTGGCGGCGAGGATGCGGCAGGAGGAGGAGGCAGAGCGGGCCGGGTAGCCGTCGCCCGACGGCGCCCGCGAAGGCCCCGGTTGTGCGGTCGGGGCCTGAAATCACCGTCGGGGCACATGCGGTGACGGACCGTTGGCGGCTCGCGGGCCCCCCGCGGGCCGCCGCGCCGCTAATCTGGTGACTGCTCCGAACGTGTGATGCGTACCCCGGCGGGGAATGGGCCGGTCGGAGCCGCGAGATGGCGGGCGTATCGGCGGACTGGGGGCTTCGGGTGACGAACGGGTTCGATTTCAGCCCAGGGGCGCAGATCCCGCTCACGGGCACCGACGGCGAGACCGGCGCCACCCAGGCGCTGGCGTCCGCGGCCTACCGCGACACGCCGGTCAAGGCGCTGGTCGACATCAACGACGCCGCGTCGGTCAAGGCGCCCAGGCTGTCGCTTTTCGAGCCGAACCTCGGCGAGGCCTTCGCCCGCGCCGTGCAGGTCCGCATGCTCGGCGGCGGCCGCAAGGAGCTGGTGCAGTCCTTCGGCGTCGAACCGCAGACGGTGGTCGAGCACTGCCTGGCCGCCAACCGGATCCGGCAGGAGCGCGACTCCCGGCTGACCCTCATCATGGGCATCTTCGGGGTGCTCTTCCTGCCCGGGGTGCTGATCTGGCTCGGCGCCTTCCAGCTGCGCAGGTCGCTGGCCACCCTGAAGGCGGGCGGCAACCGCTACGGCGCGCTGGGCGGCGCCGTCCTCGCCGTCACCATCGGGCTGGCCGTGCTGTTCGCGATCAAGCCGCCCTTCTCCGGCTTCTGGCACCAGTATTTCCGGGTGATGATGATCGCCCCGATCATCGGCTGGTATTGGGCCAAGCGGATCTGCGAGCGCACCGCGAAGGACCTGCGCGACCGCTGGAGCAGCCTGCTGGCCGGCACCGCGGTCGGCGCGAAGATCCCCGAGGCGGTCCCCCGCAACCCCAACCAGCTGCGCGCCGAGACGCTGCGCCAGTCGCTGGCGAAGCTGTCGGCCGAGCAGGGCAGCAATGTCGTCTTCTACGCGGGCCCCAAGGGAATACTGGGCATGGGCAGCCGCTGGGGCAGCTGGCACATGGCCGAGGAGCTGATCCCGGCGGAGGGCGTCACCGACATCAACCCCTTCCGCAGCTGGGACGTGATCCGCGCGATCCACGACAAGCTGCGCATGCTGGAGCGCGGCCCGCTGCACACCGGCGGCTTCACCAAGCCGTCCATACGGCACTGGGTGGTGGCCCCGATAGGAGAGGGCGCCAAGAAGATCGTCCGCCCCACCGGGCCGGAGGTCGACTCCTTCTCGGTGAAGGACTTCGAGATCCAGCGGATCTGCAACACCCAGCAGTTCGGCAAGGGCAACCGGCACTACCTGGGTATCCAGTTCACCCTGTGGGAGGGCAACCTCGTCATCACCCTGCTGGTCACGGTGACGGTGCTGGCCCACACCCTGCGGGTCGACGTGACCGCGCACGCGCTCGGCCCGATCAGCTCGCTGTTCAACGACGGCCCGCCGGCCAAGGAGAAGACGGTCAGCAAGCCGGTCAGGTTCTGGGAGACCAGGACCGTGCAGTTGCCGCTGATCGACTCGGGCGAGGTGGCCAGGCTCGCCGCCAGGGCGCCGCTGACCTGGTTCCCGCCGGTCCTGGACTACTTCGGCGGCAGCCTGACGCTGCCCGAGCCCTTCGGGCTGCGGCACACCTGGGTCGACAAGCCGTGGCAGCACCGCTTCATGGCCGACGACGCGCTGCGCGCGGCGACCCCGGTGCTGCGCGCGGTGCACGCCGCCGCCATCCAGGTGATGGCCGAGAACGGCGTGGACACCTCGCACTTCACCAACCGCTCGTCGCTGCTCAGCGGCCTCGTCCAGGGTGTCGAGCCCAGGAAGGCCGACGCCTACGACGCGTAGCTCTCCGCCCGGCCCGGCGCTTTCGGCCGGGCCGGGCCAGGTCGGCGCGGCCCGGTCAGCGCGGCCAGGCGTCCGCGAGCATCTTGCGGGTGTCGGCGAGGAGTTGCGGCAGCACCTTGGTGTGGCCGACCACCGGCATGAAGTTGACGTCGCCTCCCCAGCGCGGCACCACGTGCTGGTGCAGGTGGGCGGCGATGCCCGCGCCCGCCACGTCGCCCTGGTTCATCCCGATGTTGAAGCCCTGCGCGCCCGACGCATTCCGCAGCGCGGTCATCGCCCGCTTGGTCAGCCCGGCCAGCTCGACGGTCTCCGCCGCGTCCAGCTCGGTGTAGTCCGCGACATGGCGGTAAGGGACCACCATCAGATGGCCGCTGTTGTACGGGTAGAGGTTCAGCACCGCGTAGACGTGCTCGCCGCGGCTGATGACCAGGCCGTCCTCGTCCGACTCGGCCGGAATCGCACAGAAGGGACATCCGTCGCCGGCACCGGGGCCGGTCGGCTTGTTCTCACCCTGGATGTACGCCATGCGGTGCGGGGTCCACAGTCGCTGGAAGGCGTCCGGTACCCCCGCTCCCTGCCCCTGCTGCGGCTCACTCGTCATGCCGATCAGCATAGGACTTCGCCGGTGGCACGCGTGTCGCCGGGCCCGCCGCCGTATGCGTACCGAGATCCTGGCCGGATGGACGACGACGACGGCCGGCTGGTCCGGTGGGAGAACCGCAGCGAGCTCCCGCTGTTCCTCTTGTCGATGATCTTTCTCGGCGCCTACGCGGCCCATGTGCTCGCCCAAGGCCTGCCGCGGGCCGTGCACGACGCGCTGCTGGCCGTGATCGGCTTCGCCTGGGCGGTCTTCGCCGTGGACTACGCGGTGCGGGTGCGGCTCAGCGGGCGGCGCTTCGGCCCGCGCTACGTCGGCAGGCACCTGCTGGACACCATCGTGCTGCTGCTGCCGCTGCTGCGCCCGCTGCGGGCGGTGCACATCTACCAGGTGGTGCAGCGCCGCCGCGAGCAGCCGCGGCTGAGCCTTTACGGCCGGGTGATCGCCTACGCGGGCATGGCGGCGGTGCTGCTCGGCTTCTCCGGGGCGCTGGCGGTCTACCAGCAGGAGCGGCACGCCCCCGGTGCGACCATCCTCACCTTCGGCGACGCCTCGTGGTGGACCTGCGAGACGCTCACCACCGTCGGCTACGGCGACGTGACCCCGGTCACCCCGGCGGGCCGGACGATCGCGGCCTTCATGATGCTGATGGGCCTGGCGCTGCTGGGCGCGGTGACCGGCTCCTTCTCCTCCTGGCTCTACCAGACCTTCGCCCGCGAGGGCGAGCTGCCCCCGGGCCGCTGAGGGCCCGGGGGCAGCCGTCCGGTCAGACCTGGACCCGGCGCTCCACCACGTCGACCAGCTTGGCCAGCGCCTCGTCGCGGGGGATGCCGTTCTCCTGCGAGCCGTCGCGGTAGCGGAAGGAGACCGTGCCGTTCGTCATGTCCTCGTCGCCGACGATGATCATGAAGGGCACCTTCAGCTTCTGGTGCGTCCTGATCTTCTTCTGCATACGGTCCGAGGACGCGTCCACCTCGACCCGCAGCCCCTTGCGCTTCGCCTCGCCGGCGAACTCCTGGAGATACGGCACATGCGCGTCGCCGACCGGGATGCCGACCGCCTGGACCGGGGCCAGCCACGCCGGGAACGCGCCCGCGTAGTGCTCGAGCAGCACCGCGAAGAAGCGCTCGATCGAGCCGAACAGCGCCCGGTGGATCATGACGGGCCGCTGGCGCGAGCCGTCGGGCGCCGTGTACTGGAGGTCGAAGCGCTCGGGCAGGTTGAAGTCCAGCTGCACGGTCGACATCTGCCAGCTGCGGCCGATCGCGTCCTTGGTCTGGACGGAGATCTTCGGGCCGTAGAAGGCGGCGCCGCCCGGGTCGGGCACCAGCGGGAGGCCCTGCTTCTCGGCGACCTTGCGCAGCGTCTCGGTGGCCTCCTCCCACACCTCGTCGGACCCGACGTACTTCTCCGGGTCCTTGGTGGACAGCTCCAGGTAGAAGTCGGTGAGCCCGTAGTCCCGCAGCAGGTTGAGCACGAAGGTCAGCGTCGAGTCCAGCTCGTCGGCCATCTGCTCCTTGGTGCAGTAGATGTGCGCGTCGTCCTGGGTGAAGCCGCGCGCCCGGGTCAGGCCGTGCACGACGCCGGACTTCTCGTAGCGGTAGACGGTGCCGAACTCGAAGAACCGCAGCGGCAGTTCCCGGTAGGAGCGGCCACGGGCGTCGAAGACCAGGTTGTGCATCGGGCAGTTCATGGGCTTGAGGTAGTAGTCCGTGCCCTCGTCGAGCTGCATGGGCGGATACATGCCGTCGGCGTACCAGTCCAGGTGCCCGGAGATCTCGAAGAGCGTGCCCTTGGTGGCGTGCGGGGTGTAGACGAAGTCGTACCCCTCCTCCTCGTGCCTGCGGCGCGAGTAGTCCTCCATGACCCGGCGGACGATGCCGCCCTTGGGGTGGAAGATGGCCAGGCCCGAGCCGATCTGCTCGGGGATGGAGAAGAGGTCCAGCTCGTTGCCCAGCTTGCGGTGGTCGCGCTTGGCGGCCTCCTCAAGGAAGTCCAGGTGCGCCTTCAGCTCTTCCTTGGTGGGCCACGCGGTGCCGTAGATGCGCTGGAGCATCGGGTTCTTCTCGCTGCCGCGCCAGTAGGCGGCGGCATTGCGCATGAGCTTGAACGCCGGGATGTAGCGCGTGGTGGGCAGGTGCGGGCCGCGGCACAGGTCCTTCCAGCACAGCTCGCCGGTCTTCGCGTCCAGGTTGTCGTAGATGGTCAGCTCGCCGCCGCCCACCTCGACGTCCGCGCCGTCGTCGCTGGTCGCCGACGCGCCCTTGAGGCCGATCAGCTCCAGTTTGTACGGCTCGTCGGCCAGCTCCTCGCGGGCCTGCTCGTCGGTGACGACCCGGCGGGAGAAGCGCTGGCCGCGCTTCTGGATCTCCTGCATCTTCTTCTCGACGGCCTTGAGGTCGTCGGGGTGGAAGGGCTTGTCGACGTCGAAGTCGTAGTAGAAGCCGTCCTTGACCGGCGGGCCGATGCCCAGCTTCGCGTCGGGGAACAGCTCCTGCACCGCCTGCGCCATGACATGCGCGGTGGAGTGCCGCAGGATGTTCAGCCCGTCCTCGCTGGTGATGTCGACCGGCTCGACCTCCTCGCCGTCCGCCACCGCGTAGGCGAGGTCCTTCAGCTCGCCGCCGACGCGGGCGGCGACGACCGAGCGCTCGCCCTGGAACAGCTCGGCCGCGGTCGTGCCCGTCGTGACCGTCCGCTCTTCCGGTTCGGCGGAATCGCGTTTGATGATCACACGGAGGTCTGACACCGGTCTGCTCCTGACTGAGGTCGTACGAGGCCGTGCGGCAAGCCATCGCCGCACCGCTGAATCGTACCGAGCCGGAAGCTCTCCCCGCGAAGGCCGCCGCCGAACCTGTGGAAAAGCCGCTACGGGCTCCTCGGCGGCGGGACAGCGCCCCCCGGGGACCGGCCGTCGGAACCGGTGGCGCCCCAGCCCAGCAGCAGCACGGCGACGTCGTCGAGGTGGCGCCCCCCGTCGAGGCCGCGGGTGACGGCGGTCAGGTGGTCGATCAGCGCCTGGCCCCACGGGGACGGCGCCGCCTTGATCACGCGGACCAGGCCGTCCGTCCCGAGCCGCTCGGGTCCGCTGCCCGCGTGGCCCTCGATCAGGCCGTCGGTGTGCAGCAGCAGCGCGCCGGAAGGCGGGAGCTTGACCCTCGTGGTGGTCCAGTCGTTCGCCTCGGGGATCAGGCCGAGCGCTATCCCCGGCTGCGCCTCGACGGAGGCGGCGACCCCGTTCTCGATGAGCAGCGGGGCGTCGTGCCCGGCGAGGGTGACGTCGGCGCGGCCGACCGCGCGGTCGATCGAGAGCGTCGCGACGGTGGCGAACATCGCGGGGTAGGGGCGCTCGGCGATCAGGATCCGGTCCATCAGGGCGAGCAGCTCGCCGTTGCGGTGGCCGCCCAGGATCAGGGAGCGCCAGGCGATGCGCAGGCACACCCCTATCGCCGCCTCGTCGGGCCCGTGGCCGCTGACGTCGCCGATGACGGCGTGGACGGTGCCGTCCGCGGTCTCCACCACGTCGAGGAAGTCCCCGCCCAGCAGCGCCCCCTCGCGGCCCGGCAGGTAGCAGGACGTCGGGCGGACCGGGGCGCCCGGGGAGAGCATCGGGACGGGCAGCAGCCCGCGCTCCAGGCGCTGGTTCTCCTGCGCGCGCTGCTGGTTGACGCGCAGCTCCGCGGCGGTGTGCTCGGCCTGCTTGCGGTGCACGGCGTAGCGGACCGCCCGGTCCAGGAGTTCGCCGGTGACCGCGCCTTTGACCAGGTAGTCCTGGGCGCCGGAGGCGACGGCCTCCGGACCTGCCCGGTCCTCCGAGAGCCCGGTCAGGACGATGACGGCCGCCGCGGGGCTGACGGCCTGGATCCGGGCGACCGCTCCCAGGCCCATGGCGTCGGGCAGGTGCAGGTCGAGCAGGATGCAGTCGGGGGTGCTGCGGGCCGCCTCCGCCATGCCGTCGGCGAGGCACTGCACCCAGCGCATCTCGACGTCCAGGGTGGACTCGGCGACGTATTCCTCGACCAGCAGCGCGTCGCCCGGATCGTCCTCGATCAGCAGAATGCGGAGTCTGCCGCCGGTCGGCACCGCTGCCGCACCGGATTGCGCCTGCGTCACTCCTGGCTCTCCTCAGTCGCGACCGTCGCCGGGACCGGAGCGGGTCCCGGCAGGGTGAAGGTGATGCGCGTGCCGGGGCCGTGGCCGGTGTCGACCGCGATGGCCCCGCCGTGGAATTCGACGATCTTCTTGCACAGCGCCAGGCCGATGCCGTTGCCGGAGTAGGTCTCGCGGGTGTGCAGCCGCTGGAAGATGACGAAGACCTGCTCGGCGAATTCCGCCTTGATCCCGATGCCGTTGTCGGTGACCGCGAAATGCCACATCCCGTCATCGTGGTGGGAGGCGGTGACGGCGACGCGTGCCGGGCGGTCCGGGGCGCGGAACTTGACCGCGTTGGACAGCAGGTTCTGCAGCAGCACCCCCAGCTGCGTGCGGTCGCCGACGACCTCGGGCAGCGGGTCGTGGGTCAGCTCGGTG
Organism: Streptomyces sp. NBC_00433; assembly: GCA_036015235.1. Lineage (NCBI taxonomy): Bacteria > Bacillati > Actinomycetota > Actinomycetes > Kitasatosporales > Streptomycetaceae > Streptomyces > Streptomyces sp. NBC_00433. Next base: position 7,862,892 of record CP107926.1, on the reverse strand, counting down.
CCAGACTCCTCGATGGCGATGCTGAGGGCGTCGATGGTGCGGTTGAACAGCGCTTCGAGGTCGACCGGCGAGGTCTCGGTGTGCAGCCGGCCCACCCGGGAGAAGGCCAGCAGGTCGTGGATGAGGGTCTGCATGCGGTTGGCGCCGTCGACGGCGTAGCCGATGTACTGCCCGGCGCGCTCGTCGAGCTGGTCGGCGTAGCGGCGCTGCAGCAGCTGGCAGAAGCTCGCGACCTTCCGCAGCGGCTCCTGGAGGTCGTGCGAGGCCACGTAGGCGAACTGCTCCAGTTCCTCGTTCGACCTGCGCAGGTCCGTGGCCTGCTCGTCCAGCTGCTGCCGTGCGGTGTCGGTGAAGGCCAGCTCGTGGACCAGCCGGCCGCGCATCTGCTCGACGTCGCCGGCCAGCCGGCGCAGGTCGGCGGGCCCCGTCGGGGTCACCGGGTGCTCGAACGCGCCGTCGGCTACGAGGCGTACGTCACTCGACAGCTCCCCCAACGGGCGGGTGACACCGCGGCGCAGTCCCACGAACACCGCGGCGGTCAGGAGCAGGATCACTGCCGCGATCAGCAGGAATATCCGGTCGCGGACCCGCCCGGCGGCGTTCAGCTCGTTGCGGGAGTGGTCGCGGTGCCGCTGGAGGGTCTGTTCGAGGCCGGTGGTCGCGGCGCGCACGCTGTCGAAGGCGCGCTTGCCCTCGTCGGCGCGCTCCGCCGCCAGGGCGACCGGGGCGCCGGGCGGCGCCGCGGCCACGGGCCGGGCGAGGAGCTGCTGCCACGCATCGGCCTGCCGGGTGACCGCGTCGAGGTCCGCGACGGCCGCCGCGTTGCCCGCCAGCAGCGTCCGCAGCCGCGTGGTGTAGGCGCGCTGGTCGTCGAGACCCGCGCGGTAGGGCTCCAGGAAGCTGGGCTGGCCGGTCAGCCCGTAGCCCCGGATCCCGGTCTCCTGGTCGGTCAGCGAATTCTCCAGCCGCACCGCCGAGACCAGCGCCGGTGTGTCCTCGTCGATCACCGTGCCGGACAGCGAGGTGGCGCGGTTGAGCGCCCAGCCGCCCGCGAGCCCCAGCACGAGCAGGACGGTGAGCGACACCGCGACACCGGTCGTCAGCCAGCGCCGCGTGGTCCACCGCCCCGTGTCGCGGGGCATCGCCGCCGGTTTGCCCGTCCCGATGCCGAGCGCCTTCTCAGGTCCTTCGGTCGCCACTGTCACTGGTCTCTCCTCCTGCGCAACGCATGCCACGTCGCGGGAGAACCCGGCGACGACCCGCGAGTGGTCGGCGGCGGCGCCATCGTACCTACAGGACAACTGGTGTTGTCAGGTGATCCGGACGCTGCCTATAGTCCACAGGTGCCCGGCAAGCCGCCCGACCTCCGCTTCGGCCATGACGAGTTCGTCTCACGCGCCGAGCAGGCGGTGGCCGATCTCGCGGACCGGCTTGCCGCCGAGGCGCTGAGTGAGCAGAAAAGCCCTGGTCAGGACGTTGATCCCGGCACAGCGCTGACCCGGCTCCAGGTGCTGTCCTACATCCTGCACGCGACCGAGAGCCGGGCCGCGGAGGCCGCGTCGGCCGCGGCCCTGGGCGGCGCCGGCTATCCCGAACTCGGACGCGCCTGGGGAATCACCCGCCAGGGCGCCCGGCGCCGCTGGCCGGGGCTGGTCTTCACCGCGGAACCGCAGCCCCACCCGATCTCCGACCGGAACACCAGGAGCACCGTTGTGAATGCCCTCGCCCGCCCACGCGCTTACCACGTGCTCCTCGTCGAGGACGACCCGGCCGACGCCCTGCTGATCGAGGAGGCGCTCACCGACGGCGGTGTCGCCCGCGACATCGCCAGGGCCGACGACGGCATCGAGGCGCTGGCATATCTGCGCGATCCCGAGCACGCGCGGCCCGACCTCATCGTGCTCGACCTGAACATGCCGCGGATGAACGGCCGCGAACTCCTGGCGGTGCTGAAGGAGGACGCCGCGCTGCGCACGATCCCGGTCGTGGTCCTCACCACGTCGGCCACGCCCGACGACGTGAGCGCGGCCTACCAGCGGCACGCGAACGCGTATGTGACCAAGCCGGTCAACCTCGACGACTTCCTGCAGTCGGTGCGCAGCATCGACCAGTTCTTCCTGGAGACGGCGACCATCCCCCTCCAGGAGGACTGACCCGGGGCCGCCGCCGCCGGCATGTCCTGCCGATCTCCGGGCAGGCCGCCCCAGTGAAGGCAGCCCTGGGCCCCCGGGTCCGCGGCGGGCTGCACGGCGGAAGGGCGGCGCGCATGACCACGGTTTCCGGGCGTACGGACAAGTCCTCGGGCGGGCCGTCCGAAGGGCCGCCGCGGCTGCGCAGAGACATGGGCAGGGTCAGCCTGCTCTTCGCGGGCGTCGGCTCCATCATCGGCTCCGGCTGGCTGTTCGGCGCCCTGAACGCGGCGAAGGTGGCCGGTCCCGCGTCGATCTTCTCGTGGGCGATCGCCGCGGTGATGATCCTGCTGATCGGCCTGTGCTTCGCCGAACTCGGCACCATGTTCCCCGTGTCCGGCGGTGTGGTGCGCTTCCCGCACCTGTCCTTCGGCTCTTTCGCCAGTTACACGATGGGGTGGATCACCTGGGTCGCGGCGGCCACCGTGGCGCCCATCGAGGTGGAGGGCGCGCTGCAGTACGCCACCCGGTGGGCGCACTTCACCGACCACCACGAGTCGGGGGCGTACACGCTGACCGGCCTCGGTTACGCGGTCGCGGTCGTGGCAATGGCCTTCTTCGTGGCGCTGAACTACTTCGGCATCCGCTGGTTCGCCCGGGTCAACAACGTGCTGGTGTGGTGGAAGCTGGCGATCATCCTGCTGGTGATCGCGGCCTTCCTGATCACCGCCTTCCACGGCCACAACTTCACCGCCCGGCAGTACGGCGGCTTCGCGCCGGGCGGCGCCAAGGGCGTCTTCACCGCCATCTCGACAGCCGGCATCACCTTCTCCTTCCTGGGATTCCGGCAGGCGGTCGAGCTGGCAGGCGAGACGGACAACCCGCGGCGCAACGTGCCGTTCGCGATCATCGGCGCCGTGCTGCTCACCGCGGTGATCTACATCCTGCTCGAAGTCGCCTTCCTCGGCGCCGTACCCGGGCACGACCTGGCGTCCTCCGGCGGCTGGCTGCAGCTGGAGTTCACCGACGACTTCGGCCCGCTGGCGGCCATCGCCAGTGCCGTCGGTCTTGGCTGGCTGGCGTACCTGCTGTACGCCGACGCGGTGATCTCCCCGGCCGACACCGGCCTGGTCTACACGACGGTCACCGCCCGCATCTCCTACGCCATGGCGCGCAACGGGAACGCGCCCGAGGCCCTGTCGACCACCACCCGGCGCGGGGCCCCGCTGGTCAGCCTGGTCGTGACGTTCGTGCTCGGGCTCGTGGTCTTCCTGCCCTTCCCCAGCTGGCAGCAGCTCGTCGGCTTCATCACGTCCGCCACGGTGCTGTCCTTCGGCTCCGGTCCCGTGGTGCTCGCCGCGATGCGCCGGCAAATACCGGACCACGAGCGCCCGTTCAAGGTCCCCGGCGGCGACCTGATCCCCTTCCTGGGGCTGTACTCGGCGAACCTGATCGTCTACTGGGCAGGCTGGACCACCAACTGGAAGCTCTTCGCGACCATCGGCATCGGCTTCGTCCTGCTCGCGGTCCTCGAACTGACCGCCCGGGGCACGAGCCCGCGACTGGACTGGCGGGCGGGCGCGACCTGGGTGCTCCCCTGGCTCGGCGGCCTGGCGCTGACCAGCTGGGCGGGCGACTACGACGGCGGCCGCGGCTGGATCGGCCTCGGCTGGGGCTTCGTGGTGAACCTGGCACTGGCCGCCCTCGTCTACCTGCTGGCGCTGCGCGCCCGGCTGCCGGAGGCGCGGGTGCGCGAACACATCGCGGAGGCCTCCTCGGAGGCGGAAGCAGCGGCTTGAGCCGGCAGCGATCTTGAGCCGTGCGGCGATCGGCCGTCAGTCCTTCTTCAGCTCCTCGGCGAACATCACGATGATGCCGCTGGGACCGCGGACGTACGTGAGCTTGTAGACGTCCTGATAGGTCGCCACACCGCGAAGCGGATGACACCCGTGCTTCGCGGCCACCTCAAGGGCTTCGTCGATGTCGTCGACCGAGAAGGCGACGCGGTGCATGCCGATCTCATTGGGGAGAGTGGGCGCCGTCTCGATCGCTTCGGGGTGGATGTACTCGAAGAGCTCAAGGCGACCGTGACCGTCCGGCGTCTGGAGCATGGCGATTTTCGCGTGATTGCCGTCAAGGCCGACGGCGGTGTCGGTCCACTCACCACTGACCGTGTCACGGCCGACGACCGTGAGGCCGAGGTCGGTGAAGAAGGAGATCGTCGCTTCGAGGTCGCGCACGGCGATGGCGACGTTCTCAAGTCTGATGGCCATGCGTCGCATGCTATCGAGCCGGCCCGTTCACGTATCGGCGCCAGGGACGCTGCCGCGCTTCGGCCGGCCCGAGTTCATGAAAGCGCGAGACCAGCGGTACGCCGCCACCGGGAGTCGGGCAGGAGCCACCGCCGTGGGCGCGCCATGCGGATCCTTCTACGCTTGCTCCATGCCCACCGCTGCAGATGTGACAGTCCGCACCCTCGACGGTCTCCACCTCGCCGGCACCTTGGTTGAGCCGGGAAAGCCCACCTCTCGGGCCGTCGTGCTCGTACACGGCGGGGGTGTCACCAGAGAAGAAGGTGGCTTCTTCACACGCCTCGCGGACGGGCTGGCCGGCGCGGGCGTCGCCTCGCTGCGCTTCGACCTCCGCGGCCACGGGCAGAGCGAGGGGCGCCAGGAAGACCTGACGCTCTCCGCCGTCCTGAACGACATCCGGGTCGTGCTGGCATACGTCCGGGAAGCTACCGGGGCCGAGGACGTCACGCTGCTAGGTGCCAGCTTCGGCGGGGGCATCTGTGCGTACTACGCCGCGCAGCGACCGGACGACCTTTCGCGCGTCGTGCTTCTCAATCCCCAGCTCGACTACAAGAAGCGCACCATCGACAGCCGGGCGTATTGGGAGAACGACCACCTCCAGGATGAAGCCGCCCAGCAGTTGGTGTCGGAAGGCTTCATCCAGTTCACGCCGACCTTGAAACACGGGCGGCCCATCTTCAACGAGGTGTTCTGGCTCCGCCCCCACGAGGCGCTCGGCGGTGTGCGGGCGCCGACGCTCATCGTGCACGGCACCGCGGACACCTTCGTGCCCATCGAGTCGTCCCGGGCGGCAGCCCGGCGATTCGGCGGCCCCTGCGAGCTGGTTGAGATCGATGGCTCTCAGCACGGCTTCGCCGTCCACGACGACCCGCAGTACCTCGACCCCCAGAGCCAGGAATGGCAGGCGCTCGTCATTCGCACCGTGGCCGAATGGGTAACGGCGCCTCGGTGACCGTCAGGAGGCGCGCAGAGCTTCGCGGAAGTCTCGGACCGCAGGCCGGCTGCTCCAGCGGTCCAAGGTGTGCAGTACCTCGCCAAGGACGCGCAGGGTCCGTCCCGACTTCATCGTGCGAGCCACCTTGGCAGACTGGCGGCCGAGCCGGGCGGCTTCGTCAGGCTCGCCGCACAGCGCCACGGCGGCAGCCCGCCGGGCGTTGAAGAACCCCGTGTCACGGCGCGACAGCGTTCCCGTGGCGATCGCCCCGGTGAAAAGCTCCACCGCCGTGCGTGGTTTCCCGGCCTCGGTGTAGGCAACGGCATTCCGCAAGAGCAGCGTGTCCTCGGTGAAGTAGGCGCCGAGCAGCGTGGAGTCATCGTCGGGCACGGTGGTCAGCAGCTCGTGAGCCTCATCGAGCTTCTGCTGGACAGCGTCCAGCGGTTCGCCGGTCATGGCCAGGCCGAGTGCTTCTTGCTGCGTGACTTCAGCACGGACGCGCGGCGGCAACTGCCACCGCTGATGGCTCCCTGCTTGTGCCAGGCTGAGCACCCGCAGGGCATCGCGCTCGTCGTATGCCATCTGGGACTTCTTGAGCAGGACGTACCCCTGCATGGCGGCGTCGTCGGCTTCTTGCGCCCACTCCATGGCGCGGTCATACCAGAAGCAGGCCTGACTGGGCTGGTGAATGTCGCGGTACAGCCAGCCGGCGAACTCCGCTCCGTCGGCGCCTGCCGACAGCAGCTCGCGGCGGGCCCCGGGTTTCACGTCCCGGGCATGCTGCGCGATGGCCCCCAGCAGCCCGAGCACCACAGGCAGGGTCTTCTTCGGACCGAGGGAGCCATCGTCGTGCTTGGCATCGTCGAGTCGCGTACGGAAATAGTCGGCAGCTGGACCGCCTTGGTAACGGCGGGAATCTTCCAGAGCGCTCGCGACGCGCTGAAGTTCTTTCATGCCCGGTCCGGGCAAAGCAGCAGCGGCAGCGCCGCTGAGGAGCGTTCGGCGGTGGAGCGGACTCATGGCCTCGTCTTCCGTGACGATGGTGATGTCGGCGGGTGTCACCGACAGGCTGCCGAGACAGTCGGTCACCACCACGTCCGCGTCGAACGGCACGAAGACCCGTCGTCCGTTGACCACGATCGGAAGCAGCGCCGATCCCGGGCTCTCGGATCGTTGCTCCGGTTTCTGACGGTCGGTCCCTTGTCGCGGTGTAGCGGCAGCGGCGAGCTGGTGATCACGCTGGAGCTTGAACCACAGTAGGTAAGCGGGAATCCGCAGGCTATGCGCCCAGCTCATGAGTTTGCCGAGGTCTTGCGGCGCATTGCCGGCGCTCTCGATCCGGCTGAGCTGCGCCTGAGTAAGCCCCAGCCATCCGGCTAGCGCCTCTTGCGACACCACACGCTCATGCCACGGGTGCGTTCGATAGGCGTAGAAGACCTTGCCGAAGTGCCAACTGTCCAGGGCCGCACGCAGGCGGTCGTCCTGCCAGAACTCGGAGGGCACAGCAGGTGGTTGCGTCACGGCGCTGAGCTGATGCCGACGCTGGCACGCGGCACATAGCGCGCCCCGGTTGTCGCGCGCCAGCCGCGTACCGCAGGAGCAGTGCCGAATCTGTTGCTGTGCCATTCCGTACCCCGAGGCCGCGATGCGCCAGTGCCAAAGGCCAAGCCTACGGAAAGTAGCCGCGCACTATCCGACAGTCCATACGTCCGGCGTATGGAAACCCCATGCGGCGACGTCGTGACGCCGGACTGGTAGTTCCACGCACGCTCCCCATGGCCCTATTCCCCAGCGCAGGAGCAGCAGCGTGACGGCAACACCCATCCGACCGCACCCCCACAGCGACGCTCGCGTAGTCGCCCCCCTCGCCGCGTTCGCCTACCTCCGTCGCCTCCCCGGCATGGACGATGAGGATGTCCACCAAGCGATCACCGCTCTGGTCGCGTTCTCTGTCGACCTGGGCCTTGGCCTGGCCGGCGTTCACTACGAGGAACGCCCCAGTGAACGGCTGGACACCTGGATGGAGCTCATCGCGAACTGCCGTAGCGAGGGTGTTGTCAACGTCCTTGTGCTGAATGCCAAGCACTTCCACCACGACCCGACAGTGGCGGGGTTCATGCGCGAGGAACTGGCAGAGAAGATCCGTGGCACTGTGCGGCTCGCCAGCGAGGCCGCGGCGACAAACCCCCCGTCACCGGCCGTCGAGGCAGGCAGCCATGACGGCTGAGCGCTACGTCAGCACCCTGGAACTCGACGCCAAGGCCGAGGCCACGCCCTGGGCCAGACGGCACGTCCGCGACGTCCTCAATGCCTGGCAGGTCGCCGACGAGCGCATCGACACGACCGAACTGGCCGTCTGCGAGCTGGTCTCCAACGCCGTGCGACACGTCGCGCCCGGCGCGCCCGGCGCTCACGTCACACTGACCCTTCGCCATGACGGGTCTCAGCTCATCGCGGAGGTATCCGACCCCAGCGACCATCCGCCCGTTCCCGATACGGCGATAGCCGAGAACGCCGAGAGCGGTCGGGGCCTGGTCATCGTGGACGAGATTTCCAAGGAGTGGGACTACTACCTCCTGCCCACCGGAGGCAAAGTCGTATGGTGCGTCATCGCGCTGGTGTGACGCCCATGGCGACGTCCAAGCACAAAGGCGCCCGCCCATCGGGGACAGGCGCTGCCCTGCAACCAGCAGGGGCCGTCCTGGCGGACGGCCCCTGGGTGGTGCTGTGTTCCAGTCGGGTTCGGCTGGTGGGCGATACTGGGATCGAACCAGTGACCCCTTCGGTGTGAACGAAGTGCTCTCCCGCTGAGCTAATCGCCCGGGATGGAGAGAAGCCTACAGGCGATGGCACTCGGCGTTCAAACGACATCGCCGGGGTCCGCGGCCGCGAGGCGGGCGAGCAGGCCGGTGCGGCCGCTGCGCATCATCAGGGCGTGGTTGGCGACGAAGAAGGGGCGGCCCGGGACGGCCAGCAGGCGCATCAGGGGTTTGCGGACGATGACGTCCTGCTCGAACAGCAGCCGGGTGCCGGGGCCGTTGGAGGTGGCCGTCCAGCGGACCCAGCCCTCCAGGTCGCCGGTCATGGCGACTTCGAGTAACCGGCGCTCGGGGTCCTGGCGGGTGGAGCGGGCGGTGACCACCAGGTCGTAGGGCAGGAGCGAGCGGAAGCGGAGCACTCCCGTGGTGTCGCCGGTCTGCCGGACCTCGCGGATCTGCGGCCACCACCGCGGGTAGAAGTCGGGGCGCTCCAGCACCTGGTAGACCGCGTCCGGCGCCGCGTCCAGCAGCCAGGTGCTGCGGAAGCGGTAGTGGCTCCAGTCCATGCGCCCAGTGTGCGCGAGACGTCCGGCGGGCGGCGGGGAAATGCCGAGGGGCCCGGAAACCGTGTGGAACGGTTTCCGGGCCCCTCGATCCGGGTGGGCGATACTGGGATCGAACCAGTGACCCCTTCGGTGTGAACGAAGTGCTCTCCCGCTGAGCTAATCGCCCCGGCGTGCGCACTACTTTACCGCACCCGGACAGGCCGCCCGACCAGGGCGGCGGTCCCGCCGGCTCAGCCCAGCCGCCACGGCAGGGTGAAGCCGAAGCTCACCACGTACCAGATGGCGAGACCGGCCAGCAGGATCACGGCCGCCGAGCCGATCAGCAGGTTGCGGCGCCGGACGCGGGGGTCCGCGGCGGCCCTGGCGGCGTCCGTGACCTTGCGGCGGGTCCAGCGGAGCACTTTCTGCGCCCAGACGAATTCGGTGCCCCAGATCGCCATACCGCCGAAGATGATCAGCCAGCCCGGTCCGGGCAGCGGGAGCAGGATGATGCCGCCGCCGATCACGGCGAGGCCGACGATGAAGATTCCGGCTCGCCAAACGGCGTGCAGCGGGCGCGATCGCTGCACGAAGGCGGGGGCCCGTGAGCCGAGCCCAGAATCTTTGGCCACGGGTCTCTCGACCTGGTCACTCTCCGCGATCATATATGCCAACGTACCGGACTTCGGGGCGATCACCGAAATGGCCGTTCCGCCCTTCTCGTGACTAGCCCGTACGAGGTACGAGAAGCCTCACAAACTTCTCAGAGGTGTTTACAACGTCCCCGCAGGTGGCATGTCGATTTCGCCGACGTGCGAATCCCCGAGCGCACACTGAGCGAAAGGCCCTGGCGCTTATGAACACCACGGTCAGCTGCGAGCTGCACCTGCGCCTCGTTGTGTCGAGCGAATCCTCACTGCCTGTACCCGCGGGCTTGCGGTACGACACGGCCGATCCGTATGCCGTGCACGCCACCTTCCACACCGGAGCCGAAGAAACGGTCGAATGGGTGTTTGCCCGCGACCTGCTCGCCGAGGGTCTGCACCGGCCCACCGGCACCGGAGACGTCAGAGTCTGGCCGTCCCGCAGCCACGGTCAGGGCGTCGTGTGCATCGCCCTCAGCTCCCCCGAGGGCGAAGCCCTGCTCGAAGCCCCGGCGCGGGCCCTGGAGTCCTTCCTCAAGCGGACGGACGCCGCCGTGCCACCAGGCACCGAGCATCGTCACTTCGACCTCGACACCGAGCTCTCCCACATCCTCGCGGAGAGCTGAGCCCGGTCACCGACCGTCCGCGGCCGTCCTACTCGGGGGGACAGTCCGGACACCCAAGGCAGCGCAGGGCAGTGCCCTGCCGCCTGACACCGCAAGAACGAGAGCCGCCGCCCGTGGGACCGGCACCCCCACGGCGGCGGCTCTCGCGCGCTAGAGTCACCGGAACGCAGCCGCTCGACGACGCCGGCAGGGAGCGTTCCGTGCTGATCAACCATGACACCAGGTGCGCGCTCGACAGTGTGGTCGACCTGATCAACACCGCACCCGTGATCGCGGGCCGCGAGGCACTGGCCGAGGTCGCCGACCTGCGCGCCTTCGTGGAGCGCAACAAGGTCAGCGAGATAGGCCGACTCGACCGCAACGACATCACCGCGGTCCAGGCGGTGCGCGGCCGCTTCGCCGAGGTCTTCGCGACCACGGACGACGCGACCGCGGCGACCATGCTCAACGCGATGATCGCCGAGGCCGGCACCACGCCCCGGCTCACCGACCACGACGGCTACGACTGGCACGTGCACTACTTCGCGCCGGGCGCGTCGCTGTCCGACCACCTCGCGGCGGACTGCGGGATGGCGCTGGCCTTCCTGATCGTGGCCGGCGAGCGCGAGCGGCTCAGGCGCTGCGACGCGCCGGACTGCCGGCACGCCTTCGTCGACCTGTCCCGGAACCGGTCCCGCCGCTACTGCGACAGCCGCACCTGCGGCAACCGCCTGCACGTGGCCGCCTACCGGGCCAGGCGCCGGGAGGCCGGCGAGACGGGCGACGCGGGCCCCGACGAGGCCGTCGCCGCGTCCTGACCGCCCCGGCGGCCGGTCCTCGGCGTTCGCGGCGGACGACCGGCGCTCGCCGGGGCGTCAGAGGAACAGCAGGTCGTACGCCGCGCCGAGGCCCAGCAGGCCGCCGATCACCAGCAGGAAGAGCATCAGCGGCGGCTGGGACAGGGCGTAGAGACAGCCCTGCGGCTCGGCCGCGGGCTCGGCGGGCAGGACCTTCAGCGGCACAGCGGCGCCGGTGGCGCGTGGCTCCTCGGTGACCACGGCGCGGGCGGCTGGTGCGGAGCGGGGGGCGGGGAGGACATCGGAGGCGGTCGGTCCGGCACGGTCCGGCCGCGCAGCGGCGACGCGGTCGCTGGTGGTGGGCAGCACGGGATGATCTTCGCGCAGAGCGGGGGCGCCCGTGGCCCAACACGCAGACTCCCAAGGGATCTTCCATGATGCGGGCACGGAGCGTCCGAGTGCTGGACAACACCCCCGGGCACCCACCGCGGAACGCTCCGCGTCGTCCGTTACGCGCGGTACGCCCGTCCGACGGCGACCCCCCTGTCCATACTGCGGACAGCCCGGTGGACGTCAGATGCCGCGGCGCTTGAGGATCTCCTCGACGTCGGCGAAGTCCGACAGGCCGCTGTCCGAGCCGCCCCGGCGCCGGCCGGACGCCGGACGCCCCGCCGGTATCGCCGGGGTGGACGCGCCGGGCACCGCGGCCGGGGCGCGGACGCCGCCCTCCGGCAGCCGGGCCGAGATCAGCCGGGTGACGCCGTAGAGCAGCGCGGACACCGCGAGCACGCCGAAGCCCATCCACACGGTCGGCTTGAGCACCAGGTCGGCGGCCCAATGGCCGGTGGCCATACCGACCTTGCGGCCCAGCGTGACCAGCCCGGCCATCGCCAGCCCCACCGGCACCAGGGACGCCGCGGCGATCCGGGTGGCCGCGAGGAAGCGCCGCCGGTAGGCGGTCAGCATCGCGATGGCCAGGCCGCCCGCGGACAGCGCGGCACATAGCGTCGTGGTCAGCATCCTGCGGCTCCCGTCGGTCGGTCCTCCCCATCGTGCCCCCGACCCCCCGCGGAAGGCCACGGTGAACGCACAGGTTCAGGGGGATCTCCGGGGTGCCTCCTCCCCGAGTGGGAGACTGGGCCCATGGATCTTCCCCCTCCCCCGGCCGGCCGCCGTGCCGTCCTCGACGTCTGGTGCGAACTCCAGTGCCCCGACTGCCGGACCGCCCTCGACGACCTCCGGGCGCTGCGCGAGCGGTACGGCGACGCGCTCGACATCCAGCTGCGGCACTTCCCGCTGCCCAAGCACGCGCACGCCGTCGCGGCGGCGCAGGCGTACGAAGAGGCTTACGCCCAGGGGCGCGCGTGGGAGTACGCCGAGGCCGTCCTCGCCCGCGCGGAGGACCTCGACGCGGCGGGTGAGCCGCTGCTCGTCGACATCGCGCGCGAACTCGGCTTCGACGCGGAGGAGTTCGATACCGCGCTCATCGACGGGCGGCATCTGCTCGTCGTCGACGCGGACCTTGCCGAAGGCAAGGCGATCGGCGTGACGGGGACGCCCACGTACGTCATCGCCGGCGAACGCCTCGACGGCGGCCAGTCCCAGTCCGGCCTGCGCGCCCGCATCGAGTCCCTGGCGGACCAGCTCCTCGCCTAGGGCGAGCCACTGCGGCGCTGCCTCTTGCGGTGCGCTGCGTTGCCTTCCCGCGGCCCGGTGGGGGCCTGTCTCGCAGTTCCCCGAGCCCCTGGGTGATTGCCCCTTGCGGTGGCGTTGCCTGGCTGCGCGTGCGTCGTGGCTTGTCGCTCCGTTCTCCCCCAGAGCTTCGCGTGGGGGTACCCCCACGCGCCCCTGAAAAACGCGTGCCCTCTGCGCAGAGCCCTGCCCCTGGCAGGGGCGAACGCCTGGGCGCAGGAGGACGCAGGCCAAAAGGGGCGCGGGGAACTGCGCGCGCAACCAGGACGGCGAGAAGGCGACAGACCACCGCAAGGGGCAGCGCCCTGGGCGGCGGAGGAAGCCGGCCTGGAAGAGGCGCGTGGGGGCCACCCCCTACCGCCAAAGCCCGGCGCTAGCCGAGCGGTTTCCAGAGTTGCCGGAGCGTCGCCCCGTAGCCGAGGGAGGTGTAGAGGCGGATCGCCACCTCGTTGGCGGTGAAGACGTTGAGCCCCAGCGAGGTGGTGCCCGCCGCGCGGCAGGCGGACTCGGCGGCCAGCATGAGTGTGCGGCCGTGTCCGTGGCCGCGGTGGGGCGCGGAGACCTCGACGGCCTGGACCCAGCCGGGGCCCGGCGTGGTGTGGAGCCACAGGCGTCCGACGGTGGTGCCCTCGTGGTCGAGTCCGAGCAGGGCGGTGCCGGGGGCGGGGGTGCCGCCGGGGAAGGCTTGGGCGTAGGAGGCCGCCGCATGGGACTCGGCGTGCTCGGCGGGGACCCCGGCGGCGGTGAGCGCCGTGACGAAGCCGGCTCGCTGGCGCGCCAGCCAGTCCGCGCTGTCTTGCCCGGTCAGCTCACGGAGCACGCTGCCGGACGGCAGGTCCGCGGGGGCGGGGCCCGTGCTCAGGGCTTTGTGGAGGGTGCGGTTGGTCTCGGTGTAGCCGAGTGCCGTGGCCAGCCGCAGGGCGTACGCGGCCTCGTCGGGGACCGACACCAGCACCCGGGTGCAGCCCCACTGGCGGAGGACCTCCTCCGCGGCGAGGGCCGCGACGGCGCCGCGGCCGCGGCGCCGGTCGGGCTCGTCGACGGCCAGCGCGTCGATCCTCCCGGGCCCGCCCCGCGGATCCGCGCCGATCCGCACGCTGCCGACCGGCCGACCGTTGACGCAGACCGTGAAGTCCCGCGACCGCGCCCCGTCGTGCTCGCGCCGTTCGGGTCCCGCCGGTCTCAGGGTCGTCGTCATGCGTCGCGCTCCCGGTTCGCCACCCCGCGGTGCCCTCGGCGGGGTGCCGTCGAGTGTACGGTCCCGCGGCCGTACCGCCAGGAGCGGACCTACGGGTTCGGGTGGTCGGCGGAGCGCTCGGCGAAGACCTCCATGGCCTTGGCGGTCACCGGGCCCGGGGCGCCGGGCAGTTCGCGGGCGTCGACGCGGTTGACGGCCTGCACGTCGCGCAGCGAGGAGGTGAGGAAGACCTCCTCGGCCTCGGCCAGCGCCTCGTACGGCAGGTCCTCCTCCTGCGCGCCGGCCCATTCGACGACCAGTTCGCGGGTGATTCCGGCGAGGCATCCCGAGGACAGCGGCGGGGTGAGCAGCCGGCCGTCGAGGACGACGAAGACGTTGGAGCCGGTGCCCTCGCACAGCCGGCCCGTGGTGTTGGCGAAGACCGCCTCGCTGGCGCCCTGTTCGCGGGCGCGGGCGAGCGCGACGACGTTCTCGCCGTAGGAGGTGGTCTTCAGGCCGGTGAGCGCGCCGCGTTCGTTGCGGGTCCAGGGCACGGTGACGATCGCGCTCGGCCCGGGGTGCGGGACGGCCGTGCCGATCGCGACCACCAGGGTGGCGCCGGCGTCGCCGCGGTCGGAGCCGAGCGGGGAGATGCCGCCGGTGTAGGTGATCCTGAGCCGGCCGTGCGGCATCGGGTTGGCGGCGAGCACCGCCTCGCAGGCGCGGGCCACCTCGTCCTGGTCGGGCTCGGGCAGGCCGAGGCCGCGTGCCGAGCGGGCCAGCCGCCTGAGGTGCCGGGTCAGGGCGAAGGCGTGCCCCTGTGTCGTCTTGAGCGTCTCGAAGACGCCGTCGCCGACGGTCAGCCCGTGGTCGAGCACCGACACCGTGGCGTCCGCGGTGTCCCGCAGTCCGCCGTCCACCCAGATCCTCGTCACCGCAGTGTCCTTCCCCTCGCCTCGTGTACCTCCGACGCTACCGCCAGCAGCCGCTCGGCCTTCAGTTCCGTCTCCGCCCATTCACCCGCGGGGTCGGAACCCCAGGTGATGCCGGCGCCGGTCCCGAACCGCAGTTCGGGGCGCCCCGCGGTGCCGCGGTCGATCCAGAAGGTGCGGATGCCCACCGCGAGCGCGGCGGTGCCGCGGTCGGCGTCGACCCATCCGATCGCACCGCAGTAGGGGCCGCGGGGCGCGGTCTCCAGCTCGCCGATGATGCTCAGGGCGCTGGTTTTGGGTGCGCCGGTGACCGACCCGGGCGGGAAGGCGGCCGCGAGCAGTTCCGGCCAGCCGGCGTCGGGGCGCAGCTCGCCGCGGACGGTGGAGACCAGGTGGACCAGGCCGGGGTGCGGCTCGACCGCGCACAGCGCGGGCACGGTGACCGAGCCGGTGGCGCAGACCCGGCCGAGGTCGTTGCGCACCAGGTCGACGATCATCACGTTCTCCGCCTCGTCCTTGGGCAGGAAGCCGTCGGCGGTCCGCGCGGTGCCCTTGATCGGGCGGGACTCGACGGTGCGGCCGTGCCGGCTCAGGAAGAGTTCCGGCGAGGCGGTGGCGATCTCGACGCCGTGCGCGGGCAGCCGGATCGTTCCGGCGTAGGGCGCGGGATTGCCGAGCGCGAGGGCCGCGCCGAGCGCGTCGATGTCGGCGCCCGCCCCGCCGCGCGGCAGCGGTGCGGCGAGCACCCGGCAGAGGTTGACCTGGTAGACGTCGCCTGCGGCGATGTGCCGCCTGATCGTACGGACGCCGTCCTCGTACGCCCGCCGGTCCATGGAACTGGTCCAGGCGGCCGGGTCGGGCCCGCGCCACCCGGCGGCCCTGGCGGCGGTGGCCACCGCGCTGCCCGCGGCGTCGGCTGCGGCCCGTGGCGTACGGCGTACGTCGCCGAAGCGGGCGCAGACCGTACGGCCCTCGAAGTCCACCGCGACCGCCCAGAAGCCCGCGGAGTCGAGCGCACCGGCGTCCGCGGTGACATCCCGCAGGTCGGAGGCGACAAGGCCGCCGAAACGGGCCATGGGGGCGAGATCGCGCACGGTGCTTCCCTTGATGACTGGACCGGGCCGCAGCCGAGTCTAGGCCGGGCAGGTCACGGGGGGTGGGGCGGCGCCCGGCGCGTCAACCGCGCACCATTGGCCCGGCACGCTGCGGAAACCGATTTTTGAGCTGGCCCCGGAATCCGCTAGAGTTCAACGCGTCGCCCCGGAACTTGTTTCGAGGTACACCTGCGGACGTGGCTCAGTTGGTAGAGCATCACCTTGCCAAGGTGAGGGTCGCGAGTTCGAATCTCGTCGTCCGCTCGACGTGGGGGATCCTCCCGGGACCCCTGCTGTGTTGGTGGAGTGGCCGAGAGGCGAGGCAACGGCCTGCAAAGCCGTCTACACGGGTTCAAATCCCGTCTCCACCTCCAAGGACGATTAGCTCAGCGGGAGAGCGCTTCCCTGACACGGAAGAGGTCACTGGTTCAATCCCAGTATCGTCCACGGGATCCCACCGGATCCGGTCCCCAGCAGGACATCCCGCGCGATTAGCTCAGCGGGAGAGCGCTTCCCTGACACGGAAGAGGTCACTGGTTCAATCCCAGTATCGCGCACGCACCACCGGCGCCGCGGCGCCGCCCGAGGACGATTAGCTCAGCGGGAGAGCGCTTCCCTGACACGGAAGAGGTCACTGGTTCAATCCCAGTATCGTCCACCAGCACACACGACGGCCGGGGGCCGGAGGCTTCGCGCCTCCGGCCCCCGGCCGTCGGTCGTTCCCGGGGGGCCGGACCCCGGGTTCGGGGTCCGGTCCCCCGGGGTCAGGACGAGAAGAGCATGCGGGCGAATCCGTGCCCGTGGTGCTTGTTGTGCCCGTGGCCGTGCCCGTGGCCGTGCCCGTGGCCGTACTGCGGGGCGCCCCAGGCCGGGGCGGGGGGCTGCGGGTAGCCGGGCTGGTGCTGCACGGGCGGCGCGGGGTAGGCCTGCGGCGGCGGGACCGGCTTGTTCCAGTTGCCTTCGAGCTGGGTCAGCGCCTCAAGCTCGCCGTAGTCGAGAAAGATGCCGCGGCAGTTGCCGCACTGCTCGATCTGGACACCACTGCGGTTGTACGTCTGCATGTGGCCGTGACACTTGGGGCAGACCATCTGTCGCCTCATCTCCTCGCGTTGGCAGATGAGTTCACTTTAGGCCCTGGCGGAGAGATCCCTCCGGGGGCGGCCGGGTCCCGCGAGGGCGCCATCCGCCTCGCGGGCGGGGCCGTCTCTCAGGCGGGGCCCAGTTGCGCGATGCGGGCGCAGGTGGCGACGAGTTCGGACTCCGCCTCGTCCAGTTCGCGGCCGTCCCTGGCCGCCTTCGCCACGCCGATCGCCGCGGTCTGTACGGCCAGCGCGCGGGCAGGGACGTCGAGTTGGGCCCACGGGTCGCCGCTCTCCGGTACGGCGGGACCGCCTGCGGCACGGTAGGCGGCCAGGAAGACGCCCCAGGCGTCCGGGGCGAGCAGGCCCGCCGCGAACCACATGGCGGGCCTGGCCAGATCCCAGGCGGCCGGACCGATGCCCAGGTCGTCCACGTCGATCAGCAGCCAGTCACCGTCCGGCGCGGGGTGGCGGACCAGCTGGCCCAGGTGCAGGTCGCCGTGGCAGAGAGCGGCGGCCCCCGGGGGCGGCGCCTCGTCCCTGGCCCAGGCGGGCAGCCGCCGCCACGCCCGGCGTACGGTACGGGCCGCCGCCGAGTCGGCGACACCGCGCAGCCGGGCGACGGCGAGCGCGGCCTTGGCCGGGCCGCGCATCGGCGGCAGCGGGCCCGGCAGCGCCACCGCGGGCACGGTGTGCAGCCGGGCGAGCAGCACGGCCGCCTCGGCCCAGGGCGCCGCGGCCGGATCGTGCCGGTCGACGGGCACGCCGTAAGGCCACGCACTGACCGGCCGCCCGCGCACCGCTCCCCCATCCGGGGAGTGCGCGACGAGCGGGACGGACGCGCGGGTCGGGTTGTCCTGGAGGAGCGGGCCGGGCCGGCTGTCCTCGCCGGGCCGTCCGGGCGGCCTCTGCTGCCCGGACGGGCCGGGCAAGCCCGGGGTTGCGGGTGCTCCGGGTGCGGGGGTCCGGGGCGGTTCCGGGAGTGGGGGGAGGAGGATGCCGCGAAGGAGGGGGTGGGCGGCGACCGCGATGCGGGTCGCGAGCGCGGCGGCATCCGTGCCGGGGGCGTGCGCCTTGGCGACGACCGCGCCGACGCGGACGACCGTGCCGTCGGGGCGGTCGGCCAGCACGGTGGTGGCCGCGGGCACGGTGGGCGGCGCGGGGGCGGCGGACGGGTCGGGCGCGCGGTCGGGCCGGTCGCGGCGGGCTGCCGCGGCCGCGGCGGCGGCCAGCGCGGTGACCAGGGCGTCGTCGGCCGGTGGCCGGACCGTGCGGCGTACGGTCTGCGGGTCGATACGGACCGCGCCGCTCGTGTGAGTCCCGGACTGCTCCCCCGTGGTCGTCATCGGGCCAGTCAAGCATCCCGGCGGCCGTGCGGCCCTCCGGGCGGTCGGACGGGGTCCGGACAGCGCAATGCCCGGGTGTCGAGTGACACCCGGGCAAACGCAGTCGTCCGCCATACCCCCGTCCCCACGGGGTTCTACCGGTGAGTCCCTGGCCCGGACCGCTCTTCCAGGCCTGGCACGCCTCTCAGCGCCCCATCAGGCCGGCCACGGACGACGCTTGTGTGACCACCGCATCCACACCTCCGAAGAGGTAGGCGAGCAGTGCGGCCAGCGGCAGCACCATGGCCGCCGCCACCAGCGGATGCCGGGGCCCGGTCCGCCGCCCGCCGCGCATGGCTCTCGCGGTGCGGATCACCGTCTCGCCCATGCCCGCCATGCCTCTCCCTTGAGGTCGTGTGGTCTGCTGTGTGGTCGCTCGCAATGTGCAGTTTTGGCAGCGGCGGGCGCTTGACCTCGGGGGACGAGTGCTCCGCCCGCCGCTGACCTCAACACTAGGTGCGCCGCCACCCCCGGTCGTCACGCCCTGGTACCCCTTTGCAGGCCTCCCGGAGGATGACAGCGACCCCCGCGGATACTCCCCTGGGTGGACGCCGCCGCCCGGGGACCCCGGGTCATCCCTGAGCCGCCGGGAGCCGCCCGGCCTGCTCGTCGTCCCGCGGGACCGGCTGCTCGACCAGGGCGAGCACCCGGGTGGCCATGAACCGGGCGGTCCGCACGACGGTGCCGCTGCGGGTGACTTCACTCACTTCCACCACCCCGCGGCGCACCGCTGTCTCCACCCGGCGGCCGGCCCGGGTGGCGATCACCTCATACGTGCGGGTGGTGTCCCCCGCGTCGACGACTATTTCCACTCGATCACCTTTCACGGCGTCATTCCCCTTTGGCAGACGGACCGTTGGCAGATCGGGGCGCGGTAGTGACGGCCCGTCGGACGGACCCCTCGCCACATCTCCAGGATCCCACCGGGCACTGACAATTCACGGCCCGCCGCCTGCGGGCCTTCACCGCGCGGCGGGACTTGAGTCCGTAAGCTGTGGGCGGCCGACCCGGCCGTCGGTGCAGGCACCGGAAGCAGCAGTGGGGTAGTCGCCCACCGGAGGTAGGGGAACGGACATGGCGATGATGCGGCTCCGGCGCGAGGATCCGCGGGTCGTCGGCGCGTTCCGGCTGCACCGGCGGCTGGGCGCGGGCGGCATGGGCGTGGTCTACCTGGGCGCGGACAAGCGCGGCCAGCGGGTGGCGCTCAAGGTGATCAGGCCCGAGCTGGCCGAGGACCAGGAGTTCAGGTCGCGGTTCGCCCGCGAGGTCTCCGCGGCCCGCCGGATCCGCGGCGGCTGCACCGCCCGGCTCGTCGCGGCCGACCTGGAGGCCGAACGCCCCTGGTTCGCCACGCAGTACGTGCCCGGCCCCTCGCTGCACGACAAGGTCGCCGAGGGCGGCGTCCTCGCCGCCGCCGAGGTCGCCTCGATCGGGGCGGCGCTCGCCGAGGGCCTGGTCGCGGTGCACGAGGCCGGGGTCGTCCACCGGGACCTGAAGCCGTCGAACATCCTGCTGTCGCCCAAGGGCCCGCGGATCATCGACTTCGGCATCGCCTGGGCCACCGGGGCCAGCACGCTCACGCACGTGGGCACGGCCGTCGGCTCGCCGGGCTTCCTCGCGCCCGAGCAGGTACGGGGCGCCGCCGTCACCCCCGCCACCGACGTCTTCGCCTTCGGCGCCACGCTGGCCTACGCGGCGACCGCGGACTCGCCCTTCGGGCAGGGCAGTTCCGAGGTCATGCTCTACCGGGTGGTGCACGAGGAGCCCGACCTGGCCGGGGTGCCCGACGCGCTGGCGCCCCTGGTCCAGGCGTGCCTCGCCAAGGATCCGGAGGCGAGGCCGAGCACCTTGCAGCTGTCCGAACGGCTCGCCGAGATCGCCGCGCGGGAGGCGCGCGGGATCGGGGTGCCGCGGCCGGTGCGGCCCGTCGGGCGACGGGCCGAGGAATATGCGCAGCAGCGGACCCGGCGGAGTCCCGCGGGCTCCGACCTGTCCGGCGGTACGGGCGGGGGGCGGGGCGTCCCCCGCACCCCCGTCGTGCCGTCCCCCGCGCGGACGCCGGTCCGTACGGGTGGTTCTGGGCGGCGGCCCCTGTCCCCGGCGCCGGGGAGGCGGTTGTTGCGGCAGCGGCTGGTCGTCTTCGTGATCGTCACGCTGCTGGCGGCGATCTGTATCGCCGCGGTTCAGGGCTGCCACCGGTTCTCCCACGGCGGGGCCGCCCCGACGACCCCCTCAGTGACCACCCTCCCCCCGGGGCCTCCGGGCCCCTGAGCCCCGCTGCCCCTTGTGGTGCGCTGCATGGACCCCACGGTGCCGCTGCGCGGGGGCTTGTCGCGCAGTTCCCCGCCACCCCCTGCGGGGTGCTCTGTTACGGACTCCACACTTGCGCTGTGTGGGTGGCTTGTCTCGCAGTTCCCCGAGCCCCTGGGTGATTGCCCCTTGCGGTGGCGTCGCTTTCTTCCCCGCCTCGTCGGCGGGGCGCTCCGTTCTCCCCCGGAGCTTCGCCCGGGGTTACCCCCACGCGCCCCTGAAAAACGCTCACCCTCCAGCGCAGAGCCCAGCCCCGGCAGGGGCCAACGAAGGGCGCAGGAGGACGCAGGAACCAAAGGGGCGCGGGGAACTGCGCGCCAAGCCACGACGGCGCGGCAGAAGCACCGCACCGCAAGTGGCACCCGCCCAGGGGCGCGGGGAACTGCGCGCACAACCACGACGCGGCCGCAGGCAAGCAATGCCACCGCAAGGGGCAGCACCCCAGGGGCTCGGGGAACTGCGAGACCAGCCCCCCACGCAGCGGCACCGTGGAGTCCGTAACAGCACCCCGCAGGGAGTGGCGGGGCCGGGCTCGGGTCGGTAAGTTAACAAGCGCTTGCTTAGGTCTCGGCAGAGAGGTGTGCGGGTATGGGAAGCGTAAGCGCAGCGGATGTGCGGGGGCGGGTGGAGGCGCTGCTCGCGGGGTGGGACCCGGGGGCGGAGCCGGGGGAATTCCTGCGGGCCCGGTTCGACGCGGGGCTCGCTTGGGTGCACTTTCCCGTGGGGCTCGGGGGGCTGGACGCACCGCGGGCGTTGCAGGCGGTGGTGAATGCGGAGCTGGGCGCGGCCGGGGCGCCGGACAACGACCCGCGGCGTATCGGCATCGGCCTCGGGATGGCCGCGCCGACGATCCTGGCGTACGGCACCCCCGAGCAGAAGGCGCGCTTCCTGCGGCCCCTGTGGACCGGCGAGGAGGTCTGGTGCCAGCTCTTCAGCGAGCCCGGCGCCGGCTCGGATCTGGCGGGGCTGGGCACGCGGGCGGTGCGCGACGGGGACGGCTGGGTCGTGGACGGCCAGAAGGTGTGGACGTCGAGCGCCCACACCGCGCGCTGGGCGATCCTGATCGCCCGCACCGACCCGGACGTGCCCAAGCACCGCGGCATCACCTACTTCGTGTGCGACATGACCGACCCCGGCGTCGAGGTCAGGCCGCTGCGGCAGATCACCGGTGAGGCCGAGTTCAACGAGGTCTTCCTGACCGGGGTGCGGATCCCGGACGCGCACCGGCTCGGCGCGGTCGGCGACGGCTGGCGGGTGGCGCAGGCGACGCTGATGAACGAGCGGGTCGCGATCGGCGGCGGCGCGTCCGTGCCGCGGGAGAGCGGCATGATCGGCCCGGTGGCCGCGACCTGGCGCGAGCGGCCCGAGCTGCGCACCCCCGAGCTGCACGACCGGCTGCTGCGGCTGTGGGTGGATTCCGAGGTGGCCAGGCTGACCGCCGAGCGGGTGCGGCAGCAGATGGCGGCGGGCACGCCCGGTCCGGAGGGCTCGGGGCTGAAGCTGTCGCTGGCCCGGCTGAACCAGCAGCTCAGCGGCCTTGAGGTGGAGCTGCTCGGCGAGCAGGGGCTGCGCTACGGCGACTGGTCGATGGTCCGGCCGCAGAGCGTGGACTTCTACGGGCGCGACGCGGGCTACCGCTATCTGCGGGCGAAGGGCAACTCGATCGAGGGCGGTACGTCCGAGATCCTGCGCAACATCGTGGCCGAGCGGGTGCTCGGGCTGCCCGCGGAACCACGCAACGACAAGGACGCCGCCTGGAAGGACCTGCCCCGATGACCTCCCCCGCCATTCCCGACCTGCTCTACTCCGACGTCGAGGACGACCTGCGCGCCGCGGTCCGCGCGGTGCTCGCCGACCGTTGCGGACATGCCGCCGTGCTGGGCCGGATCGAGTCCGCGGAGCCGTACGATCCGGCGCTGTGGCGGCTGCTGGCCGCGGAGTTGGGCCTCGCCGGGCTGCTGGTGCCGGAGAAGCTGGGCGGCCAGGGCGCCTCGGCCCGCGAAGCCGCCGTGGTTCTTGAGGAGTTGGGCGGTGCGGTCGCGCCCGTGCCCTTCCTGGGCAGCGCGGTGCTCGCGACCACCGCGCTGCTGGGCTGCGACACCGCGGACCCGGCGACGGCCGCGCTGCTCGGCCGGCTCGCTGCGGGCGAGGCGAGGGCCGCGCTCGCGGTGCCGCTGTCGGCGGCGCCCGGTGACGGCTTCCCCGCGACCGTACGCGCGGACGCGGGCGGGCGGCTGACGGGCGCGGTGACCAGCGTCGCGGACGCGCTCACCGCCGGGGTGCTGGTCGTACCCGCGCTCGGCCCGGAGGGTCCAGGACTCTACGAAGTGGCCGCGGCGCAGGCGGCGTCGGAGCGGCCGGTGTCGTTGGACCTGACGCGGCCGCTCGCCGACCTGCGCTTCGACGCTGCGGCGGGGCGGCTGCTCGCCGGTGGGGACAGCGCGGTGGCGGCGCTGGAGCGTGCGCTGCTGACCGGCGCGGGGCTGCTGGCGTCCGAGCAGCTGGGCCTGGCCCAGTGGTGCCTGGACGAGACGGTCCGCTACCTGGGGCAGCGGCGGCAGTTCGGCCGGGTCGTGGGGTCGTTCCAGGCGCTCAAGCACCGGCTGGCCGACCTGTGGCTCGACGTGGTCTCGGCGCGGGCCGCGGCGCGCAACGCGGCGGGTGTGCTGGCGGCCTGGCCGTCCGACCCGGCCGAGGTGTCGCTCGCGGTGGCCCTCGCGCAGGCGTACGTCTCCCCCGTCGCGGTGCGCGCGGCGGAGGAGGCGGTGCAGTTGCACGGCGGCATCGGCATGACGTGGGAGCACCCGGTGCACCTGTATCTCAAGCGCGCCAAGGCCGATGAGATCGCGCTCGGCACTCCGGGAAGGCACCGGCGCGCGCTGGCGGTGCCGGTGGATCTGCCGCCGGCCGCCTGAGCGCCGGGAACCGACGTGTCGGCGGGGCGGTGTCGGCGGGGCGTTTCCCGCAGGTCCCGACCGTGTCCCAAGGCCGTCCCAACGGCGTCGGAACGGTGGACGGCGCAAGTCGGCCTTGGGAGGATGTTCGGCATCTCCACGGACGATGGCCGGATTCGGCCTGCCGACAACTGAGGGATTGACGTGGGACGACCAGACGGGGGCGGAGACTTCAGCGGCATAGATCCGCAAAAGCTCTGGGACCTTATCAACTCGATGAAGAACAAAACCGGTTACGACGGGAACGGGAGCGCGGCACCGCAGGTCAACGGCTGGATGGGCCAGGCCGGTCGGATCGGCCTCGACACCAGCAGGCTGAGCACCATCAACAAGCACTTCTCGTGGGCGCAGGGCCAGTTGCCGATGCTGCGGCGCCGGCAGAGTCTGGCCGCCAACGAGGCCAAGGAGCAGGGCGACTTCGGCCAGGGCAGCGGCATGGTCAATGCGGGCGCCAACTCCCTGGGGAATTTCGCCACGTCGGAGGCGGCCGCGAAGGCGGCCCAGGACGACGCGAAGAAGTTCAAGGACGGCAAGATCAGCCTCCAGGACTATCTCAAGCTGATCCAGGCCAACCAGTACGACCCGGACTACGCGAAGGCCGGGGCGACCGAGCTGGGGCAGTACCGGCTGACCGAGCTGCTGCAGAATTCCTCGGCGCTCGACTTCGACCACCCGGACCTCGGACGTGACGCGCTGGCCGAGTTCGTGGCCAACGCGATGCGGGCCGGCGTCGACTTCAAGGACGACTACGGCGACGAACCGCTGTCGCTGCTCGCGCCGCTGGTGAACCGCGCGGTCTTCCCCGCCGATGTGCTGACCAACCTGGGAAGCCAGGCCCTGGCGCCGGGCAACACGCAGTATTCGGACGAGGTGTGGAAGGCGCTCGCGGCCGATCCGAAGGCCGCGACGCAGTTCGTGCACGACAACATCGAATACCTGCCGGAATTCATGAAGGCGAACTCCGAGCACACCGGCGGCCTGATCGACCCGAACGTCAAGGACTTCGCCGCGGTCCTGGAGGCGGGCATGATCGGCGGCCCTGGCGCGGACCAGAAGATGGCCGCCGACAACACGACCAAGCTGGTGACGTATTACTCCAGCCACGACAACCACACCCATCCGGAGATGCAGCAGGTCTTCGCCGACGTCGTCAAGTATTACTGGCCCGACGTGCAGGCCTCGCTCACCGACCCGGCCTTCACCGACCTCGGACCCGGCCATGTCTCGGTGCCGAACTCGGCCTGGGAGGGCTTCCTCCACGAGTCGATGCAGAATCCCACGGCCGCCGCCGAACTCCTCGGCTTCAGCAAGACGATGGCCAACCAGGTCGCCGACGGCGACCCGGACAACCCGGAGGCGCAGAACGCGGCGGGTCTGATCGAGGGCACCTTCGGCTTCGTGGCGACCAAGGTCTACCAGGAGAAGAAGGACAGCAGCGGCAAGGACGCCGGCTTCTGGCAGTCGACGGTCACCTCGCAGCTCAACACCGTGCTGGGCACCGGGGTGGACATCGCCTTCGACCCCAGCAAGGTCGTCACGACGGTCAGCAAGGCGGCCATCAAGGACGTGCTGAACCTCTTCACCACCCATATCGTGAAGATCAGCCCCGACCAGATGGGCGACCCGCCCTCCACCGCGACCTGGCGGGACGACTGGAGCGAGGCGGCCCACCAGAGCTACATGAAGGACCACAGCCTCGGCAATCCGCAGCAGTACGCGGAAATCTACTCGGGCGGCAAGCCGTTCCTGAGCGCCGACGGTCATCTGGTCGACGACGCGACCGCCGCCCAGAAGCAGGCGTACAACGCGTGGCTGAAGGACCCCGCGGTCGCCAACGCGCTGGACAAGGCCTTCCTCAACCGCGACCTGGGCAGGCTCGGTTCGATGACGGGGGTCCACTGACGATGGGTTGCCGCAGGCCGCCGCCCGCGCTCGCCGGCCTCGCCGTGCTCACCGCCGCCGTGCTGGTGGGGGGTTGCGGCGGTGGCGGGCCGAGCGCGGCCGACGGCACCGCGAAGGCCGGGGAATCGCGGACGGCGGTCGCGGCGGCGTACTGGAAGGTGCGCCCCGCGCTGCCGGACAGCCTCGACACACCGAACGGGCGCGGCGCCTTCACCGCCTGCGGCAAGGACGACCCGCACGGCAAGGGGGCGATCCGCTACGGCATCGAGGACTACCTGACGCCGAAGGACGACTCGGTGACGATGGCCCAGCTGCTGTCCGGCGTGCGGGACGCGCTGGCGCCGCAGGGCTGGACCTTCACCCCGGTGGACATACCGGAGGCGTCGATGCCCGACCCGCGGCGCGAGCCGCTGCACGGCTGGTCGGCGCAGCACGGCGGGGTGACGCTGCGGCTCACCCTGCACGACCGGTCGGACGGCCAGCCGGGCGCCGGCTATCTCGATGTGCTCGGCGGATGCGGGAAGTTCGGCAAGGCGCAGCAGCGACTGCTCGCCGCTTACCGCGACGGCGGCAGCCGGGACAGCTACCGCCCCACGGCGGCGGCGCCGCACCCGGTGCCGACCGGCTTCCCCACCACGCAAGCCGAATCGCAGTGACCAACGGGAGGAAACCATGGCTGACAAGGTGCCAAGTCCCATGTGGGCGGCCCTCAATCAGCTGAACAACGATGTGCAGCGCGAACTGTCGAATGTGGCAGGCGCGTTGAAGGACGCGGACACCAAGATGGCCGGCGGCAAGGGCGAGGTGTGGTGCGGGCCGACCGCGCGGACCTGGGCGAGCGACCTGTCCGGCGCGGCGGGCGACATCACCAGGCAGGCCAACGAGTTCGCCGCCTACGTCCGCCAGCAGCTGGCCGGCCAGGACAAGGAAGTCACCCAGAGCCAGGCCGACATGGAGCGCCGGCTGCTCGCGGGACGGATGGGCTAGGCCGGCGGGCGGCCGGAGACCGCGTAGAAGGCGACCGCCGCCGCCGCGCCCACGTTCAGCGAGTCGATGTCGTGCGACATCGGGATGCGGACCAGGGTGTCGGCGGCGGCGAGCGCCTTCGGGCTCAGGCCCGGTCCTTCCGCGCCCAGCAGCAGTGCCAGCCGCGGGATCTCGTGCGCGGCGAGGTCGGGCAGCGCGGTCGCCTCCGCCGCCGGGGTCAGCGCGAGCAGCCGGAAGCCGGCCTCCTTCACCGTCCCGTAGAGGTCGCGCGGCCAGGCGGCGAGCCGGGCGTAGGGCACGGAGAAGACCGCGCCCATCGAGACCTTCACCGAGCGGCGGTAGAGCGGGTCGGCGCAGTCCGGCGACAGCAGCACGGCGTCCATGCCGAGCGCGGCGGCGCTGCGGAAGATCGCCCCGATGTTGGTGTGGTCGTTGACCGCCTCCATGACCACCACCCGGCGGGCGCCGGCCAGCACGTCGGCCGCGTCCGGCAGCGTCCTGCGCTGCATCGCGGCGAGCGCGCCGCGGTGCACGTGGTAGCCGGTGACGCGCTCCGCCAGCTCGTCGCTGACCACGTAGACCGGCGCGGGCACCTCGTCGATCACGTCCCGCAGCGCGTCCGCCCACTTCTCGGTGAGCAGCATCGAGCGCATCGCGTAACCGGCCCGCAGCGCGCGCCTGACGACCTTCTGCCCCTCGGCGATGAAGAGGCCCTCCGCCGGTTCGCGGCGGCGGCGCAATTCCACGTCGGTGAGCGCGGTGTAGTCGTACAGCCGCGGGTCGTCCGGATCGGCGACCGCGACCGGCTCAGCCACGGCCGGCGCCCGACCGCCCGACGGTGACCACGTCGCCGATGACGATGACGGCCGGCGGGCGTACGCCCTCCTCGGCGACCGTACGCGCCACCGACGCCAGCGTGGCGTCCACCCGGCGCTGGGCGGCCATGGTGCCCTCCTGGACCACCGCGACCGGGGTCCCGGCCGGGCGCCCGCCCGCGATCAGCGTGTCCGCGATGGCGCCGATCCGCTCCACGGCCATCAGCAGCACGAGGGTGCCGCGCATCCTGGCCAGCGCGGACCAGTCGACCAGCGAGCGGGCGTCGTCGGGCGCGACATGCCCGCTGACCACGGTGAACTCATGGGCGACGCCCCGGTGCGTGACCGGGATGCCGGCCGCGCCCGGCACGCTGATGGAGCTGGAGATGCCCGGCACCACCGTCACCGCGATGCCCGCGGCCGCCAGCGCCTCCGCCTCCTCCATGCCGCGCCCGAAGACGTACGGGTCGCCGCCCTTGAGCCGCACGACGGCCTTGCCCGCCTTGGCGTGCTCGATCAGCGCGGCATTGATGGCCTCCTGGGCCATCGCCCGGCCGTAGGGGATCTTCGCCGCGTCGATCACCTCGACATGCGGCGGGAGTTCGCCCAGCAGGTCGCGCGGGCCGAGCCGGTCGGCGATCACCACGTCCGCCTCGGCCAGCAGGCGGCGCCCGCGCACCGTGATCAGGTCCGGGTCGCCGGGGCCGCCGCCGACCAGCGCGACGCCGGCGGTGCGCGCCCGGTGCTGCGGGGCCACCAGGCTGCCGTCCCGCAGCCCCTCGATGACCGCGTCCCGCACCGCGGCGGAGCGGCGCGGGTCGCGCCCGGTCAGGACGGCCACGGTCACGCCTTCGGTACGCCCGGTGGCCGGCGTCCACGCGGTCGCCGCGTCGGCGTCGTCGCTGCGGACGCACCACACGCGGCGCTCCTCAGCCTCCGCGGAGGCCGCGGTGTTCGCGGCCGGGTCGGTGGACGCGACCAGGGCGTACCAGGCCTCGGCCAGGTCGCCCGGACGGTACGCCCGGCGCTCCCACCGCAGCTCGCCGGCGTCCGCCATCGCCTCGACCGACGCGGTGGCCTGCGGCGCCACCACGACGATGTCCGCGCCGGCTGCGACCAGGGCGGGGAGGCGGCGCTGGGCGACCTGGCCGGCGCCGATCACCACGACGCGGCGGCCGCGCAGTCTCAGTCCGACCGGGTACGCCGGGGCCTCGTCCATCCGATCCATCCGGCTCGGCTCCCTTCCGCCGTTCACGATTCCCTCGACCCGATCTTACGTTCCACCGGGGTCACCCCCTTGTTCCCCGCCGCTCCCTGCGGGGTGCTGTCACGGACTCCACAGTTGCGCTGTGTGGGGGCGGTCTCGCAGTTCTCCCCCAGAGCTTCGCGTGGGGGTACCCCCACGCGCCCCAGGTGGTTGCCACTTGCGGTGGCGTTGCTTGCCTGCGGCCCGGTGGTGGGTTGCGCGCGCAGTTCCCCGCGCCCCTTTTGGCCTGCGTCCTCCTACGCCCACCGTTGGCGCCTGGAGGGTGAGCGTTTTTCAGGGGCGCGTGGGGGTACCCCCAGGCGAAGCTCTGGGGGAGAGCTGCGAGACAAGCCACCCACACAGCGCAACTGTGGGGTCCGGGCTAGGACTTTTCCGTGACGCCCGCCGCGTCGAACGTGGCGACCTCGTGCATGACGCGGGCGGCACTCTGGACCAGGGGAAGGGCAAGGAGCGCCCCCGTGCCTTCGCCGAGGCGGAGGTCGAGGTCGACCAGGGGGCGCAGGCCCAGCGTGGTGAGGGCCGCGACGTGGCCCGGCTCGGCGCTGCGGTGCCCGGCGATGCACGCGGCCAGCACCTCCGGTGCGATCGCGCGGGCCACGAGCGCCGCGGCACCCGCGCTGACCCCGTCGAGGATCACCGGCGTGCGGAGCGCGGCCGCGCCGAGCAGCAGCCCGACCATCGCGGCGTGTTCGAGGCCGCCGATCGCGGTGAGGACCGCGATCGGGTCGGCCGGGTCGGGCCGGTGCAGTTCGAGCGCGCGCCGGACGACCTCCACCTTGCGCGCGTGCATCTCGTCGTTGATGCCGGTGCCGCGGCCGGTGACCTCGGCGGGGTCGACCCCGGTGTAGACGGCGATCAGCGCGGCCGACGTCGTGGTGTTGGCGATGCCCATCTCACCGGTGAGCAGCGCCTTGTTGCCGGCGGCGACCAGGTCGCGGGCGGTCTCGATGCCGACCTCGATGGCGCGCAGCGCCTCCTCGCGGGTCATGGCGGGGCCCACCGTGAAGTCCGCGGTGCCGGCCCGTACCTTGCGCGGCAGCAGCCCCGGTGTGCCGGGCAGCTCCGAGGCGACGCCGACGTCGATGACGCAGACCTCCGCCCCGACCTGGTTGGCGAAGGCGTTGCAGACCGCGCCGCCGCCGAGGAAGTTGGCGACCATCTGCGCGGTGACCTCCTGCGGCCACGCGGTGACGCCCTGGGCGTGCACCCCGTGGTCGCCGGCGAAGATCGCCACGGCCGCGGGCTCGGGGATGGGCGGCGGGCACTGCCGGGACAGGCCGCTGAGCTGTGCGGAGATGATCTCCAGCATGCCCAGTGCCCCGGCCGGCTTGGTCATCCGCTTCTGCCGCTCCCACGCCTCGCCGAGCGCCTTGGCGTCCAGCGGGCGGATGCCGCGCAGCGTCTCCTCGAGCAGGTCGTGCGGCTCCTCGCCGGGCAGCGCGCGGTTGCCGTACTCCTCGTCGTGCACGACCCAGGACAGCGGGCGGCGCTGCGACCAGCCGGCCTGCATCAGCTCGGGTTCCTCGGGGAATTCGTCGACATACCCGACGCACAGGTAGGCGACGACCTCCAGGTGCTCGGGCAGGCCCAGCTCCGCGACCATCTGGCGCTCGTCGAAGAAGCTGACCCAGCCGACGCCGAGTCCTTCCGCGCGGGCGGCGAGCCACAGGTTCTCCACGGCCAGCGCCGACGAATACGGCGCCATCTGCGGCTGGGTGTGCCGCCCAAGGGTGTGCCGGCCGCCGCGGGTGGGGTCGGCGGTCACCACGATGTTCACGGGGGTGTCGAGGATCGCCTCGATCTTCAGCTCGCGGAACTGCCGGGCACGGCCCTTGGGCAGCGACTTCGCATACGCCTCGCGCTGGGCCATGGCCAGCTCGTGCATCTTCTCGCGGGTCTTCTCGGAGCGGATGACGACGAAGTCCCACGGCTGCGAGTGCCCGACGCTGGGCGCGGTGTGCGCCGCCTCCAGGACGCGCAGCAGCACGTCGTGCGGGATCGGGTCGGATCGGAAGCCGTTGCGGATGTCGCGGCGCTCCCGGATGACCCGGTGCACCGCGTCCCGCACGGCGGGTTCGTACGCCTCCGCGGGCTCCGACACCTCGGCCTCCGCGGCCCTGGCCTCGGCCCGCCGGGCGGCCCTGCGTCCCTTCGGGGCGGCGTCCGGTTCGGCCGCGGCCGCCGCCGGTTGGGCTTCGCCGGACACGGGGGCGGCGCCGTCCTCGGCCTGCGGCGGTGCCGCTGCCGCGTGCGCGCGCTTGACCGTACGGCCCTTGGGTACGACGAGGGCGTCCTCGTCGGCGGCGACCGGCCGGGGGCCGGGTACGTCGGCCTGGGGCTGTGCCGGGGCCTCCACCGGGGCGGGGGCTTCGGGCGCGGCCGGTGAACCGGCGTCCTTGGCGGAGGGGTTGCCCGCGGCAGCCACGAGCGAGGCGAGGTCGGCCGTGCCGGTCGCCGACACGAAGGCGTCGCCGCCCGTGGCGGGCGGGCCGCCGAAGGCCGGCTCCGAGGGCGGGGTGGCCAGGTCGAGGCCGATCGGCGGCGTCGGGGCGGCCGCCTGGAGGGCGCCGGACAGCGCGGCGGCAGGCCCGGAGAGCACCGGGCCGGCCGCGGTCGGCGGCGCCACGGGCTCGGCCGCCTGGTCGGGCTCCCCCGCGTCCGCCGCGGGGACGGGCGCGACGGGAGCGGGCGCGACGGTAACGGGCGCGACAGCGGGCTCGGCCACATAGGCAACCGGCGCGGGCTGGGGCGCGACCGGTTCGTCCGCGCTCGGCGTCGCCGGTACGGCCACCGGCCCGACCGGCTGCTCACCGGCGGCCGACGGCACCCCGGCGCCGAAGGCCGGAGCCGCATCCGTAGAAGCAGCCGCCGACGCGTCCCGCGCACCGGCGGCCACAGGCTCGGCCGCAGCGGGAGCCGGCGCACCGCCGACCGCGGAAACACCCTCACCCGGCGCACCGCCGGCCACCGGAGCGCCCTCGGTCGGCGCACCGCCGGCCGCAGGCGCCGGCTCGACAGACGGCTCGGCGACCGGCTCGGCCTCGACCGGAGCGGCCGCCGCCGGAGCCGCGACCTCCGCCGGGGGGAAGGCCAGGATCGGCTCGGGCGCCTGCTGGGACGGGATCACGCTGTCGGCGTGCGGGATCAGGGACTGCTGGGACGGGGTCCGGGCGGCGGGCCAGGCGGTGCCCGCGGCCGGGGTCGACGGGTCGGCGGGGTCGCCGGACTGCTGCGCCGGGATGCCGTGGGCGTCGTCCTGCGCGATGTCGAGGTATTCGGGGCCCGAGGTCGGCGGGCCGCCCTGGAGCCGGAGCGGGGGCGGGACGGGGGCGCCGCCCTGGGCGGGGCCGCGGTCGGCGAGGGAGCGTACGGAGACGCCGCCGCTGGGGGTGTCGTGGACCGGCGGGCCCAGGTGCAGCGGGCGGCGCGGGGCGGCGGGGGCCGCGGGAGCGGGTGACGGTGTGTCAACTCCCTGCGGGGTGCCGTAGTCCGCCACGGGGAGCGGCTGCGGCGGCACCGGCTGCGGGTCGCTCCAGGTGCCCTGCGGGCCCGGCATGAGCAGGACGTCGTCGTCGTCGTCGAGCCCGGCGCCGGGGGCGGCGGGCTGGTCGAGGTAGCTGTAGGCGGGAGCGCCGTGCTCGGCGGGCGGCTCCGCGCCCCAGCCGGGGGCGGCGGCCTGCGGTGCGCCGAGTGCGTCGGTGTGCGGCTGCGGAGCCGCGTCACCGAGCGCGTTCTCCGGCAGCCCCTCGCCGGGGATCTGACCGGTGTCCGTCATGCGTGCCCCTCGCCCATCGGTTTCGCTCCTTCCAGCCGCTGCACCGCGCACATCCCACCCCCCACCGACTCCAACGAGCGTGCGTGGGATGCGGTACGTCGGCCGCCGGGACGCCGGAGGTTTCGACGTCCCGTCAACGCGCGACGACGGCACAACGATCCGTCAGCCTACCCCCCGTGACGCCGCCGCCCGTGCCGAAGTCCGCACCTCGGGACGTATCTCACAGTTGCCGTGCCGACAGGGCTCCGACCGGCGCAAACGCCGCCGGGAGCGACCCGTCGATCATGAACAGGTCAGGGTCGGCTGCCGCACAGCACGAAGTCCGTGGAGCGGTCCCGCTCGTCCCATCCGGCGTCGAGGCCGACGGACTGGAGCAACATGCGTTCGACGGTGTAACCGCCTTCGGCCAGGGCCCTGTCGATGGCCTCGGCGGCGTCCCTGGTGGCCGCGGAGGCGACGATCCGCTCCGGGCGGCGGGCGGCGCAGGCGGCGACCACGGCGGGGTCGGCGCAGCCGATCCTGACCACGTCGGGCTCCGGGAGGTCTTCGAGCGCCTGGGGCGCGGTGCCGTGCACGACCTGGAGTTGGACGCCGCTGCGGCGGGCGGTGGCGCTGATCCAGTCGCAGGCGTCGGCGTCCCGGTCGACGGCGATGACGGCGGCACCGAAGCGGGCGGCCTCCACCGCGACGGCGCCGTCGGCGGCGCCGATGTCCCAGACCAGGTCGCCGGTTCTGGGTCCGAGCCTGGCGAGTTGGACGGCGCGGACGCCGGTGGGGACGTGGCCGCCGTATTCCGCGGCGGGAAGTGCCCAGCCCCTGACGGGTCCGGGGAAGCCGGGGTCGCGGCCGGCGATCCAGCCGCCGGCGCCGGGCTTGGCAGGGGGCGGGCCGGCGGACTGCAGCGGGGCGGCGCCCAGGGAGGCTATCCGCGGGAGGGCGGAGGTGTTGCCGCCGACGACGAGGACGACGTTGGGGTCGCGCCAGATGTGGTCGGCGACCTTGTCGGAGGTCAGGACGGTGATCTGCTCCTGCTCGGTGCCCAGGGCCTCGCAGATGACGAACGTGCGGTGCACCCCGGTGAGCAGCAGTGCGACTTCCGCGGGGCCGGCGCCCGGTGCGGTGAGCACCGCGACCTTGGGGTAGGAGCGGCAGACGTTCACCGCGCGGCGCAGGGTGCGGCTGGTGGCGACGACGACGCGGGCGTCGTCCCAGGGCATGCCGGCGCGGGCGAAGGCCCTGGCGACGGCGGAGACACCGGGGATGACCTCGATCTCCAGGCCGTGTTCGGGGTCGCGCAGGGCGCGGACCACTCCGAAGAAGCCCGGGTCGCCGTCGGCGAGCACGACGGCGGTGCCGCGGTGTCCGGCGATCCGGCGGGCGGCGATGTCGATGCTGCCGAGCACGATGTGCTCGGCCTGCGCGGGGACGTAGGGCAGGGCCAGGTGTTGGCGGGTGCCGGCCACGAGGGTGGCGGCGTCGAGCGCGGCACGGGCGGCTTCGGACGGGGGTGACCCGTCCCATCCGATCACGGTGACCCGGTCGGCCATCGTCGTCTGCCTCCATAGCCGTGGGTCGCTGGGGTGCCGGTGGGCCCTCTCGGCGGGGTCGGAGGGCGGGCCCGGGTGAGAACCCTAACCCGGCAGCGTGTGCGACGGTGCGCCGAGTGCGGTACGTGTGTACGGACGCGGACGCGGGCGCGGGCGGCGGCGGACGCGGGTCAGCGGCGGTGGGCGGCGGTGCTGTAGCCGGCGTGGCCGTGGTAGGCGTCGTAGGCGGAGTCGTATCCGGGGTCGTATCCGTCACCGGTGGCGCGGCCCGCGAATTCGCCTGTGTCGTCGGCGTCGTCGAGGTCCTCGGGGAGCAGGCTCCACACCAGCAGGTCGGTACGGGTCTCGACCCAGCGGCCGTGCGGGTCGTCGTCGGGGCGGCTGCGGATGATGCCGGCATTGCGCAGGACGCCCTCGCTGATGCAGCCGATCTTCTGCGCGACCTGCTGCGAGGCGGTGTTGTCCGCCGCGGTGCGCAGCTCGACCCGCTCGAAGCCCTGGCCGGCGAACAGCCAGCGGACGAGTGCGAGCACCGACTCGCCGGCATATCCCTCGCCGCGGGCCCAGGACGCGGTCAGGTAGCCGATCTCGGTGCCGCGGACGCGCCAGTCGGTGTTCTGCAGTTGAACGGTGCCGACCAGCCGCTGGGTGAGCATCTCGGTGACGGCGAGCACCAGGCCGCGGCCGCTGCGCCGCTCCGCGAGGCCGCCGGTGGTGACGAACGCGCGGGCGGCCTCCTCTGTGTACGGCCACGGCACACCGGTCCACGCGGTCACCAGGTCGTCGTTCATCATCTCCACGAGCTCGGGGATGTCGGCCTCGTCGTACGGGCGCAGCACCAGCCGCTCCGTACTGAGTGAGATGTCCGGAAAGGTGGAGGTCATCAACTGCTCCGTAACCAGGGCATGGGTGGATTGCACAGCATGCAGCATCGGGCGCGGCACCCGCCGGGCAGGGTCGCCGCGAGGCGGCCGGCGGCGGGCGGAGCGGCGAACGCCCTTCCAGGGTAGGGCGGATGCCGGTCAGGGCGGGTATCCGTGGACGCCATCCGATCCTGCTACCGTCAGCCCGCGTGACGGTGCACCACGCAGCAGGAGTCGGTTATCAAAGGGCCGCGGGGGCCTATGAGCGCTCCCGGCCCTCCTATCCGCTCGCCGCGCTCGCCGCGCTCGCCGACGCGCTGCCGCTGGAGGCGGGCCGTACGGTGGTCGATCTCGGCGCGGGGACCGGCAAGTTCACCCGTCTGCTGGCGCTGACCGGCGCCGAGGTGCTCGCGGTGGAGCCGGTCAAGGAGATGCGCGAGACGCTGGCCGAGCTGCTGCCCGGCGTGTCGGTGACCGCGGGCGCCGCGGAGGCGACCGGGCTGCCCGACGGTTGCGCGGACGCGGTGGTGGCCGCGCAGTCCTGGCACTGGTTCGAGGAGCGGGCGGCGCTGGCCGAGGTGGAGCGGCTGCTGCGGCCGGCCGGGGCGCTGGCGCTGGTGTGGAACACCTACGACACGTCGGTGCCGTGGGTGCGGGACTTCCAGGACATCTACTTCCGGCTGGCGCCGAGCGATCTGCCCAGTCCGCCGCTGACGTCGGCGCTGGGCGACGGGGGGCCTGGCGGCGGCTGGCGCAAGGCGTTCGAGGCGCGGGTGGCGGGCTGGGGCGAGATGTCGGAGCAGCACTGGCCGAACCCGTACATGACGACGGTGGCCGACGTGGTGGAGCGGATGATGTCGTCCAGCCATATCGCGGTGCTGGACGCCGGCGCCCAGGCACGGGTGCGTGCGGAGGTGGAGGCGGTGCTCGGGGCGCATGACGCGACCCGGGCCGGCGGGGCCATCGAGATGCCGTACACCACGGACGTCTACTGGGTGCGGCGCGACTGAGCGCCGGCGTCACCTCACCCTGTCGCGGGCTCCTCGGCGGGTGCGGCGATGTCGACCTGGATGCCCTGCTCGCGCAGGAAGCCGATCGGCACCACGTTGTCCTCGAAGCGGCCGGGCAGTTCGATCCGCATCCGGCCGATCTGCCGGCCGTCGCGGGTCTCCATGGCGGCGCCCAGGATGGACACGTCCACGTTGTAGGTGCGGGCCAGATGGGAGATCACCGGCCGGGTCGCGCTCTCGCCGTGGAAGGTGAGGTCGACGACGGTGCTGTCGGTGCCGGAGGCCGGGCCGCCGACGGGGAAGACCTCGTCGGCCGGTTCCGGGCCGGGGGTGGCGAGCAGTTCCGCCACGGTGCCGGTTTCCACCAGACGTCCGCCTTTCATGAGTGCCGCCGAGTCGCGGACCGCCTTGACGGCGTCGGTCTCGTGCGTGGGGAGCAGTACGGTCGGGCCGAGCCGCCGGCTGGGGTCGCGCAGCGGTGCCGGGCGGTCTCCGGATCGAGTGCCGGGGCGGCCTCGTCGGAGGGCAGCGCCCTGGGCTCGGCAGTGGTGACGCGGGGCGCGGCGGTCGGGGACGACGCGCCGCTCAGGGCCTCAGGTCAGGCACACATTCGACACATGCGGCGAACACCGGGCGCGGTCGCCTCGGTCGCAAGGATGCGGTGGTTCGTCGTGGTCATGGTTCCCAGTAAACCAGACATCCCGGCCGATCCCGAAATCCGGTCGGATTGTTCATTATGCGGACACAGTGTCGACATGGTGACGTGACAAGGCCCTGGAGGGCCGTGGGCGGGGGTGGGAGGAAGTCGCCCGGAGGGTCCGTAATAAAGTCGGCGCATGCTCGACGCGGTCACCCTCACGGTCACGGTCACAGCGCTGCTGCTCGCGGCGTGGTGCGGCTTTGCCGCGTACCGCGACGAGCCGACCAACGACTGGCACTTCATCGGCATGGCGGTGGTGACGCTCGCCGCGCTGGTCCAGCTGGTGGTGGCGCTGGTGCAGCTCGGGCAGGGCGACCGCCCCGACCACGGGGTGGCCGTCTTCGTCGGCTACCAGATCGGCGCGGCCTGCACCGTCCCGGCGGCGGCCGTCATGTCGCTGGCCGAGCGCAGCCGCTGGGGATCGGCGATCGTGGCGGCCGGCGGTGTCATCCTGGCCGTGCTCGAACTGCGGCTGCACGAGATCTGGGGAGCCGGACATGGCTGAGGACAGCACCGCGGACGGCACGGAGGACACGGCGATGGCACAGCGGCGGACACCGGACGCGGCGGCGGACACCGCCGCGGATCCCGGCGGCACCCGGCTCGGGCAGGGACCCGGGCGGCTGCTGCTGTGGTTCTACGGCGTCTTCACGGTGGCCGCGCTGTCCCGCTCGATCGTGCAGATCAGCACCAAGTTCTCCGACGCGCCGCTGGCCTACCTGCTGTCGCTCGCGGCCGGCGTCGTCTACGCGGTGATCACCGTCGCCCTGTGGCGGGGCGGCGACCAGGCCCGCAAGGTCGCGCTGGTGTCGTGCTCCGCGGAACTGCTCGGGGTGATCGCGGTCGGCGTCCTGACGCTGGCGGACTCCTCGGCCTTCCCCGACGCGACCGTCTGGTCGGACTTCGGCGTCGGCTATGTCTTCCTGCCGCTGATCCTGCCGGTCATGGGCCTGTTGTGGCTGCGCAAGGCCGGACGGCCGGGGCGCGGCACCCCGGAAGGTGCCGCGCCCCGGCCGTGACGGTCGACGCGGTCCGCCCGGCCGGTGGCGCTCAGGCGGTGACGCTCACGCGGTGGCGGCGTAATGCTCCGGTTCCGCGGACTTCTCCATGGTGACCAGGCTCAGCCTGCGGCTGACCGGCTCGGCGACACCGACCTGCTGGTAGCCGAGCTTGCGGTACATCCGCAGGTTGACCTCGCTGCGGTGGCCGGTGAACAGCCGGTAGCGCTTGGCCTCCGCCTCGGCCGCGAGCCGGACCTCGACGGCGCGCAGCAGCCGCCCGCCGAGGCCGTGCCGCTGCAGGCGCGGATGCACGATCAGTTTGCCGATCCTGGCGGTGCCGTCGTCGTCGACGGCGCCGCGCACGGAACCCACGACCTCCTCGCCGAGGCGTGCCACCAGCACGTACCCCTCGGACAGTTCGGCGCGCAGATTCTCCAGGGTCTGGGTCAGCGGTTCGATGCTGTAGTCGCCGTACAGCTCGGCTTCACTCTGGTAGCAGAGGTACTGAAGTTTCAGGATCTTCTCGGCGTCGCTCGACTCCGCCGTAGAGATGGTCACGCTCATGCCCATGCGCGCAGGCCTCCCCTTCGAATCCGTCCGGGCAGCTTGAGGGTGAGGTGTGCGCCCGGGACGTGTGCCTGACCGGAGTTGGTGCGGGTGTACGCCGCCTCCGTGGCGCCGATGATCGCACATAGATTCCGGTGGGGTCCCGCCTGAGCGATACCCGTGTCAGACCCGTCCAGGCGTGCCGAAGCTGCCCACTGCCTCTGACTGTTTACCGTGCATTACCCCGTCCCACCGGGGATCCAACCCTCGAATTCAAGATGGATCGAAGACAGCCGAGGCAGCGCGAGCGCAGCGGGCCCACACTTCCTTGTGAGATTCCCAACTCCCGGGAGATTTCCCGGTATGTGGGGTCAGACCCGGACATCAGTGCGCGGACCAGTTCCGGGCAGCGCCCCGGGAGCGTGCGGACCGCGGCCAGGACGGCGTGCCGGGCGTCCGCCGCGACGACCCGGTCCTCGACATCGCCGGCCGGGTGCGGCAGCCGCGGCGGCGGTCCGGCGTCCTGGTCGGCGTACGGCCCTTCGCAATGCCGCCGCACGTCTGCGCCCAGCGCCTCGGCGCGCACCGCGGCCCGCGTCCAGCCGACCGGGTCGGCGGGCGGCCCGTCGCGCTCCAGCAGCCGCAGCCACACGGCCTGTTCGAGGTCGGCGGCCTCCAGTCCGGTGCCGGGCAGCGCGTAGGCGGCGGCCTCGGCGGCCAGCAGGGCGGCGTAACCGGCGGGCAGGGCGGCGGAGTCCAGGGACAGGGGCATGCCCTGTGCATATCCGCCCGCACGTGCCGGCCGCGCCGGGCGGTCGCCCGGCGCGGCCGTTTTCACCTCATGGAGTGCACGCCGCCGTGCGGTTCACGAGGCCCAGTGGTCCTCGCGGGCCAGCACCGCGGTGTCGGCGTTGTCCGTGAACAGGCCGTCGATGCCGGTGGCGAACCAGGTCCTGAACGCGGCCAGCGGGTCGCCGTACGCGTTCGGGTCGGTGCCGACCTGGAAGTCGGCCGGCAGGAACTGGTTCTCGTTGCGCGCGGTGAAGGGGTGCAGGACCAGGCCGGCCCGGTGCGCGTCCCTGACCACGGCGGTGGGCTGGAGCAGCCTGCCCGACGCGTCACGCGGGATGATCACATCGGTGGTCGGGCCGATGCCCTGCGCGAAGCCGGCGATCCAGCGCAGCCCCGCGGGTGTGACCAGGTCGGCCACCGTCCGCTTGTCGCCGGACACGACGAAGTCCCAGGGCCGCGTGGTCAGTCCGTTGAGCAGGAAGACCTTGGCGGCGTCCACGCCGAGCCTGCCGAGCCGCTGGAGGCTCTGCGCCTCGAAGGACTGGAGGAACTGCGGGGCGTCGGCACGGTGCCTGCCGTAGGGCTTGAGCAGCGCCACCAGCCGCTCCTCCAGCGGCAGGCCGATGCCGCGGAAGTAGGTGGGGTGCTTGGTCTCGGTGTGCAGCCAGACCGGCTTGCCGCGCCTACGGCCCTCCTTCTCGGCCCATTCGAGGACCTCGGCGAAGGTGGGGACGTCCCAGCGGCCGTTGTAGACCGCGTTGTGCGGCCGGACGGCGGGCAGCCGTTCGACGGCCCGCAGCCGCTTGAGCTCGGCGAGGGTGAAGTCCTCGGTGAACCAGCCGGTGGTGGCGGTGCCGTCGATGGTCTTGGTGGTCCTGCGGCCGGCGAACTCGGGGTGGTCGGCGACGTCGGTGGTGCCGCCGATCTCCGGCTCGTGGCGGCACACCAGGTGGCCGTCCCTGGTGGGCACGACGTCCTGCTCGACGACGTCCGCGCCGATCGCCAGCCCGTACTCGTACGATCCGAAGGTGTGCTCGGGGCGGTAGCCCGCGCTGCCGCGGTGGCCGACGATGGTCGGCACCGGCAGCTTCGGGGCGCCGCCGTGTCCGCTGCCCGCGCTGCCCGGGGAGTGGGCCTGCGCCGCGCCCGCGGCGCCGATCACCGCGCCGCCCGCGCCGAGAGCCGCCGCGGACAGCAAGGTGCGCCGGCCGGGGCCGGTCGTCTGCTGGTCATCCGTCATGCCCGCATCGTGCCGCGAGGAGCTTGCGTACGCCCGACACCGGCCGGAACACATCCGTAACTCGTGTCAACACTGGGTGCCGTCCGCGTGAAGGAGACGTGCGGAGGCGCCCCCGGGGTACCTCCCAGGCAGGCGAAGCTCTGGGGGAAGAAGTATCGTCCTCGTGTACGTACGGACCGGTAGGTCCGGCCGCCCCACCGCGTGAACCGGAGGAATGCGTTGTCCCGCAGCGTGCTCAAGGCGATTCTCGGACTGCTGATGCGGGTCCTGTACCGCCCCCGGGTCGAGGGCGTGGCGAACATCCCGGGCGACGGGCCGGTGATCGTGGCGGGCAACCACGTCACCTTCGTCGACTCGCTGTTCCTGTCCCTGGTGGTGGAGCGGCAGGTCTACTTCATCGGCAAGGACGAGTACGTCACGGGCAAGGGCGTCAAGGGCCGGCTGATGGCCTGGTTCTTCACCACCTGCGGCATGATCCCGGTGGACCGGGACGGCGGGCACGGGGGCGTGGCCGCGCTGATGACGGGCCGCCGGATCCTGGAGGCGGGCCGGATCTTCGGCATCTACCCCGAGGGCACCCGCTCCCCCGACGGCCGCCTCTACCGCGGCCGTACGGGTGTCGCCCGGCTGGCCCTGATGACGGGCGCCCCCGTGGTGCCGTTCGCGATGGTCGGCACCGACAAGGTGCAGCCCGGCGGGTCCGGCATGCTGCGGATCGCCCCGGTCACCATCCGCTTCGGCCGCCCGCTGGAATTCGCCCGCTACGAGGGCATGGACCGCGACCGCTACGTGCTGCGGGCTGTCACCGACGAGGTGATGAGCGAGGTCATGCGGCTCGGCGGCCAGGAGTACGTGGACATCTACGCCACCAAGGCCAAGGCCGCCTGACGCCGCTTCCCGCACCGGCGCACGGCCGCCCGCGGAACCGCGGGCGGCCTCCCGGCGTCGTCCGTTGCACGGGGACGAGACCTGGTGTCAGGGGGCCTGCGGTGCGCGGTGGCTTACGGTACGGGACGGTCGCGGCGGCCCTGGCGGCCGTCGCCGCGCTGCTGGCGGGCTGCACCTCGGGTGGCGGCACGCCGTCGCGCGGGCACACGACCGCCGCCCTGCCCCCGCTCCCGTCGGCCTCCGCGAAGCCGCAGGACGACACGCGGTGCGGCGCCACCCCGGACAGCTACCGCCCGGCCGGGGCGCTGCCGCAACCGGGGCGGATGCCGGCGAAGTCGACGATGGCGGCGATCGTGGCCCGCGGCCGGCTGATCGCAGGGGTGGACCAGAACTCGTATCTGTTCGGCTACCGCAACCCGCTGACCGGGCAGCTCGACGGCTACGAGATCGAGCTGCTGAAGCGGATCTCGACCGCGCTGTTCGGCAGCCCCGACCACATCCAGTTCCGCACCATCACCTCCGCCCAGCGCATCCCGGTGCTGCTGCAGAAGGACCCGGTCGACATCGTCATCGACTCGATGACGGTGAACTGCCTGCGGTGGAAGAGCGTCGCCTTCTCCAGCGACTACATGGACGCCGGCCAGCGGGTGCTGGTGCCGAAGAAGTCGACCGCGAGGTCCATCGACGACCTGGCGGGCAAGAAGGTGTGCGCGGCGTCCGGCACGACCTCCATCGACACCCTCGAAGGGCTCAAGGACCACCCGGTGGTCGCGGTGGGCGTCAAGGACTGGACGGACTGCCTGATGCTCATGCAGTTGGGCCAGGTGGACGCGGTCTCCACCGACGACACCATCCTGATCGGCCTGCAGCGGCAGGACCCGAACACCAAGCTGATCGGCCCGCGCTTCACCGCCGAGCCGCACGGCATCGCCATGCAGCCGCGGCAGATCGACTTCGTGCGGTTCGTCAACGCCGTCCTGGAGCAAATGCGGCAGGACGGCTCGCTCAAGCGGCTGGCGCAGACATGGCTGGGAGACGGCGCCACCTTCGGGCCGCCTCCCGCCGTCTACCGGGACTGAGTCCCGGCCGTCACTCCCCCTGCCGCGCCCAGTCGTGCTGGACCGCCAGGTCCGCCTTGACCTCGGCGAGCTGCACGGCGACCGCGCTCGGCGCCGTACCACCGCGGCCGCTGCGTGAGGCCAGCGCGCCCGGCACGTTGAGCACGCCGCGGACCTCCGGCGTCAGGTGCGTGGAGATCTTGGCGAACTGCTCGTCGGTCAGGTCGTGCAGCTCGATGCCCTCGGCCTCGCAGGCCTTGACGCACTCCCCCGCGACCTCGTGCGCGACCCGGAAGGGCACGCCCTGCCTGACCAGCCACTCGGCGATGTCGGTGGCGAGCGAGAAGCCGGCGGGCGCCAGTTCGGCCATCCGCTCGGTGTGCACCGTCAGGGTGGCCATCATCCCGGTGAAGGCCGGCAGCAGCACCTCCAGCTGGTCGCAGGAGTCGAAGACCGGCTCCTTGTCCTCCTGGAGGTCCCGGTTGTACGCCAGCGGCAGCGCCTTGAGCGTCGCCATCAGCCCGGTGAGGTTGCCGATCAGCCGCCCCGACTTGCCGCGGGCCAGCTCGGCGATGTCCGGGTTCTTCTTCTGCGGCATGATCGACGAGCCGGTGGAGAAGGCGTCGTGCAGGGTCACGAAGGAGAATTCCTTGGTGTTCCAGATGATCACCTCTTCGGCGATCCGCGACAGGTTGACGCCGATCATCGCGGTGACGAAGGCGAATTCGGCCACGAAGTCGCGCGAGGCGGTGCCGTCGATGGAATTGCCCACCGAACCGTGCTCGAAGCCCAGGTCGCGGGCGACGGCCTCGGGGTCGAGGCCGAGCGAGGACCCGGCGAGCGCGCCGGAGCCGTACGGCGACACGGCGGTGCGCGCGTCCCACTGGCGCAGCCGCTCGGCGTCCCGGGAGAGCGACTGGACGTGCGCCAGCATGTGGTGCGCGAAGAGCACCGGCTGGGCGTGCTGGAGGTGGGTGCGGCCGGGCATCGCGGCGTCCGGGTGCGCCTCCGCCAGGCCGACCAGCGCGTCCTGGAGGTCGGCGACGAGGCCGCCGATGATCCGGGCGCGGTCGCGCAGGTACATCCGGAAGAGGGTGGCGATCTGGTCGTTGCGCGACCGGCCGGCCCGCAGCTTGCCGCCCAGGTCGGCGCCGAGGCGCTCGACCAGGCCGCGCTCCAGCGCGGTGTGCACGTCCTCGTCGGCGATGGTGCCGGTGAAGTCGCCGGCGGCCACGTCGGCCTCCAGCCCGTCGAGCCCGGCGATCATCCGGTCCAGCTCGTCCGCGGTGAGCAGCTCGGCCCGGTAGAGGGCGCGGGCGTGCGCCCGGGACCCGGCGATGTCGTAGGGCGCGAGCCGGAAGTCGAAGTGCACCGAGGCCGACAGCCGCTCCAGGGCGGCGGACGGTCCGTCGGCGAAGCGTCCGCCCCAGAGCTTGGCGCCCTGCCGGTCCGCGCTCACTGGGCGAGGTCCCGCTTGGCGGCGATCTTGCTGGACATGCCGAAGATCTCGATGAAGCCCTTGGACAGCGACTGGTCGAAGGTGTCGCCGGTGTCGTAGGTGGCGAGGTTGAAGTCGTACAGCGACTCGCCGGACTTCCGGCCGTTGACGACGGCCCTGCCGCCGTGCATGACCATCCGGACGTCGCCGGTGACGTGCTCGTTGGCCTCGGTGATGAAGCCGTCGAGCGCCCGCTTGAGCGGCGAGAACCACAGGCCGTCGTAGACCAGTTCGCCCCAGCGCTGCTCGACCTGCCGCTTGTAGCGGGCCAGTTCGCGCTCGACGGTGACGTTCTCCAGCTCCTGGTGGGCGGTGATCAGCGCGATCGCGCCGGGGGCCTCGTAGATCTCCCGGGACTTGATGCCGACCAGCCGGTCCTCGACCATGTCGATCCGGCCGATGCCCTGGGCGCCGGCCCGCACGTTGAGCAGCTGGATCGCCTCGAGGACGGTGACCTCCTGGCCGTCGACGGCGACCGGCACACCCTGGTGGAAGCTGATGACGACCTCGTCGGCCTCCCGCGGGGTCACCGGGTTCTGGGTGTATTCGTAGACGTCCTCGATCGGCGCGTTCCAGATGTCCTCCAGGAAGCCGGTCTCGACGGCCCGCCCGAAGACGTTCTGGTCGATCGAGTACGGCGACTTCTTGGTGGTGGCGATCGGCAGGTTGTTGGCCTCGCAGAAGGCGATGGCCTTGTCCCGGGTCATCGCGTAGTCGCGGACCGGGGCGATGCAGCGCAGCTCGGGGGCGAGCGAGGAGATGCCGGCCTCGAAGCGGACCTGGTCGTTGCCCTTGCCGGTGCAGCCGTGGGCGACGGTGTCGGCGCCGTGCTTGCGGGCGGCGGCGACCAGGTGCTTGACGATGGCCGGCCGGGACAGTGCGGAGACGAGCGGGTAGCGGTCCATGTAGAGCGCGTTGGCCCGGATCGCCGGCAGGCAGTACTCGTCGGCGAATTCGTCCTTGGCGTCGGCGACCTCGGCCTCGACGGCGCCGCACGCGATGGCGCGCTTGCGGATGACGTCCAGGTCCTCACCGCCCTGGCCCACGTCCACGGCGACGGCGATGACTTCGGCGCCGGTCTCCTCGGCGATCCAGCCGATGGCGACGGAGGTGTCAAGGCCGCCTGAGTAGGCGAGTACGACGCGCTCGGTCACGGTCTCTCCTTATGGTGCATACACTGACTGGTATAAGTATGCACTCCACCGTATGACTCGTCAAAACCGCAGGTCAGCGTGTCCTGCAAGTCGAAATGGAGGGCGGATCGGGCGGCTAGACCTCGCCCTGGGCGAGGCGCAGCAGGTGGTCGGCGAGCTTCTGGCCGCCGGCGGGGTCCCGGCTGATCAGTACGACGGTGTCGTCACCGGCGATCGTACCGAGAATGTCGTGCACCTCGGCCGTGTCGACGGCCGACGCGAGGAACTGAGCGGCGCCCGGCGGGGTGCGGACCACCACCAGGTTGGCCGACGCCTCGGCGGAGATCAGCAGCTCGGCGGCCAACCGCCGCATCCGCTCCTCCTTGACCGACTCGCCGAGCGGCGCCTGCGGGGTGCGGTAGCCGCCCTCGGAGGGGACGGCGTAGATCAGCTCGCCGTCGTTGGTGCGGATCTTGACCGCGCCCAGCTCGTCCAGGTCG
Organism: Streptomyces sp. NBC_00433; assembly: GCA_036015235.1. Classification (NCBI taxonomy): domain Bacteria; kingdom Bacillati; phylum Actinomycetota; class Actinomycetes; order Kitasatosporales; family Streptomycetaceae; genus Streptomyces; species Streptomyces sp. NBC_00433. Next base: position 7,818,022 of record CP107926.1, on the reverse strand, counting down.
CGGCTGAGCGTCGCCTGGGTGACGCTCAGCCCGTCGTCGGCGAGCAGCTTGGCGAGCTGGCTCTGGGATCGCACCGGCTGCCGGCCGAGGATGTCCACGATCCTGCGGTGCCTGGCCGTACGGGTCTGCGGTACGGCCTGGCCGCCGCCGTGCTGCTGAGCCTCGCTCATCGTCGCGTCATTCTCCGTCTGTCCCCCGGACTCCGGCGCTGCCCCGGGCTGCCCGATTCTGCTGGTTCGCTTGCCACACCTGGTCGAGCACGCCGGGCAGCACCCGGAGGAACGCGTCCGTGTCGTCGTCGCCGACGACGAGCGGCGGCGCGAGCCGCACCGTGTCGGGCACGGCGGCGTTCACCAGGAGTCCGGCGTCCTGAGCCGCCTGCTGGACCGGTGCGGACAGCGGCTCGGTGAGCACGATACCGATCAGCAGGCCCGCGCCGCGCACATGATCGACCAGCGGGTGGCCCAACGCCTCGATACCGTCCCGCAGCTTCTCGCCCTGCCGCTTGACGTGGTCCAGCAGCCCGTCGGCCGCGATGGTGTCGAGGACGGCGAGCGCGGCCGCGCACGCTACCGGGTTGCCCCCGAACGTCGTGCCGTGCGCACCCGGCGTGAACAGGTCGGCAGCGGGTCCGAAGGCGACGGTGGCGCCGATCGGCAGCCCGCCGCCCAGGCCCTTGGCCAGCGTGACCACGTCGGGCTCGACGCCCTGGGCCAGGCACTCGAACCAGTGCCCGGTCCTGCCGATCCCGGTCTGCACCTCGTCGAGCACCAGCAGGGTGCCGGTGGCGGCGGTGATCTCCCGTGCGGCCCTGAGGTAGCCGGCCGGCGGCACGACCACGCCGTTCTCGCCCTGGATCGGCTCGATGATCACCAGGGCCGTGTCGGTGTCGACGGCCGCCCGCAGCGCCGCCACGTCACCGAAGGGCACATGGGTGACCTCGCCGGGCAGCGGGACGAAGGCGTCCCGCTTCTTCGGCTGGCCGGTCAGCGCCAGCGAGCCCATCGTCCGGCCGTGGAAGGCGCCGTCGGTGGCGACCATCCGGGTGCGGCCGGTGAGCCGGCCGAGCTTGAAGGCGGCCTCGTTGGCCTCGGCGCCGGAATTGCTGAAGAAGACCCGCCCGGTCCTGCCGAACAGCTGGAGCAGCCGCTCGGCGACGGCGATCGGCGGCTCGGCCACGAAGAGGTTGGAGACATGCCCGAGGGTGCCGATCTGCCGGGTCACCGCCTCGACGACCGCCGGGTGGGCGGTGCCGAGCGAGTTGACGGCGATGCCGCCGAGGAAGTCCAGGTAGACCTTGCCGTCCGCGTCCCAGAACTTCGCGCCCTCGCCGCGTACCAGCGGCACCCGGGGCAACCCGTAGTTGTCCATGAGCACGCCCTGCCAGCGGTCGGCCAGCGCCTGGTTGCCGGTCGTGCCCGCGGTGGCGGTCGTGCCCGCCCCGCCGGTCGTATCCGTGGTCGCGGTCGTGCCCGTGGTGGCGGTCACCGTACTCCCCCTGCCTGTTCCGGTACGTGCTCTGCTGTGGTTGCCCGCGGGTCGTCGGGGACGACCATCGTGCCGATGCCCTCGTCGGTGAAGATCTCCAGCAGGATCGAGTGCTGGACCCGGCCGTCGATGACGCGGGCGGTGTGCACGCCGTTGCGTACGGCGTAGAGGCAGCCGCGCATCTTGGGGACCATGCCGCTGGACAGGTCGGGCAGCAGCTTCTCCAGCTCGGTCGCGGTGAGCCGGCTGATCACGTCGTCGCTGTGCGGCCAGTCCTCGTAGAGCCCCTCGACGTCGGTGAGCACCATCAGCGTCTCGGCGCCCAGCGCGGCGGCCAGTGCGGCGGCGGCGGTGTCGGCGTTGACGTTGTACACATGCCCGTCGTCGGCGGCGCGGGCGATCGAGGAGACCACCGGGATGCGGCCGTCGGCGAGCAGCGCCTCGATCGCGCCGGTGTCGATGGCGGTGATCTCGCCGACCCGGCCGATGTCGACGGGCTCCCCCTCGATGGTCGGGAAGTGCTTGACCGCGGTGATGGTGTGGGCGTCCTCGCCGGTCAGGCCGACCGCGAGGGGCCCGTGCTGGTTGAGCAGCCCGACCAGCTCGCGCTGGACCTGCCCGGCCAGCACCATGCGGACCACTTCCATCGCCTCGGGCGTGGTGACCCGCAGCCCGGCCTTGAACTCGCTGACCAGGCCGTGCCGGTCGAGCGCCGCGTTGATCTGCGGGCCGCCGCCGTGCACGACGACGGGCTTGAGGCCGGCCTGCCGCAGGAAGACCACGTCCTGCGCGAAGGCGGCCTTCAGCTCCTCGTCGACCATGGCGTTGCCGCCGAACTTGATCACCACGACCCGGCCGTTGTGCCGGGTCAGCCAGGGGAGCGCCTCGATGAGCACTTGTGCCTTCGGGAGTGCGGCGTGCTTGCGGGCGGTCATGAGCTGTACGCGCTGTTCTCGTGGACGTAGTCGGCGGTGAGGTCGTTGGTCCAGATCACCGCGGACGCGTCGCCGGCGGCCAGGTCGGCGGTGATCACGACCTCGCGGAAGCGCATGTCGACCAGGTCGCGGTCCTCGCCGACCGAGCCGTTCCTGCACACCCACACGCCGTTGATGGCGACGCTGAGCCGGTCCGGCTCGAAGGCGGCGGACGTGGTGCCGATCGCGGACAGCACCCGGCCCCAGTTGGGGTCCTCGCCGTGGATCGCGCACTTGAGCAGGTTGCTGCGGGAGATCGTGCGGCCGACGTCGACCGCCTCGTCCTCGGTGGCGGCGTTCACGACCTCGATCCTGATGTCCTTGCTCGCGCCCTCCGCGTCCCCGATCAGCTGCCTGGCCAGGTCGGCGCAGACGGCGCGGACCGCGTCGGCGAAGTCGTCGTAGCCGGGGGTGACGCCGGAGGCGCCCGAGGCCAGCAGCAGCACGGTGTCGTTGGTGGACATGCAGCCGTCGGAGTCGGCCCGGTCGAAGGTCACCCGGGTGGCGTCACGCAGCGCCTTGTCCAGGGTGGGGGTGTCCACGTCGGCGTCGGTGGTCAGCACCACCAGCATGGTGGCCAGGCCCGGCGCGAGCATGCCCGCGCCCTTGGCCATGCCGCCGACCGTCCATCCCCCAGAGCCTCCGGCATGGGAGGTGCCCCCACCAGAGCCGCCGGCATGGGAGGTGCCCCCACCAGAGCCGCCGGCATGGGAGGTGCCCCCACGAGCGCCGCCGGCGACGGCCGTCTTGTGGACGGTGTCGGTGGTCTTGATGGCGATGGCGGCCTTCTCGCCGCCGTGCTCCGACAGCTCGGCCGCGGCCAGCCCGATGCCCGGCAGCAGCTTGTCCATCGGCAGCAGCAGGCCGATCAGACCGGTGGAGGCCACCGCGACCTCGCCCGCGCTGTGGCCGAGCACCTCGGCGACCCGCTCGGCGGTGGCGTGCGTGTCCTGGAAGCCCTGCGGCCCCGTGCAGGCGTTGGCGCCGCCGGAGTTGAGGACGACGGCGGTCACCGCGCCGCCCTTGAGCACCTGCTCCGACCACAGCACGGGCGCGGCCTTCACCCGGTTGGAGGTGAAGACGCCCGCGGCGGCGCGGCGCGGGCCCGAGTTGACCACCAGGGCCAGGTCCGGGTTGCCGTTCGCCTTGATCCCGGCGGCGATGCCCGCCGCCTGGAATCCCTTCGCTGCGGTCACGCTCATGGGGCGACTCCGATCGTGGTGAGCCCGGTCGTCTCGGGCAGTCCGAGGGCGATGTTCATGCTCTGCACCGCGCCGCCCGCGGTGCCCTTGGCCAGGTTGTCGATGGCGCTGATCGCGATGATGCGCCGCGCGTCCTCGTCGTACGCCACCTGGAGGTGAACGGCGTTGGAACCGTAGACCGACGCGGTGGCGGGCCACTGGCCCTCGGGCAGCAGGTGGACGAACGGCTCGTCGGCGTACGCCTTCTCGTAGGCCGCCCGGACGTCGGCGGCGGTGACGCCGGGGCGGGCCTTGGCGGTGCAGGTGGCGAGGATGCCGCGGGGCATCGGCGCCAGGGTGGGCGTGAAGGAGACGCCGACCCGGGTGCCGGCCGCGGCGCTGAGGTTCTGGATCATCTCCGGGGTGTGCCGGTGGCCGCCGCCGACGCCGTACGGGCTCATCGACCCCATGACCTCGGAGCCCAGCAGATGCGGCTTGGCCGCCTTGCCGGCGCCCGAGGTGCCGGACGCCGCGACGACGACCGCCTCGTCCTCGGCGAGCGCGGCGGCGTAGGCGGGTACGAGCGCGAGCGACACGGCGGTCGGGTAGCAGCCGGGCACCGCGATCCGCCGGGTCCCGGCGAGCGCGGCGCGGGCGCCTGGCAGTTCGGGCAGCCCGTAGGGCCAGGTGCCGGCGTGCGGCGAGCCGTAGAAGCGCTCCCAGTCGGCCGCGTTCTCCAGCCGGAAGTCGGCGCCCATGTCGACCACGAGCACCTCGTCGCCGAGCTGCTCGGCCACGGCCGCGGACTGCCCGTGCGGCAGCGCGAGGAAGACCACGTCGTGCCCGGCGAGCACCTCGGCCGAGGTGTCCTGGAGCACCCGGTCGGCCAGCGGCACCAGATGCGGCTGGAGCCCGCCGAGCCGCTGCCCGGCATTGGAATTCCCGGTCACCGCCCCGATCAGGACTCCGGGGTGCCCGACCAGCAGCCGCAGCACCTCCCCGCCCGCATATCCGCTCGCCCCGGCAACCGCCACCCGCACCGCCATCGAACCCTCCTCGTCAACGGCATGACTATACGGCGGGCCGCACTTTTATGCAAAGGTCATTCCGGCGTGTGCGCCCGGCGTGTGCATAGGATCCCCGCCATGCCACTGCGACTGGTTCAAGTGAACATCAAGGCCCGGGACGACCAGGCGGTCGGCCGGTTCTGGGCGGATGCGCTCGGCTGGACCGCCTCCACCGGAGGACAGGGCGCGACCAGCGCCACCCCCGCCGGCTTCGACTGGCTGGACCCGGCGGCCACCGTCTGCATCGACGTCATCGCCGTCCCGGAGGCCAAGGCGGCGGTGAAGAACCGCGTGCACATCGACCTCGCCAGCACCTCCCTCGCCCACCAGGCCGCCCTGGTCGCCCGGCTGAGGTCCCTCGGCGCGACGCCCGCCGACGTGGGCCAGGGCGACGTGCCCTGGACCGTGCTCGCCGATCCCGAGGGCAACGAATTCTGCGTGCTCGAACCCCGCAGGACCTACCAGGACACCGGGCCGGTCGCCGCGGTGGTGGTCGACTGCGCGGACCCGCCGGCCATGGCCCGCTTCTGGGACGAGGCGACGGACTGGGCACTGCACGCGGTGACCGACGGCCAGGCGGTGCTGCGCTCCCCCGCCGGCACCGGCCCCTACCTCGAATTCCTCCGCTCCCCCGACCGGAAGACCGTCCCGGACCGCGTCCACCTCGACCTGGTGCCCCACCCCGGCGCCGACAAGGAGGCGGAGGTGGCCCGCCTGCGCGCCCTCGGCGCCACCGACCTCGACGTCGGCCAGGGCGACGTCCCGTGGACATGCCTGTCCGACCCGGAGGGCCACGAATTCTGCGTCCTCGCCAGGAGCTGAGGCCTGCGGCGGCTCCGGCGGCTGCGGGAGGTGCGCGGGATTCCGGGTGCTGCGGGATGTGCGCCGGGATGTCGGCGAGAATCCCGTCATGGATGAGATGACCACCCCGACGGGGGCAGGCCACGGCAGGGCGGTCGCCGTCCGGTTGCCGATAAGGGCGCGGAGCAGGAACGAGCCGCACCGGGCGTCGACGCCGCTGGAGCTGCTGTTCGACCTGTGCTTCGTCGTGGCGGTCGCACAGGCGGGGTCGAGGCTGGTGCACGCGCTCGCGGAGGGGGAGCCCGCGCACGGGATCGGCGGATATCTGCTGGTCTTCTTCGCCATCTGGTGGGCCTGGATGAATTTCACCTGGTTCGCGTCCGCCTACGACACCGACGACATCGCCTACCGGCTCGCGACGCTGGTGCAGATGTCGGGCGTCCTGGTGCTGGCGGCCGGGGTACCGCGGGCCTTCGACCAGGGCGACTACACGGTCGCCGTCGTCGGCTACCTCGTCATGCGCGTGGCGCTGACCTTCCAGTGGCTGCGGGCGGCGCTCGGCGAGCGCGGGGCGGCGCGCAAGGTCGCCCTGCGGTACGCCGCCGGGCTCGTCGTCGTGGAGTTCGCCTGGGTGGGGCTGCTCCTGCTGCCCGGGTCCTTCTGGACCGGCGGGTTCCTGGTCCTGGTGGTGGCCGAACTGGCGGTGCCCGCGTATGCCGAGCACGACCACGCGACGTCCTGGCATCCGCACCACATCGCCGAGCGCTACGGGCTGTTCACCATCATCATGCTCGGCGAGACCATCTCGGCGGCGACGGTCGCCGTGCAGTCCGCGCTGGACGAGTCGGCGGCGCTCGATCTGCTGCTGCCGATCGCGGGCGGCGGCCTGCTGATCGTCTTCGCCGCCTTCTGGAGCTATTTCGCGGTGCCCATCCACGAGCACCTGGTGTCCAGCAGGCGGGCCTTCGTGTGGGGTTACGGCCACTACGCCGTGCTGGGCTCGGCCGCCGCGATCGGTGCGGGCATCGAGGTCGCGGTGGAGCAGGTCACCCACCACGCGGACATCTCGGCGCGCGCCGCGGGCGCCTGCGTCACGGTGCCCACCGCGATCTTCATGATCACCGTGTGGGCCGTGCACACCCGCCACTTCAAGAACGGGCTCGCCCAGCACCTGGTCCTGCCGGCCGGCGCGGCCGCGGTGCTGCTGTGCACGCTCGCCGGACACCTGGCGGTCCCGCTGGCGGGCCTCGCCGCCGCCTGCACGGTCGCCGCCGGGGTGTGGCTGACGGGTGCCGCGACGCGGCTCTAGCGAGCGGGACGGAGGGTGGCCGCGACCGCGACGGCCGCGTAGTCCACGGTGAAGGCGCCGCCCACCGCGTCGACGGCCTCGCCGATGCCCTGCACCAGTGCCGCGAGGGTGGCCGGCGGGAAGAGGCTGTGGCCGCCGAAGGTCGGGACCTGGTCCAGCCACTCGTCGCGGGTGTAGGTGCGCTGCCAGTCGTGGCGCCACCGCTGCGGCTCGGTGAAGGAGCCCGCCTGGCGGATGCCGTCGGCGGCCGTGTCGAAGATCGGCGCGTAGCCGTCGAGGGCGGGCATCGCCTTGCGGTAGGCGGGCGAGTCCGGCAGCAGCCGCGCGTAGACCGTGCGGACCGCCTCGGCGAGGTCGGGCGGCAGGCAGGCCACGTTCCAGAACGGGGCGAGCAGGCCGCCGGGCCGCAGGACGCGGGCCGCCTGCGCCGCACCGGCGGCCGCGGCGACCCAGTGCCAGGACTGGCCCGCGACGACCGCGTCGAAGCTGCGGCCGGCCGGGTCGCAGGTCTCGATGGCCGACACCTCGGCCCGGAGCCCGCCGCGCCTGGCGGCGGCCGCCATCCGCGGGTCGGGGTCCACGCCGAGCACCCGGCAGCCCGCGGCCTGGAACTGCCGGGCGGCGATGCCGGTGCCGCAGCCGACGTCGAGGAGGTCGGGGCCGGGGGCCGCCGCGGTGACAGCGGCGATCAGGGCGTCGGGGCAACCGGGGCGGGTGCGCTCGTATCGCTCCGCGTCGGCGCCGAAGGATTCGGCCATGCCGCGCCGGCGCGGGTCCATGCCGGATGACGGTAAGGTGGGCATGCGCCCACTCTAAGTGGGCACCCGCCCACTCGCCAACGGGTGGGCCCTCGACGGACGAGAGGCGGACCCGCGGTGCCGACCGGAGTGGCCCTGCGCGACGTACGGGAGCAGCTGTTCGACGCCGCGGAGCGCATCCTGCTGCGGGAGGGGCAGAACGCGCTGACCAGCCGCGCGATCACCGCGGAGGCCGGCGTCGCCAAGGGCGTGCTGCACCGGCACTTCGCCGACTTCGACACCTTCCTCGCCGAACTCGTGAGGGACCGGATCGGCCGGGTCGAGCACCAGGCGACCGCCCTGCGCGAGTCCGCGGGGACCGGCACCGTCGAGGGGAATCTCGGCGACACCCTCTCGACGCTGTTCTGCTCGGTCGCCGTGGCGATCGTCGGCCTGGTCACCGCGCGCGACAGCCTGCGCGCGATGCTGCGCGGCAGCGGAGTGAGCGGCGTACCCGTGCTCGCCGAGGCGACCGAGATGGTCGCCGCCTACCTCCGCGCGGAGCGCGACCTCGGCCGCCTCGCGCCCGACGCGGACGTCGACACGCTGGCGATGATGCTGATCGGGACCGGACACCTGCTCTTCGCCGGGCTGCAGCCCGGCACCGCCCCGGAGGCCGCGGAGATCCGCACGGTGGTGCGCACGCTGCTCACCGGCGTGGCGGAGTAGCGGAGCAGCCGTCGGCCGGCGTCGGCCGGTGGGGCGCTCGGGCGGGCCTGCCGTGCCCCCGCCGGGGAGGCGTACGCACGCGCCTGCCGTGCCCCCGCCGGTCGGGCGCTCGCGCGAGTCTGCCGCGCGCGCCCCGGCTGCTCTGCGACAATGCCCGCACGCCGGACCGGCGTACGCCCGCACAGGAGGAGCCATGGCCGGCAAGTTCGCAGGAACAGTCGAGATCGACCGCCCGATCGAAGAGGTCTTCGCCTTCCTCGCGGACGGCACCAACGACCCGAAGTTCAGCCCGCGGGTCCTGGAGATCACCAAGACCACGGACGGCCCCACCGCGATCGGCACGGTCTACGCCAGCACCGTCAAGGACGCCGGCATGACGACCAAGCGCGAATTCCGGATCACCGATTTCCAGCAGCCGACCAGGATCCGCTGGACCGAGCTGTCCAAGAACACCGTGACCTCCCAGGAGGGCGGCTACGACCTGCAGTCGCTGCCCGGCGGCGGCACCCGGGTCTCGATCTTCAACGTCCTGGAGGGCCACGGCGTCGGCAAACTCCTGGTGGGCCTCGCCCTGCTGGCCGCCCGCAGGGACGCGGACGCCTTCGCCCACCGGATCAAGGCGGCCGTCGAAGCCGCCTGAGCCCGGCCCCGGTCAGGCCCGGGGCGGCTGCCGCACCGCGCGCAGCACCACGAACTTCGGGTCGGACGCCATCACCTCGCTGTTCCCGAACAGCCGCCGCAGCCGCACGTGGTAGCCCAGATGGCGGTTGCCGACCACCCACAGCTCGCCCCCGGGCCGCAGCGCGGCCCGGGCGGTGGCGAACATCCGGCGCGCGCTGCTGTCGCTGGTGGCGCGGTGGGAGTGGAAGGGCGGGTTGTTCAGTACGAGGTCGGCGCTGCCCGCGGGCACGCCGGTCGCCGCGTCCGCGACCAGGAATTCCGCCGCGGCGGCCGCTCCCGCGTTGTCCCGGAAGGTCGCCTCGGCCGAGGCGACGGCCTGGTGGGACTCGTCGGTGAAGAGCACGTCGGACTCCGGATTGGCGAGCGCAGCCGCCGTACCGACGACACCGTTGCCGCAGCCCAGGTCGATCACCCGGTCGGGCCCCTGGCGCCGGGGCAGGTGCCCGAGCAGCAGCCGGGTCCCGACGTCGAGCCGGTCGGCGCAGAAGATGCCGGCGTGGTTGGTGACCGTACGCCCCGACATCGGGCCGATGCCGTCCGGCAGGGCGTAGCGCAGCGGCCAGGGGCCGGGGGTGCGCGGCAGGCCGGGGTCGGGCGTGCAGTGGATCAGCCGGGCCTTGCGTACGGCGAGCGAGGTGGTCGTCGGGCCGAGGATCCGCTCGAAGAGGGCCAGGGTCGAGGTGTGGATCTCGGTGACCATCCCGGTCCCGACCACGACGGTGTCCCGGTGGACGGCCGGCGCCAGCGCGTGCAGCTGGTCCTCCAGCAGCGCCAGGTTCCTCGGCACCCGGACCAGCAGCAGGTCGACGCGCTCCGGCGGTGCGGCCCAGGTGTCACGGGGCGAGAGCAGCCGTACCCGGTCCTCGGCCCCGATCCTGCGCAGATTCGCCCGGGTCGCCTGCTGCCCGAGGAAGGAGTCGGAGATCTGCACCGGCTGCCGCTCGGCGAGCGCGGTGGCCAGGGCGCCCCATCGGTCCCCCAGCACCACGGTCGTCCCGCCCGGCGCGGGCGGATTCTCCGCCAGATGCCGCAGCAGGTAGTCGTCCGCCGCGTCCCAGGCCCGCAGTTGCTCGCGGGGCTCCGCGGGGTAGCGGGTCAGGTCGAGGTCGCCCCACGGCGTGCTGAATCGGTACATGATCCTCTCAGCCTAGGCCCTGCCCCGCGACGTCGCCGCCCGCACCGCTTGCGGGCAAGGAGCGGGGCGCACCGCTGTGAGCACGTCCGACATGCACCGCCTGGATGGCCGACCAGCACGGAAAACGCGTGCAGGCTGCTTTCAAAGAGGCTCTCGGCCGCGACGGTTGTCGCGGGATCACCGAGCGATCCCCCGCTCCAGGCCGTGCATCGCGTCAGGGAAGCGGTGCACGGTCGCGCGCTTGCAGGCGCGGGCAGAACCTGGTGGCCGCCGGTGCTACACCCGAACGGTCATCTCCACGGTGACCTCGTCCCCGGCCGAGAGGCCTTGCGGCACGCGCACGGCGCTCTTGATCGGCAGGAGATAACCGCCGTCCTTCGGGAAGAGCGATGTCGTGAAGGCGACCCCACCGATCCGGGCCTCGACAGGGACGACGCCCCAGCCGTACGTGGCCATCGACGCCACCTCGCGTATGTCGGCGGACTGCCCTTCCGGCACAGGCACGAAGTAGAACGGGGCAGGCCCTCGCCATTCGATCACGTGACCGGCGAAGACGACGTCCATGAAGTCCAGTCCGTTCTCCGAGCAGCACCGAGTCCGGCTCAGCGTACAGCCGGGGCACGGAGCGGGGCCCGGACAAAATCCCGGGTGGCGGGCAATTGCCTGACGGTAGCCTCGCCCGGGAGTGATCCACCGAGCGGGAGGGGCAGGGCATGCCGGAGCAGGACCGGATCGAGCGGGCGCGGGAGCTCTACGAGTTGGCGATGTTCGGCGGGGACACGTCCGCGCTGGCCACGGCCGACCAGGAGTTGGACGCGGTCGAGGCACCGATCGCGCTGGAGCGCGGAAAGGTGCTGCACGTGCGCTTCCTCGACGACCGTCGGGAGAACCCGCAGGAGCTGGTGCTGTTCGAGCGTGCGGCCGAGCTGTACCACCGCCTGGACGATGCGGGCGGTGAGGCCGACGCGCTGTTCTGGATCGGTTGCTGGCACCAGGTGGTACGCGACGACGGCGCCACCGGCAGGCCGTACTTCGAGCGGTCTTACGCGCTGGCGCGGTCCGTCGGCGACCGGAAGACCATGTCCTACGCGGTGCGCCATCTCGGCTTCGCCGAGAAGGAAGCCGGGCGGATCGACCGAGCCCGCGAGCTGCTGACCGAGTCCGTGACGCTGCGGCGCGAGATCGGGTTCCTGCCCGGGGTCGCTGCGGGGCTGGTGGCGCTCGGCTTCCTGTCCGCCGAGACCGGCGACCGCGAGGCGGCCCTCGGGCACCTCGACGAGGCGCAGGCCACCGCCGAACGGTGCGGGGCCAAGGCCGTGCTGGGATGGATCGAGCAGGCGCGCGCCGACATCTGAACCGGGCCCGGTCAACTGGGGTCGCGGGACACGGTGCGGCAGCTCACCGGAGGGCATGGGATCCGCCCGGTCGCAACCCTCCGGAAGTCATGAATTCCGTGAATTCGCAAATCCGCCGGAGGGCACAGAACTGTTCATCCCGCAAATCCGGCAGAGGGCATGGATTCCCTTATTCCGCAACAGTCATGACTGGAAACTCCACACTTGACAGCGCTGTGGAGTTTGCTTACGTTCCAGTCGGTCAGATTCTTGCTGATCGATATCCGAAGGTGTTCATGACCCCGCCTCCGACATTGCCGAAGTCCAGGCAGCAGTTGATCCTTTCCGTTCTCATGCTGTGTTCGCTGCTGATCTGGCTGGACAACACCGTCCTGAGCACCGCGCTGGAAACCCTCGCCGACCCCGTCCGCGGCCTGGGGGCCGATCCCGGTCAGCTGCAGTGGGCGACGGGTTCGTACACTCTGGCCTTCGCCACACTGATGTTCACCGCGGGCGCACTGGGCGACCGCTTCGGTCACCGGACCGTGTTCTCCGGTGGGTTGGCGGTCTTCGCCGGGGCCTCCCTGTGGGCGGCGTACGCAGGCGATGCGGGCCAGCTGATCGCGGCTCGGGCTGCGATGGGCGTGGGCAGCGCGCTGATCACGCCCGCCAACCTGGCCATCCTCATGTGGACCTTCACCGGCCCCGCGCGGGCTGCCGCGATCGGCGTCTTCTCGACGTCGGCCGGTGTCGGAATGGCCGCCGGCCCGGTGCTGGCGGGATTCCTGCTCGGGCATTTCTGGTGGGGCTCGGTCTTCCTGATCAATGTCCCGGTCGCGGCATTGTCGTTGGCCGGGCTCGCCGCGCTGGTTCCGAATTTCCGCAGCCCCGCTCCGCGGCCGCTGGACCCCGCCGGAATGCTGCTGTCGGCCAGTGGACTGGTGGCGTTGGCCTACGGGCTGATCCGGGCGGGACAGGCGGCTGCGTGGAGTCGTACCGACGTCTGGGCGCCGATCGCCGCCGGTCTGGTTCTGCTGGCCGTCTTCGTATTCGCCGAAATGCGCGTCAAAGCGCCCAGCTTTGATCCGCGACTGCTCGCGCAACGCACATTCGGTGGCGGCAATGCGGCACTCGGACTGCTGCTCTTCGCCGTGGCCGCCATCACCTTCTACAACGCTTTCTACCTGCAAGGCGCGCTCGGCTTTTCGCCGATGAAGGCGGGCCTGGCCAACATCCCGACCGCGTTCGGCGCGCTCGCGGGAGCACCCCTCGGCACCCGCCTGGTCCGCCGCCTGTCGCTGCGCCCTGTCGCCGTGCCGGCGCTGACCCTGGCCGCGCTCACCATGGGCGCGTACGGGTTCCTCGGACTGCGGACCCCACTCGGCTGGATCGAGATCCTGCTGTTGATACAGGGCCTCTCGATCGGCATGGTGATCGGCCCCGTCACGGCCGCGTTGATCAGCGACCTGCCGTTGGAGCAGGCCGGCGCAGGCTCTGCCGTCACCAACACCGTGCGGCAGACCGGCAGCGTGATCGGAATCGCCGTAGGCGGCACGATCATGTCGATCACGTACCGACGCGCGATCGAGCCTTCGTTGAAGGGCGCACCCGGTCCGGTGCGGGATCAGGCCCGGGTTTCCGCAGAACAGGCCCGCCAGGCCGCCACCGCTACCCACCGCCCCGCCCTTGCCCAGGCCGCTGACAACGCGTTCATCCACGCGATGCACGTAGGCGCGGGCTGGATCGCGGTCATCGCACTCCTCGGTGCGGCTGTGCTGCTGATCGCTTTGCCTGCCGCCGAAAAAGCGGCGGCCCTCGGAGGACCCGTGCGCCTCCGTGAGGCACCTTGAAGGCCCGCGATGATCGAGCCCTGCCCGCGCCGCTCCGCGACGCCGCCACCGCAGCACCGCCGCCGGCCCGGGATGGCCGCACGCCCCGGATGTGCCGCCACGGGGAGGTGGCGGCACATCCGGCAGGCGGGCCGTCGGATCAGGACGGTGTCAGCTGCCATTGCTGGTTGGCGCCGTTGTTGGCGGTCCACTGCACGACTTGGGCGCCGTCGCTGGTCGACTGGCCGCTCACGTCGGCCGCCAGGCCGCTGTCGTGGCTGATGATGGTGTAATACCCGTCGCCGGTGGATCGCACGTACCACTGCTGGTTGGTGCCGCCATTGGCGGTCCACTGCTCCAACTGGAGGCCGGTGGTGGTGGAACCGCCGTTGACGTCGAGCACCTTGCCGGTGGGGTTGTAGCGCAGGGTGAAGGCGCTGCCGGAGGCGCTGAGGGTCCAGGTCCCGCCGCCGGTCTGCTGGACGGCCTTGGCGCCGTCGGCGGTGGAGTTGCCGGCGATGGCCAGCGGCTTGCCGCTGTTGCGGTTGACGATCCGGTAGGAGCCCGGTGCGGGACCGGTGCTCCCGCCGCCGCTCAACGTGAAGTACTCGACCGCGTCGTTGAACACGGTCGTGCCGGCTTTGCTGGTGGACAGGACGAGGTAGACCCGTGAGCCGCTGGACGGCGCGGTGAACGACACGGTCTGCGTCGCCTTCGAGCCGAGCGGGACGGTGAGGGTGGTGTTCCCGGAGGCGATCACCGGGCCGGTGGCGCTGTCGAGGTGGGCGCTCCAGGCGAAGCCCACGGCGGTGCCGGTGAAGTCGTCGTTGAACACCGAGATCGTACGGTTCACGGTGCTGTTGGCGGCGTATCCGGGGACCGCTTGCGTGAGCGGGAAGGTGCCGTTGGAGTCCGACACGCCGGAGGCCGACCAGTAGGGCAGGTCGACCGCGGCAACGGGGTTGAACGCGGCCTGGACGCGCTGGATCTGCGGATTGCTCCACGGGTCGGAGAGGTTGTCGACGCCGTAGAGGGGGTGGCCGCCCTCTTCTGGGGTGAAGTCGGTGGTACGGACGCCGGGTATGACGCCCGCCCAGGCGGACAGCAGGGTGTAGGGACGCAGGTCGCTGGCGTCCTTGGCGCGCTTGGCCACCATCGTGGTGGCGAACCACTCGAAGCCCTGTTTGGTGTTGCACTTCGGCCAGATGTACTCGCCCTCGCCGTCCGGCCGGCCGGACACCGAGACGACCTTCTCGCCGTAGTTGCCGAAACCGTCCAAGTAGTGCGCGAAGACGTCGAAGTTGGCGTACGTCATGGTGGGGTAGGGGTTGGCCGGAGCGCCGACCCACGAGTCGACGCTGACCGGCCGGGTGCCGTCGTTGCCGTTCATCGCCGCGTACAGGTCCTTCTCGAACTGCTCCGAGTCCATACCGCTGCTGCCGGGCTCGTTGCTCTGGCTCCAGCGGATCACGGCCGGGTGGTTGCGGTCGCGCAGGGTCAGCGAGCGGGCGTGGTCGACCATGTTGTCGTGCCCGGCGACGAAGTCCTGAAGGCTGTTGGAGCCGCGGATGCCGGTCTCGTCGATGATCATCAGGCCCATCTCGTCGGCCACGTCGAGCATGTAGGGGCTGGCCGGCTCCTGATGAATGCGGACCACGTTGTAGTTCAGCCGCTGGTAGTTGTCGACCGCCTGCGGCCAGCCGCCGTTGCCCGAGGAGGGCGCGAGGAAGCCGGGCAGGGTGTCGTAGGCGTCGCCCTTGCCGCCGTTGTTGACGCGGTCGAAGTCGGCGCCCTGGAGGTTGTCGCCGCGGAAGTTCACCCGCACGCCGTTGAGGTAGTAGTACTCGCCGTTCTGGCTGCTCTCCCGGAATCCGAAGCGGTACGTGGCGTCGCTGGTGCGGCCGTCGTCGGTCGCCGCGTGGACCGTCAGGCGGTGCAGTTGGGCGCGATACCCCTGGCGGTAGGGGACGTTGGGCCACCAGTACGAGGAGGAGCCCAGGTTCCACGCCACCGGCCCGACCGTCACCTTGACCGTCGAGTGGGCGGCCACCGAGACCGTCTTGCTCGGCAGCGCCGGATAGCTGAACGACGTGCCGTTGTCCGAGGCGAGCGAGCCGGTCAGCGTCACCGTCCGCGCGGCGCCTGAGGTGTTGGTCACCGACGCGTCGTAGGTGAGGGTCTGATTGGCCACGGACGTACGGACGAACGTGTCGCTGACGTACACCGCCGGATACACGCGCAGGAACGCCGAACGGAAGATCCCCTGCGGCACGGCCTCGGCCCAGTCCGCCGCGTCGGGCACCAGATACCTGCCGTTCGCGGGGTTCTTCAGGGCGCCCCTGCCCTTCACATCGACCGTGATGGTGTGCGTGGTGCCGGGTGTGGCGTAAGCGCTGATGTCGAAGTTCGACGGCGTGAAGGCGGTGGTCTTGGTCGCCACCGTCCGCCCGTCGACCGACAGGGTCGCCTGGTGGTTCACCGCGCCGAACTCGATCCATGTGGACTGCGGCTGCCCGGAGTCCGGCACGGTGATGGTGCGGGAGTACACCGCCTCGTTCACATCGGTGAAGCCCTGCTTGTACCAGCCGCCGCCCGGCACGGTGATCGACGTCGCCGACCGGCCCACCGGGGTGAAGCCCCACGTGCCGGCCAGGTCGACCGACGCGATGGCGGCGTTGCCCGCGGTGAAGCCGTCGGTGCCGGAGGCCGGCGCGGCGGGAACGGCCGCCGTGGGCCTTAGGGCGGTCGCCGTGGCCGGCTGTGTTCCCACAGCCCCGGTCAGCAGCGCCACGACGGCCACGGACCAAAGGGCCAGGCGTCGACGGCGCGGCGGCTGTACGTGTTGTCGCTTCACACGATCCTCCTTGTAGACGGACCCGGCACGGGCAGGTGGTGAACCGGCCGGGGCGGCGCTGAAGCCGTAAGGCGGTGAGCGACCCGCCGGGTTGGCCTTGTCCCACCACAACTCGCCGACAACCAGGGGGAAGGGGGCCCGCCCGGACCGCCCGACCCCTCGGCTCACCTGACGGGCACCCACCGTGTTAGCGCTCACATATACTGATCGGTCGGAGATATGGCATCACTGGAGGGACAGATGTTTCGGATACAAGAACGTGCACCTCCGCCCCTCGCGGTGTCAAGCCTCACGACACGAACCGATTCATCCGGTCATCGGTGAGACCTCCCGTCCCCACCCTTGCCCTGGGCGCCTCTGTGCCCGCATCGGCGCCAGAAGCCGAGGTCCCCGCGCGGACGGCCGGCGCGCGGGGCCGGCACCGGAACAGGCGCGTACCGCACACCCCTTGAGGTGGCGCCGACAGATGTGTCAGTCTCATTTCGACCCCTCTACCGGAGCATTGCCCCCGCAGGCCGACCGCGCACACCTGGACCCCTCCCACCGAATGTGAGCGCTCACCCCTCCTGGGCGACGCGCGCTCAGGAATTGCAGCGCCCCGCGCCGGTCGGCACTTTGTGCCGGCTCCTGGAAAGACAAGCGCGCGGCTGTAACCCGCGCCGCTATCTGCTGTGAGGAGCAGCAGCCGTGGCACCGCCATCCGCAAGTGTCGCTCGCGTGGACGGGAGGGCCGGCGGCATCGCCCAGGCCGGTGCCATCCCCGCCGTACTTCGTCCTCGTCGTCAAGCGCGACCAGCCGCGCCTGCACGCCGCACTGCGGGCCTACCGTGGAAGAAGTGCGCCACGGTGCGCTACGACCGCGAGACCGGGCACGGCCGACGCGAGACCCGCCCGGTGCGTGTGCCGACCGTCACCGGCCTCGGGGCATCGAGTCGGTCCACCACGAGCACGCCGGGCACAAGGCGGACCAGGCAAGGCAGGGCACGGCCGCCGCCATCGCGGACAGTAGGCCAGAAACCACTCGGCGTGACGCTCGCAAGAGAAATAGCCTGCCAGGCAGGATGGGGTGCAGCGAGACACACGCACGCCTGACCGGCACCGCGCCACTCGCCGGATGGTTCGAAATGAGTCGCACCTCTACGGGTCGGACGACGACGACAAGTGAGCAGCGGATACAAACCTACCGGGTGTCCTATACCCGAGCCGGTTCCTCGCACGCCAGCCCGGCCCGGACCGTTCCCATCTTGACGTTGCCGAACTGAGCGCCAGTGAGGTCACAGTTCACGAAGCGCACGTTGTGCATCTCCGTGAACTGAAAGTCAGCTCCGACCATTCGGCAATCAGCGAAGGCTGTGGCAAAGATTTTCGCGTTCCGGAACATGGCGGGCGCGCTGACACAGTTCTCGAAGGTCACGTCTCAGTCGTCGCCATCGACACCTCCAACGGCTCGATCGCCGGGTTCACCGAACTCGTCGTGCCCGGCGGCGGCACAGGTGATGCCCAGCACTACGGCACCGGCGTGCTTCCCGAGCACCGCGGACACGGCCTCGGCCGCTGGATGAAGGCCGAGTCGATCCGACAGGCCCAGGGGCACTACCCGGACCTCGGCGGCCTCCTGACCGACACCGCCGACAGCAACACGCACATGAGACACATCAGCGACAGCCTCGGCTACCTGCCCACGCACACGACACTGCAGTACCAGCTCGACCTGTAGAGACGAGCGGACGGGCCGGACCTGGGCATCACCTCGTCCGGCCCGTCAGCACTTTCACAACAGGCCCTAGAGCACGGAGGCCTTCGTCGTTCACATGCGCTCCAGGCCCCCGCCCTATGAGGCCGCTCCGCGGCGTACCGAAACCTTGATTCCAGTCCCGCTCCGGGGAGGTAGCGGGAGTGGAGTCCTCGTGGCGGCACTCGGAGGCTCTGTCCGCCTCTCTGAAGTCCCCTGAAGGCCTGCGAGTGCTAGCCAGCCCGGTCTGCGTCCGGAAGATCGGCCAAGAGGGCCGCCATGCGCTCTAGCGGGCCCATTGCCCACCCCGCTGCGCGTAGCGGTCCTGGACGAGGGTCATGGCGCCCAGGGGGTCGGCGGCGACCTGGGTGGCGGAGAAGTAGACATTGCCCCGGACCTGCGGGTGTCCGGCACAGAGGTCCAAGTGGCGGAGCAGTTCTCGGGGGTCCTGCCACTGTGCCGGCTGCGCCGGAACGCCCACCTTGTAGAGGGCCTCGCCGACGTAGAGGCGCACCCGGGTGCCGGAGACGACGTCGGACCACCAGGGGACGAGCACGGCGTAGTCCGCGGCCGTGAAGCCGATGTTCCAATAAACCTGCGGGACGATGTAGTCGATCCACTCCCGCTGGACCCAGCCGCGGGTGTCGGCGTGCAGGTCGTCGTAGGTCTGTACGCCCGCGGTCGTGGCCGAGCCGAGCGGGTCGGTGGCGGCGTTGCGCCACACGCCGAAGGGGCTGATGCCGAACTGGGTACCCGGGCGGATCGCCTTGATACGCAGGGCGGTCTCGTGGACCAGCAGGTCGGTGTTGTGCCGGCGCCAGGCGTCGCGGTCCGGGAAGCCGGCGCCGTGGCGGGCGTAGGCGTCGTCGTCGTCGAAGACCTGGCCGGCGACCGGGTAGGGGTAGAAGTAGTCGTCCCAGTGGACGGCGTCGATCGGGTAGCGGCGGACCGCGTCCAGCATCGCGTCCTGCACGAAGCGGCGGACTTCCGGCAGGCCGGGGTTGTAGTAGAGCTTGCCGCCGTAGGCGACCGTCCACTCCGGGTACAGCCGCGCCGGGTGGGTCGGGGCGAGCAGGGCCGGGTCGTCGCTGTTCGCCACCCGGTAGGGGTTGAACCACGCGTGGAGTTCGAGGCCGCGGCGGTGGGCCTCGCGCACGGCCGTGCCCAGCGGGTCCCATCCGGGGTCGCACCCCTGCGTCCCGGTCAGATACGCGGCCCACGGCTCGTACGGCGACGGCCAGAACGCGTCCGCGGTGGGCCGCACCTGGAACATGACGGCGTTCAGCCGCCGCTCGACCGCCAGGTCGAGCAGCCCGAGCAATTCGCTGCGCTGGGCTTCTGGGGGCAGGCCTGGGGCTGACGGCCAGTCCGTGTTCGCGACGGTCGCGATCCACATGCCCCGCAATTCCCTGCGGGGCTTGTGGGGGTGGTGGGCCGCGCCCACTCCCGTGGCGGCTTCGGCTTCGGCTTCGGCGGTGGCCGCGCGCGCCGCTGTCGGCAGTGCGGCCGCCGCGGCCGTGGTGGCCGCGGCCAGAGTGAGCGTTCTCCGTGACAGCCGTTCCATCCCTGCCTCCTGGTGTCCTGGGCCGACCCGAACCGTCCATCCCTGCCCTTTGCTCCGCCGGGGCAACCCTGCCAGGCCCTCGCATGGGCGCACGTCGCCACCGGCCCCGAGGGGCCGCTCGGTCCGCCCCGGACCACCGGCCGGTGATGGGCTGAGCGCGCCGTTCCCCGCGCCCCCAGGGGGGTGCCCTCCACCGCAGAGGCCAGCCCAGCAGGTGCGCACGGGCGGGGGAGTTCGGGGGGCGGTCAGGGGACGACCGTTGGCAGCCGGGAAGGCGAGCGCTATCATCGGATCTCTCGTGGGAGCGCTCCCACGCCTTCGTCCGCCCCCCACCCAAGGACGTACCCCCATGCTTCGCAGACCCCTCGCCGCGCTCGTCGCGGCGCTCTCCCTGATCGGCGGCGCCGTCACCGTGGCCTCGGCGACAGCGGCCGCCACGAACGCGGGCGCGGGTGCCGCTGCCGCGGCGCCGGCCGCCGTATCGGACACGTACAGCTGGAAGAACGTGCAGATCGGCGGCGGCGGCTTCGTCCCCGGCATCATCTTCAACCAGTCGGAGAAGAACCTCGCCTACGCGCGTACCGACATCGGCGGCGCCTACCGGTGGAACGAGTCGGCCAAGTCGTGGACGCCGCTGCTGGACTCGGCGGGGTGGACGGACTGGAACAAGAACGGCGTGGTCAGCCTGGCCACCGACGCGCTGGCGCCGGACAAGGTCTACGCCGCGGTCGGGATGTACACCAACTCCTGGGACCCCAACAACGGTTCCATCCTGCGCTCCTCGGACCGCGGCGCGACCTGGTCGGCGACCGCGCTGCCGTTCAAGCTCGGCGGGAACATGCCGGGCCGCGGCATGGGTGAGCGGCTGGCGATCGACCCGAACAAGGACAGCGTGCTCTACTTCGCCGCACCCAGCGGCAACGGGCTGTGGCGCAGCACGGACTCCGGCGTGACCTGGGCGAAGGTCACCTCCTTCCCCAACGCCGGGAATTACGTGGCCGACGCGTCGGACAGCACCGGCTACCAGAGCGACAACCAGGGCGACGTGTGGGTGACCTTCGACCCGCGCACCGGCACCAAGGGCGCCACGACGCAGACCATCTACGTGGGCGTCGCCGACAAGGCCAACACCGTCTACCGCTCGACCGACGGCGGCTCCACCTGGTCGCGGCTCGCCGGGCAGCCCACCGGCTATATCGCGCACAAGGGCGTACTGGACTCCGTCAACGGCTACCTCTACCTCGCCACCAGCGACACCGGCGGCCCGTACGACGGCGCCAAGGGCCAGGTCTGGCGGTACGCCACCGCGACCGGCACCTGGACGAACATCAGCCCGATGTCGGACGCGGACACCTACTTCGGCTACAGCGGGCTGACCGTGGACCGGCAGCACCCGGGGACGGTGATGGTCACCGGGTACAGCTCCTGGTGGGCCGACACCCAGATGTTCCGCTCCACCAACAGCGGGTCCACCTGGACGCGGGCCTGGGACATCACCAGCTACCCGACCCGCAGCGACCGCTACACGATGGACGTCTCCGCCTCGCCGTGGCTGAGCTGGGGCGCCTATCCGGCGCCGCCGGAGGAGACGCCGAAGCTGGGCTGGATGACCGAGTCGCTGGAGATCGACCCCTTCAACTCCAACCGCATGTGGTACGGCACCGGCGCCACCGTCTACGGCACCGACAACCTCACCAACTGGGACTCCGGCGCGAAGTTCGCGATCAAGCCGAACGCCAAGGGCCTGGAGGAGACCTCGGTCCAGGACCTGATCAGCCCGCCGACCGGCGCGCCGCTGATCAGCGCCCTCGGTGACATCGGCGGCTTCCGCCACACCGACCTCACGGCCGTGCCGCCGATGATGTTCACCCAGCCGAACTTCACCACGACCACCAGCCTGGACTTCGCGGCCGCCAGCCCGAACACCATGGTCAGGGTCGGCAACCAGGACACCGGCGCGCATGTCGCCTTCTCCACCGACGACGGCGCCAACTGGTTCGCCGGCACCGACCCGTCCGGCGTCGGCGGCGGCGGCGGTACGGTCGCGGCGGCGGCGGACGGCAGCGGCTTCCTGTGGAGCCCGCAGGGCGCCGGCGTGCAGCACACCACCGGCTTCGGCAACTCCTGGTCGGCCGCGAGCGGCATACCGACCGGCGCGGCGATCGGGTCCGACCGGGTGAACGCGAAGAAGTTCTACGGCCTGTACGGCGGCAAGTTCTACGTGAGCACCGACGGCGGCGCGACCTTCGCCGCCACCGCCGCCACCGGGCTGCCGGCCGACAGCGGGAAGCTGAAGGCGCTGCCCGGCGCCGAGGGCGACGTGTGGATCGCGGGAGGCAGCGGCAGCACGTACGGGCTGTGGCACTCCACGAATTCCGGCGCGTCCTTCACCAAGCTCTCCAACGTGCAGGAGGCCGACAACATCGGCTTCGGCAAGGCGGCCCCCGGCGCGTCCTACCAGGCGCTCTACACCAGCGCGAAGATCGGCGGGGTACGCGGCATCTTCCGCTCCACCGACGCGGGCGCGAACTGGGTGCGGATCAACGACAACGCCCACCAGTACGGGGTGACCAACACCGCCATCACCGGCGACCCGCGGGTCTACGGCCGGGTGTACGTGGCGACCAACGGCCGCGGCATCATCTACGGCGACACCTCGGACAGCTCCGGCACCACCACCCCGACGACGACTCCCCCGACGAGCCCGTCCACGACACCTCCGACCACTCCCCCGACCACACCTCCGACGACACCTCCGACGACTCCGCCCACCACCGGGACGTCGACCGGGTCGTGCACGGTCGGCTACGCGATCACCAACCAGTGGCCCGGCGGCTTCCAGGCCTCCGTCATGGTCACCAACACCGGCGGCTCCGCGCTGAACAACTGGAAGCTCGGCTGGTCCTTCACCGCGGGAGAGAAGATCAGCTCGCTGTGGAGCGCGGACTACACGCAGAGCGGGGCGGCCGTGTCCGTCACCGCGCCGAGCTGGGCCACCTCGATACCGGCCGGCGGCAACGCGGTCTTCGGCTTCGGCGCCACGGTCACCGGGACCGCGGCGGTGCCCGCGGCGTTCACCCTGAACGGCGCCGCCTGCACCAAGGTCTGAGCAGCACCTGCGGCCAGGGGCGCCGAGGGTGGGACCGGATCACACGGTCCCACCCTCGGCGCCGGGCCCTGACACCGGTAACGTCTGTCCGGTAGAGGTGAAACTGCGTGAAGGGCTGGTCGAGTGAGTGACATCGAGCGCGTCGGAGTGGTCGGCGCGGGCCAGATGGGTTCCGGGATCGCCGAGGTGTGCGCGAAGGCGGGGCTCGACGTCAGGGTCGCGGAGACCACGGGCGAGGCGCTGGAGCTGGGCCGGGCCCGGCTCACCCACTCGCTCGGCAAGGCGGCGGAGCGCGGCAAGATCAGCGAGGAGCAGCGGGACGCGGCGCTCGGCCGGCTGAGCTTCACCACGGACCTGGGCGAATTCGCCGACCGCGACCTGGTCATCGAGGCCGTCGTGGAGAACGAGCAGGTCAAGACGGACATCTTCCGGGTGCTCGACCAGGTGGTGACCCGCGAGGACGCGATCCTGGCGTCCAACACCTCCTCGATCCCGCTGGTCAGGCTGGCGGTGGCGACCTCGCGCCCCGAGCATGTGCTGGGCATCCACTTCTTCAACCCGGCACCCGTGCAGGCGCTGGTCGAGCTGATCCCGGCGCTCACCACCGGCAGTGACACCCTCAAGCGGGCGGAGCACCTCGTCACGGACGTGCTGGGCAAGCACGCGATCCGGGCCCAGGACCGCTCGGGCTTCGTGGTGAACGCGCTGCTGGTGCCGTATCTGCTCTCCGCCGTCCGGATGTTCGAGTCGGGCATCGCGACCCGCGAGGACATCGACAACGGCATGGAGATGGGCTGCGCCCACCCGATGGGCCCGCTCAAGCTGACCGACCTGATCGGCCTCGACACCGTCGCCGCCATCGCCGACTCGATGTACGCGGAGTACAAGGAGCCGTTGTACGCGGCCCCGCCGATCCTCCAGCGGATGGTCGACGCCGGGCGGCTCGGCCGTAAGTCGGGCGCGGGCTTCTACCCCTACTGACCTGCATGTTCTTCCCTACTGACTAAACCAATCGGCCCTGCACTCCGACGACCGGAAGGCAGGGCCGAAGATCACCAAGTTCCCAAGGGATTCAGGAGGGACTTTCAGCGGGAGTCCACACTCAACCACTCGTCCAGAGCCGTCCGCCCGCGCCGCCCGTCATCGGGCATGAAGTGCGCGTAGATCCGCAGCGTGATCTCCGGAGAGGCGTGACCCATCCAGTGTGACAGCGACACGGGATCCTCGCGAGCCGCGAGTTGCACGCTCGCGTAGGTGTGCCGGAACCGGTGGTGCATCTTCTCCCGCGATGGCTCCCAGCCCTCATCTCCCATTGGCGCGATGAGGCCAGCCGCAGCGAGGGCCGGCTTCATTGTGCGGCGGTTGTAGATGGACGGATTGATCCGGTTGCCGTGCCAGGTCGTCGTCAGCAGCCGCACGGTCGCCGCGGGCCGCTTGTTGTTCCCCGGCCCAAGCCACGGGAGGGTGACCTCCACCGCCGGGTACGCATCCTCGTGTTGCCGGAGCAGCTGCAGTAGACCCGGCGATAGGGGTACATCTCGTTCCTTGCGCCCCTTCGGGAGCTTGAAGTAGGGGCGGGTGCTGTTGGCCCAGAGCAACTGCCGACGCAGGTGGAGGACCATCCGTTCTTCGTCGACGTCGTCTGGGCTGAACCCGAAGGCCTCAGCCTGCCGGAGTCCGGCATGGACACCGAGGTCCAGGATCGACGCGTAGCGGTCCGGCAGTCCTTCCCGGATACCCAGCACGTCCCCAGCGCCCCAGGCGCGGGCCTTGCTCTCCCCCGCCCCCGGCGGCCGCACCTCGCCGCCCGCTTCCCTGCAGGGGTTCCGCGGTATCCGCTTGCCGACGGCTGACTGCAGGATCGTGCTGAGGTGGTTCCAGATCACTTCGATCGTTGACTCCTGCAGCCCTCGCGCCGACAGTTCGGCACGCCAGGCCAGCAGCAGCCTGTCCTCGATGACGTTGAGAGGCTGCCGGCCGAGAGCGGTGCCGATGATGTGCTTCCAGATTTTGGACTTCATCGGGGCGGCGGTACCGACGGGGTCGGTGCGGGTCGGCCACCACTCGTTCTTGATGTAGTCGCCCAGGAGGATGGCGCCTTCGCGGGGGTCGATGAACTCGTGGCGCTTGGAGTCGGTGAACGCCGTGGCCTTCCACGTCTTGGCGTCATCGAGTGCGTGGAATGACCGGTCCTTGACCCCGGGTATGCCCTTGACGCGGTACCGAGCCGTGTTCGTCCCCCAGAGTTTGGTCCGCTCCCGGCGACCGGTCTCTGGGTTCTTCCGCTTGTTCAGCCAGCGATCTTCGATGGAACCAGCCATGACATCTCCCCGAAGAGGTCTGCGAGCCGGAGCGTGAGGAGGCGTTCCGTGACGCCGATCTTGCCTGCCTCGGCGCAGAGATCGCCACGTGTGGCCAAAGGTACAAGTGCGATCCCGGACAACAACTTGCGGGCGGCCGCACGGTCGGCGTCGTCGTCCTGTGAGATCGATAGCTGGCTCATCAGGTGCGCTTCCCGCAGTCTGTCTGCGTGTGGCCCCGTGCCGCATGGCCCGTGACCGGCCAGCGCGTGTTCTAGGTGGTGAGCGATCGTACATCGCTCGTTTGCCTCGGAAAGTCCGTCAGCAATGATGATCGTTTTGTAGCGCGGGATCCAAGCCCCCCAGGTCTCGCGCAACCACATCCGCCTGACAGTGATTCCGAGTTCGCTGCAGACGCCCACGTCGTTGTAAGGCATGCAACCCCCCGGGTCCAATGGGTCGAGCGGGCGGCACGCCATGTGGAAATCCCTTTGTACACCCTTGAGTCGGGCAACAACAGGAAACGGTCCGATCGGGGGGCAACTGTGGTCAACGGTGCCCGTATCACGATCAACTGAGGCGCCGTCAGCCCCGGAGCTGGCCCGATGTGCTACTCGGTTCGTCGTCCTCTTCGAGCTGACCGAGGATCGTTTCCGCGTCGCCCGGCATCACGCCTTCGCCGAGCGTGCTGGTGCCTCGGTTGTAGGAGTGATTACTGAGCCAGCCGATCAGTTCGACCGCTGAGGCGCGGAATCGGGAGACCAGCTCCTCGGGCGCACCCGAGTCCCTTGCGAGGTCGGCGAGATTGAAGGCCGGCCCGGTCAGGGCCTCGACGGCTTCTTGCCTCACTGTCCCCGACGCGACCGCTGGTGTCGGGTCGCCTCCGGCGAGGACCGCGTCGACGCTCTCTGTGGTCCAGCCGATGACGCCTGCCACCACGTAGTAGCCGTCAGGAATGCCGAGGTCACCTTCGGGTTCCCGGCCGCGCTCGTAGTTCCCGATGGTGCGCATGGCCATGCCGGCGGCTTGAGCGAGGTCGCCCTGGGTCATGCCGAGGCGCTTGCGCTGTCGCCGGATGGCGACACCAAGGCGGCCCCACTGAGGCTCCACGACTGACCTTTCATGCGCAACGAGAAGCAACGACAGGCAACAGCATGGCACGCCACACGCGCCACACATAGCCCACCATCCGGCCAACGTCGCAGGTCAGACTCCCGTTGCCGATTCGTTTCCACTTGCTTCTTGCTATTTCACATCTCATTGCCTACCGTTGCCACATGGAAGCCCGGGGAACGACGATCCGGCGCCTCCGCGAGGAAGCCGGCTACGGCCTCAACAGGTTCGCCGACCGAGTCGGCATCAGTCCCTCGTGGCTCTCCCGGATCGAGCGCAACAAGAGCAAGCACCCGGCCCCTGAGGTGCTCAAACGCATCGCAGACGGGCTGGAGCACCCCGTCACAGACATCGCTGATTTTGGAAAGGAGAACCCGGAATGAGCACCGACAACACCCCCACGGACACAGCGTCACCGCTCATGAACAACAAGGAAGCGGCCAGGTACCTCAAGCGCACCCCCAACGCGCTCCGCATCCTGCGCCACCGGCGTCGCGGCCCGAAGTCGTTCATCAAGGACGGCCGGATCTGGTACTTCTCCGCGGATCTGGACGCCTGGCTGAACGAAGCCGCGCAGGCCGACTCCCGCTTCAACCCGGACCTTGACCCCACCCGGGTCCCGGCGCAGACGCGCGGTTCCCGCGCCGCCTGACCCGCACCCCCGCGCGTTGCGGGGCCGCCCGCGCCGGCCAAGGAAGCGGACGACCCCTCAGACCGCGCCCCATCGCTCAACCATCCAAGAAATGAGGCGTAGGCCTTGTCGAACATCATCCCATTCACCTTCCCGGAGACCGGCCAGCCGGTCCGGGTCATCGGAGACCACGACGAGCCGCTGTTCCACCACGGCGACGTCTGCAAGGTCCTTCAGCACACCAACCCCACCGTTGCCGCGCGGATGCTCGACGGCGACGAAAGCCGCATGGTCGACATGCGGGGAATCGCCGCAGGTCAGACCGCCCTAAGCGAGTTTAGGGCGCCCGCCACCGGCAACGCCGAGGCGCGATTCGTCACCGAGCCCGGCCTGTACACCCTCGTGTTCAGCAGCAAGGCCCCCGGCGCCCCGGCCTTCCGCCGCTGGCTCACCCACGAGGTCATCCCGCAGATCCGGCGCACCGGCTCCTACTCGGCTGCTCCCGCCGTCCTGTCGAACCGGGATCTGGCCCGCATGGTCTTGGAAGAGGCGGACCGGGCGGACGCGGCAGAAGCGAAGGTCGCCGAACTGGAGCCGGCCGCCGCCTCATGGAACGTGCTCGCCACGGCGGCCGGTGACTTCTCGGTCGGGGACGCGGCGAAGATCCTGTCCCGGGATCCGTCGATCAAGACGGGTGAGCGGCGTCTGTTCACGGTCCTCGCCGAGAACAAGTGGACGTACCGGCAGGTCAGCGACGACAGGCCGCGCGCTATGCAGACGGCAATCGAAGCGGGCCGTCTGTCGGAACTGCCCCAGTCCCACTACCACCCGCGTACCGGCGAACTGGTCCTTGATGCCCCGCAGGTTCGGGTGACCGTGAAGGGCTTGAACGAGCTGCACAAGCGGCTCGGTGGCACCGGCGCGGTGCAGGTCCCGGCGGTGACGTCATGACCCGCATCAGCTGCACGTACTTCCTGGAGTCCCACGCGGACGCCCGCGGAAACGGTGCCCCGAACCCGGTGTTGTACGTCTACCCGGACGGCGTCCGCAGCGGAGCCGTCACCTTCCAGATCAGCGACAGCATGCCGATGGACGACCGGGTCCGGGCGGCGAAGGCGCTGTTGCGCGGCGCCCAGCAGCTCCACGACGCGGTCGTCGCGGACGCCGAGAGGAAGCGCACCGCTGAGGACGAACTGGCGGAGGCCAGGGCAGAGATCGCCCGGCTCAAGGCCGAGGCGGGTGGGGACGTATGACCGCCCCAACCCAGACCCCGGTCCTGTTCGTGGACCGCACGGGTGACGTGTGGCGGCCCAATGGCCTCACCCCGGCTGGCGACGTGCTGATGGTGTGCGACCAGCCGCAGGACCCGGCTGACCGAGGCGACGGGGAGTCGTTCCCGTGGACGCGGCAGACGGTCGAGTCCCGGTTCGGGCCGCTGGTTCCACTGACGGTGGAGCAGGCGTTCGTGGACCTGGAGCAGTCGGCACTGGCTGAGGCGGACCGCAAGTTCGGCGACGTCCACGGTGACGCTGCCGAGTGGTCGCCGCTGGAGGAGATCCAGTACGTGCGCCTCATCGAGCGGGTCCACGGCGTGTTCCACCAGGCGGTGACCCGATGACCGCCCCGGTCGAGCGTCGTATCGACGCCCTGGACGTGCCGACTGCCGTACTGGAGGCGAGCCTGAGGGCTGGACGTCTGGCGGAGTACGGGCACTGGCTGCATGACGCCGACGAGGACAGCACCGTCCCGACCTTCCCGGACCTGTCGAAGGGCCGCCGTGGCCTGGACGCGTCCCAGCGTGCCGGCTTCGAACTGGGCATCGAGTGGGGCGAGCAGCCTCCCAATCGGCGCCCGGCCGGCTACACCTCCCCGGACTGCGAGCCCGCCTGGGCACCGAAGTCCGTCGCGAACGTGCAGACGGGGAGCGCGCTGTGAACCGCCTGTTCCGTCGCCGCCCGGCACCTGAACTGCCGGAGGTCATGGCCGTCCTCCTGGATGACGTGGCCCGCATGTTCCTCACCCGCCCGGGCCTGACGATGCGCCGGCTGACCGACCTGGGTCAGGCGAGCTTCCAGATGGAGGCCACGGACCCGGAGTGGTCGACCGCCGCGGATGTTGAGGCTGCCGCCGCCGCCCTGGACACCGCACGGCAGGCGCTGCTCGCCCTGTCCCCGGCCACCCGCCGCGCCATCCGCCGCGCGGGCGCACCCAGCACTGACACCGAACAGCCCGCAAGGAGGACCCGATGAGCCTCATCACGTTCCGCGCACCCGGCCATGGCCGCAGGCAGGCAAGTCCGAACGCCCGCCTGGCCGCCGAGAATCAGCGGCTCCGCGACGAGGTCCGCAACCTCCGGCACCAATTGGAGGGCGCCGGGATTCTCATCAACGGGCTGCGCGTCCAGCTCAATGACGCGGACGAGGAGCGGCAGGCCGAAGTCCGCGCTGTCGCCCGGGTTCTCGGGGATGGGGTCCACGCCCTGAACCTGGAGCGCCACGCCCACCAGGTCACCCGAGGCCGGCTGGATGCCGCGGTCAGGGCGAACACCTGCAACACCGAGGCGGCGACCGTGCAGACGGACGTGACCGTGCTGCGCGCGGCCATGGCTGACCGGTTCGTGGAGGAGCCGGCACCCGGCCCGGAGTACGGGCCGCACCGCCGGGTTGCCAGTCGGACGATCCGGGTGATGCCCCTGTGGGACAGCCCCCAGGCCGCACACCCGGCCGCGTTCAACCTGGCAGGTGCCCGATGACCGCCGCCCCTGAGGTGCTGTACCTGTGCGGTGACCAGCTGTACGACGAGACGGCCACCGCCTGGGATGCGCGCACCCTGCAGCCCCTTGTCGTTCCGGAGCCCGAGGCGCCGTTGGCGCATTGGCACGACTGCCGCATGGCGGAGTGGCCGGACCTGGCGTCCGTCTGCCCGTGCACCGTGGGCCTGCGGTACATCCGCCGGAGCCGGGCGGAGGTCGCGTCGTGAGCGGCCTCAGTCTTCTGTCCGCAGCCTCGGAGCAGGCGACGTCGTCGGATGACGGCTTGGACCACGTCTACTGCTGCGACCCCGATATCGCCCTGTGCGGCACCGACATCAGCGGCGCGGACTTCGCGGCCTTCGACGCGGCCAGTTGCGTCGTCTGCGCGGACCTCGATGACACGGACGCGCCGTGCGCCCGATGCGGCTACGGGGCGGAGGTGACCTCGTGACGCCGTACCCGTCCTGGTTCTGGCCTGCGATCTGCGTGTGGATGTACGCCGCCTGGGCTGTGACCGCCACCTGGTGCGTCCTCGGCTACCGCGCCAAAACCCGCCGCACCACCACCACGCCCGAGGAGGGCAACCGATGATCCTCGAACCCGCCGACATGCACCGCGCCCTCGCATCCCACGACGCCGAGCCCAGCCCCGCCCTGATCGCCGTACAGGAACTGATCCTCGCGCAGGACAACCTCGGCATCGACCCGGGTGATGCCCTGAACGCGGCCCGGGTGTTGCTCGCCGCCCACGCCCGCGAACTCGCCAAGGCCGTCGACGGCCTGGCCGCCCCGGACTGCTCCGACATGAGCAGCCTGGACGACGCCTGGGAGCACGGCAACACCGACACCGCCGCCGAACTCCGCCGGTCCGCCGACGACCTCGAAGCCGCAGCCGCGGGTGCGGCATGAGCGCCCCCCGCACGTACCCGGTGCACGTGACCCGTCGCCCGGACGGCGCGGACCTGGAGGTCGCCCGGTACTACCACGAGCACCTGCTCAAGGACCTGTTCGGCGTCCTGGACGAGCACCCGGAGCTGTTCGACGACCTGGTCGACCTGATCCAGGGCGACAAGCCCAACCACGACCCGCACGACGTGGACCGCCCGTCCCGTGACGACGTCCTCGCCGAACGCCTGGTGGCCGCCCTGCCCACCGCGTCCCGCACCATCCGCCTCTACCGCGGGCCCCTCACCGTGCTCGCCGACCAGCTCACCACCATCCTCGGCCGGCGCGTCTGGCCGATCCGGCAGGGACGGAGGGCGGCATGAGCGCCATCGACGCAGTCACCGCCGCGATCAAGGCGTTCGACTTCGAGGACTACGGCCTGCACGAGGTGGATCCCACCAGCGAGTACGCCGAGTGGGTGCCGGTCCTGGCTGCCGCTGTCCACGCCGCCTGCCGCCCCGCAGTGCTGGCCGAGGCCAAGATCGAGACCGTCGCGTGGCTCGTCAAGAAGGCCGCCGAGCAGCCGACATGGAACGCGGGTGTCCTCGCGTCGAAGGTCGACCGGGGTGCGGTCCGCGCCTTCATCGGCACCGGCCACTACCGGGACGCCATGGACGCACACCGCGCCAAGGTGCTGACCGAGGCCGCCGACCTCCTCGAATTCCTCGGCATGGACGACGCGTCCGCCCAGCTCCGTTACCAGGCCACGCCGTACACCGACGACACGGCCTACGCCAGCACTCGTGGCGAGCCCGGGGACGGCGACGAGCCGGAGCCCTCGCCGGACCACGGCGATCAGGCGGGGATGACCGTCGCGGGGCTCCTCGACCTCCTCGCAGGCGGCAGCGCAGGCGTCACCCGCCGCACCGAGTACGCCCTCCTGCTCACCGCCGACGAGACCCACACCCCGTACCCGATCGCCGCCCGCGACCACCAGGAGGCCGCCCTGGTTGCCGCCGACAGTCCCGGGGCGCGCATCGTCCAGCGCACCGTGACCACGACCACCACCGAGTGGGCCAAGCCCGGGGACGGTGCCTGATGCCGGCCCGAATCCAGCGCCGCCGCCAAGCCGGCTGGCGCAAGCCCGAAGGCGCCCTGTACGTCGGACGCGGCACCCGGTGGGGCAACCCCACCCGCATCGTCTACAACCGGCAGACACGCGGCTGGCACGCCGTCCACGACAACGCCGGTGGCGCCGGGATCGGCACGTGGCCGACCGCCGCCGAAGCCCGCCGCTTCGCCGTCGCCGCCTACGAGCACCACCTCGACACCCACCCGTACCTCGCCGCCGACGTGCCCAAGCTGCTCGCGGGCCGCGACCTCATGTGCTGGTGCCCCCTCCCCGAGCCCGGCCAGCCCGACCACTGCCACGGAGCAGTCCTGCTCCGCCTCGCAAACGGCGGCGCCTGATGCCGGCCACCATCCTCCGCGGTTGGGACGCACCCGAGGCCTGCTCGTGCGGGCGCGGCTTCATCGGCCCCGGCCACCAATGCGGAGGTCAGGGATGACCGACCCCACGCTCCCGCCGCTGCCTGCCGGTCAACTCGTCGGCTGGTTCGAACCCGGCTCCGACGACTGGCACGCAGCCCGCGCGCAGGGCATCGGCGGCTCCGAGATCAGCGCCGTCATCGGCCTGTCCCCGTTCGAGTCCCGCTTCTCCCTGTGGCACCGCAAATCCGGGCTCGTAGCCCCAGTGCAGGAAAGCAACGAAATGTACTGGGGCAAGAAGCTTGAGCCCGCAGTCTGCGACGAGTTCCAGGTCCGCAACCCCGGCTGGCAGGCCCTCGTCGCCCCCACCTTCCACGGCACCGGACGGCCCTGGCAGATCGTCAACCCCGACCGGATCGGCGTCGGCCCCAACGGCGAGATCCACCTCATCGAGGCCAAGACCAGCCGCGACGCCGAAGGATGGGGCGAGGAAGGCACCGACGAGGTGCCCGTCTACTACCGCGCCCAGTGCCGCTGGTACCTCGACGGCCTCGGCCTGCAGCGGTGCCGCCTCATCGTCCTCATCTCCGGGTCCGACTACCGCGAATACCTCGTCGAAGCCGACCCGGCCGAAGCGCACATGATGCGCGACCGCGCCGAAGAGTTCCTGCGCTCCGTCCACGCCGGGGAACGCCCCCCGATCGACGGCCACGCGGCCACCTACCAGGTCGTCAAGGAACTCCCCGACTCCGTCGACGACGTCGACATCGAAATCGCCGAAGCCCTCCGCGACCGCTACTTCACCGCCCTCGACGCCTGCAAGCAGGCCGAGACAGAGAAGCGGGCCGCGGCCGGCCTGGTCCTCGACGAAATCGGCACCGCCCGTCGGGCCGTCGTCGGAAAGCAGCGGATCGCCACCCGCATCCCAAAGCCCGACGGGTCCACGAAGTCCCTCCAGCCAGCCCGCAACAGGGAGATCGCAGCATGAACCAGCCCACCGTCAGCTCCGAAGTCGCCCGCGTCGACAACGGTCCCGGCGCCATGGTCGAGGCGTACCGCTCCGACCTCGCCATGGTCATGCCGTCGCACGTCAAGCCCGAGACGTTCGTCCGCCTCGCCGTCGGCGTCCTGCGCCGCGACAAGAACCTCACCCTCGCCGCACAGAACAACCCCGCCGCACTGATGGGCGCGTTGATGGACGCCGCGCAGTTGGGCCTCACTCCGGGTACCGAGCAGTACTACCTGACGCCGCGGAAGGTGAAGGGCCGCCTGGAGATCCAGGGCATCCGCGGCTACCAGGGCGAAATCGAACTGATCTACCGGGCCGGCGCCGTGTCCTCCGTGATCGTCGAGGTGGTCCGCGCCAACGACACGTTCCGCTACGCACCGGGCCGCGACGAGCGCCCCATCCACGACATCGACTGGGACTCCGACGACCGCGGTGACCTGCGCCTCGTCTACGCCTACGCCGTCATGAAGGACGGCGCCACCTCCAAGGTCGTCGTCCTCAACCGGCGCGACATCAACCGGGCCAAGGCCTCTTCGCAGGGCTCCGACTCGCAGTACTCCCCGTGGAAGAACCACGAGGAGGCGATGTGGATGAAGACCGCCGCCCACCGGCTCACCAAGTGGGTCCCGACCTCCGCCGAGTACATGCGCGAGCAGCTCCGCGCGCAGGCCGTCGTCGCCGCGGAGACCGGCCAGCCCGTGGCCGCCCCTGTGCAGCAGGCGCCCGTGCCCAGCCCCGTGCACGACGACCAGGACGAGGTGGTGGTCGGCGAGTTCGTCGACGACGACCAGCCGGCCGCCGACTGGCCCGCAACCGCGCACGTCCCGCAGTAGCCCCGCACGCACGACCGCGCCGGGGCGAATCCGGCGCGGTCTCCACCAAGGAGACCACGAACCATGCAGATCAACCACCGGGCCGAAGCGGAAAAGCACCTCGCCACCGCCGCCCACCACAACAACGAGAACCCCCCGGACATGCGGATCGCGGAGGTCTCCGCCTGGATCGGACAGGGCTACGCAGCCCTCGCCCGCAACGAGGAGCAGGCCGCCAGCCACGCCGACATGCGGGACGCCCTGACCCTGCTGCGCCAGCGCGAGTACGCCGTGCGGGAGCTGGTGTCCACGCACATCGCGCAGGGCCTCGCCAGCCGGGACACCAACCGGTGGAAGGCCGCCGTCGACCTCGCCAAGGCGCTCGAC
Source organism: Streptomyces sp. NBC_00433 (assembly GCA_036015235.1). Classification (NCBI taxonomy): domain Bacteria; kingdom Bacillati; phylum Actinomycetota; class Actinomycetes; order Kitasatosporales; family Streptomycetaceae; genus Streptomyces; species Streptomyces sp. NBC_00433. The sequence continues at coordinate 7,784,122 of CP107926.1, read as the reverse complement.
GAGGGCGACGCCAACATGGACGACCTCATCGACGCCCGCCTCACCGACGACGGCTGGGACGCCCGGTCCGCCTGGAAGACCCCCGCGTCCGCCACGCCGGCCGACGACCCGTGGGCGCCGACGCCGGACATCAGCGCGGACATCCCCGCACCGGTCCGACGGGTCATCGCCGGACAGCTCGCCTCAATGCTCCTGAACGGCGACAACGTGTCGCCGCAGCAGTGGGCGCGCAACTTCGCCACGGCGCTGAAGAACGAGGGCGCCGACCTCGACGACGCGATCAAGACGCGCATCCACGAGCTGACCCTCGGCTACTCCGACGAGCCCCCGTTCTAACCCACCCCGCACGGCCGCGCCTGCCCGTCGGAAGCAGGCAGGCGCGGCCTCGAAGGAGCATCCCATGAGCAACTTTGAGCAGCCCATCGGTGGCGGTGACCTCGCCGCCCCGTGGCCCCTCGGGTACCTCGCAAGCTACGACTGCGAGACCACAGGCACCGACGTAGAGAACGACCGGATCGTCACCGCCGCCCTGGTCGTGCCCGGCCGGGAGCCCCGCAAGTGGCTGGCCGACCCCGGGATCGACATCCCCACCGACGCCTCCGACATCCACCACGTCACCACCGCCTACGCCCGCAAACACGGCCAGCCAGCCGCCCTCGTCATCGACGAGATCACCCAAGCCCTCGCTGACGAACTCGCCCTGCGATCCGCGCTCGTCGTGATGAACGCCCCGTTCGACCTGACCCTCCTCGACCGGGAATGTCGCCGCCACGGGCTGCCCACCCTCGAAGACCTCCACGACGGCCCCATCGCCCCGGTCATCGACCCCCTCGTGTTGGACCGGGCGGCGGACAAGTGGCGCAAGGGCAAGCGGAAGCTGGAAGTCCTCGCCACCCACTACGGCGTGAAGCTCGACGACGCCCACACCGCCGACGCCGACGCCCAAGCCGCCCTCGACGTGGCCCTTGCCATCGGCGAGAAGTACCCGGAGCTCGCCGTGCCCGGCGCCGTCCTCCACGGCTGGCAGATCACCTGGCACGCCCGCTGGGCCGCCGGCTTCGAGGAGTACCAGCGCAAGACCAAGCCCGACACGGTCATCAGTCGGGCATGGCCCCTCGTCCCGTTCCAGGCCGAGGAGGCGACGAGCTGATGTGGAACAGCAAGCGGAACCAGATCCTCGACCTCAAGGCCCGCCTCGCCGTGGCCCAGCGCGCTCGTGAGGGCAGCCTCAGCGCGGAAGACGCCGCCGCCCTGACCACCGAACTGCGCACCACCCGGATGCGCCTGACCCACGCCAACGAGCAGATCACCGATCAGGCGAAGACGATCATGCAGCTCGTTCGTGGCATCAGCCGCGAGCAACCGGCCACCGACCCGTGTGCGCACGGCTGCCGCGACGCCGTCGACCAGCACACCCGCCTCAGCCAGGAGATCGCCGCCGGGGAGGTCGCCCCGTGAGCCGCCTCAGCCGCTTCCTGGACGCTCTGACGCACTCCGGCCCGAGCTACCACCCCGCGCCCCGCCCGGCCCGCGGCGACGCCAGCCGGGAGGCCGCGTCGTGACCGCCGGGACGCGCCTCGCCCTATGGGCCGTCGCCTGCGCCACCACCGCCATCGAACTGATCATCAGCGCCGCCATCCACGCAGGACACCAGAACAAGAAGGAGGACCGGTGACCCGCCGCCTCACCCCCGCCGAGCGTCTCGCCGCCACCCGCCGCGACGCCACCCTCACCGAACTCGCCAAAGCCCCCGCCTGGGACCACCACCTGGTCGAACAGGCCGTGTTCCTCTACGGCCTCAGCTACTCCACCTGGACCTGCAACGACATCCGCCCCCTCCTCCCCGACGCAGGCCGCACCTACCTCAGCCGCGCCATCAACTCCCTGAAACTCGGCGGAATCATCGAACGCGTCCCCGTCGACGGCAAACCCTCCACCTCCGAGCCCACCCACGGGCACCGCATCGCCGTCTGGATGCTCACCCCCCGCGGACACCGCGTCGCCGGCCAGCGCTTCCACAACCTGGAGGCCGCGGCATGACCACCGCCGTCCGCCCGCTGCCCCCGCACGGCACCCCGACCCGGTACAAGGGTGCCCGCAACGGCTCCTACCCGCCCTGCAAATGCGCCGCCTGCGTCCGCGCCCACAGCCTCAGCTGCAAGAAGCGCACCCTCGCCCACATCGCCGGCACCCCCCCGCTCTACCCCGCCGAACCCCTGCGGCAGCACATCCGCACGCTCACCGACACCGGCATGAGTCAGGACCTCATCGCCCGCCGCGCGCACGTCTCCCACGCCACGGTCAACTACCTGATGCGCGGGCTGACCAAGGGATGCCGTCGCGAGAAGGCGCTGCGCATCCTCGCCGTCACCCCCGGAACGTTCGACGCCGTCGCCGAACGGCCCGTCACAGGGACCATGCGGCGCATTCGGGCGCTCTATGCAATCGGACACAACAACGTGACCATTGCCGGCGCAAGCGGGGTCGCCGCATCCGCCATCAGCAGCATCGCAAACGGGCACCAGTCGATCGTCCAGGGCACCACGGCCGCCGCGATCACCGCCGCCTACAAGACCCTCAGCAAGCGTCCCGGCACCAGCGCCAAAGCCAAGAGCCGGGCGCGCAAACTCGGCTGGCACGGACCCCTCGACTGGGACGACATCGACAACCCCGCAGCCCAGCCTGACCCCGGCACGGAACCGGCCGCCAAGTCGCCAGTTGAACTGCAGCCCTGCGGAACATCCGCCGCCTACCGCAGGCATCTTCGGCGCAGCGAGCCGATCTGCACCGCATGCAGGGACGCCAGCCGGCGCGACCGGCAAGAGCGCGACGCCCGAAACAAGCAGGCCGCCGCGTGAGCACCACCTACGCCTCGCAGCTCACCGCGCGGGAAACGCAGACGCTGCGGCTCATCGCCCGCGACATGACCGTCACCGACATGGCCACCGCCATGGGCGTCACCCGCGGCTCCGTCCGCTCCTACATCCACGGCATCTACACCAAATGGGACACCGCCGAACGGGCCGACATGGTCCGCATCGGCCGACGCCTCGGCCTCATCACCGGCGCCTGCACCACCTGCGGGCGCCCATGACCACCCCGACCCGGCCCGTCCGTCCGGCCATGCCGCCCGTCACCCCCGGCGTCTGCGACAGCGGCACCACCCCCTGCGGTGAGCCAGCCGTGCTGTTCGCGAACGGGTGGAAATGCCCAGCTCATACGCCCGCCGCCATGGCCGGACGACCCGAAGCACCCACGCCCGACAGGAAGGACACCCAGTGACCGGCCCCGACTACACCGACAGCGACGGCGTCACCCTCACCGTCACCCCGGTCGACGCCAGCACCTACTACGGCACCATGCCCGTCGTCTCCCTCTCCGTCGCCCACCCCGACGGGGACCCCGACCCGGTCGTCTACATCGACGTCACGAACGTTGAGGCGGTCATCGCCAAGATCCGGGCGGCAGCCGAGGCGGCCCGAGTCCTGCACGTCTGCCCCGACAGCGGGCCGTGCTTCGCGCACGACGTCCCGGCCACCGCGGCGGTGACCGCGTGAGGGCCCTGACCATCCGGCAGCCCTACGCGGACGCCATCGTCCAGCCGTCCGACGCTCCGAAGCGGATCGAGAACCGCTCCTGGCCGCTGCCCGCCCGGTACGTCGGCGTACCCGTACTCCTGCACGCCGCCGCAGCACCCGAGCGAAAGCCCGTACTGCCCGACGCGTGGGCGATCCCCCGCCTGTACGGCGATCGTGCGGACCTGCTCGGCGTCATCCTCGCCGCCGTCACCTTCACCGCCTGCCACTTCGACCGCGACGGATGCGACGACCAGTGCGCCGACTGGGGGATGCGGCAGGTCTTCCACTGGCAGATCGCCAACGTCACCACCCTCGACCAGCCGGTCCCTGCCAAGGGCCAGCAGCAGTTCTGGACCCCGCCGGACGACGTCCTCGCCGCCGTACAGCAGCAGCTCACGGCAGGAGTCCCGTCGTGACGTACCTCCGCGGGGCCGCCCGCACCGTCTACGGCGGCGCACTCCGCGCCCGCTACGAAGACGGCGACACCATCCGCGACCTCAAAGCAGCCACCGGCCGCTCCTACGGCTACCTCCACCGGCTCCTGCTTGAGGCCGGCACCACGCTCCGGCCCCGCGGACGACGCGGCGCCTGACCCCACGGGTGCGGCCCTTCCCGATCGAAGCAGGAAGGGCCGCACCACCCATCACACCACCAAGGAGAACCCCGAACCGATGAACGACTACAGCGACAACGAGCCCTGCGGCGAGAACGACTGCCACTGCACCTGTGCCAGCCAGCACGGCCCCTGCGGCTGCGACTGCCCCCGCGACCCGCTGAGCGGCGACCTCACCGACCGCGAGTAGCCCACCCCGGCCCGGGGCTTCACCGCCCCGGGCCGCAAAGACGCAGGTCACAGGCCCAGGATGGGCGACCAATCGGCGGCAGGATCAGCACCACCCAGCACAGCACAAAGCCCCGCCGTAGCGGGGCCGGCCAGGAAGGAGGGGGACGTGTCAGTCGGACGCGCGCGCGATGTTCTCTGCGGCACGACGGTCGGCGATCTCCAGGGTCTCGAAGACGACGCGCCGGATGTTCATGACGTCCCCTCGGGTCGCATCGGTTCCGAGTTCGTCGAGGTAGGCCTGCACCGCGTCCAGCTTGGCCCGGTCGTGGCGGGCTTGCTCGTAGAAGTCGTAGGACACGATCACGGCCGCTTCCTTGCCGCGGTTGACCAGCACCGTGGGCTCGCCGGCGTAGCGGGCACGGGAGATCACCTCGCCGAGGACATTGCGCGCCTCGGCAATCTTCGCTCGGTGCTCCGTGGGTGTGGTGGCCATGTCGCAAGAGTAGCGGATTCGCTACACGACACAACAGCGCAAGTTCGCGTTCTTAGCTATGATGGCTACGTTAGGCACGAACGAGAGAAGCCGCCCTAAGAGGCACTGGTTCCGCATGCCCAAGACCCACTGACCAGCACCTCCCGAAGGAAGAACCCATGGCCGTCTCCAAGCGACTCCGCTACGAAGTGCTCAGGCGCGACAACCACGCCTGCCGCTACTGCGGCGCCACCGCGCCCGACGTGAAACTCAACGTCGACCACGTCATCCCCACGTCGCTCGGAGGCACCGACAAGCCCACCAATCTCGTCACCGCCTGCGCCGACTGCAACAGCGGCAAAACCAGCAGCATGCCCAACGCCATGCCGGTGGCAGACGTCGAGCAGGGGACGTTCCGGCAGGCCGCCGCCATGAAGCAGGAAGCGGACCAGCGACGCCTGGTGACCTTCGCGCACCTCTACATGACGTGGCTGTGGGCGTGGCAGCGGACCGGTCAGCCCATTACCGATCTGACGGACACCTACTTCACCGAGGAAACCCACAAACTGCTCGACTGCGGCGCCTCGGCGAGCGCTGATCTCACCGAGGCCGCTTTCCAGGCAGGCTCCGACAACGCCGTTGACATCGCTTCGTACATCGGGCGCGTCATGTGCTCCTCTCCCTCGCCGATGTCTGCCGAAGATCGCCGGCTCGTGGCCTGCGTCGATGCCATGAACGCCTGGGAAGCGGCGTGGGACCTCGCGAGCGACGACGGAACGCCGCCTGGCGACGTCATCTGCCGGTTCATCGACGAAGTCGGGGAGGTCTACGACACCGGAGTGAACCCCCTGGCGCTGGTGGGCGCAGCGGCGGTTGCAGGCAGATTGATGACCACCGATCTCCGCCAGCACCTGTCCGCACTGATCGCGACGGGCGGTGCCAACTGATGGCCCGCGGACACGGCCGCATCCTCACCTCCATCTGGGAGGACGCCGACTTCCTGGCGCTCGACCAGCAGCAGCAGCGCCTGTACCTGTTCCTGATCTCGCAGCCGAACCTGAACCACGCCGGCCTGCTCGACCTGACGCTGCGGCGCTGGGCACGCAAGGCTGCTGGCCTGTCGGTCGCGGAACTCGACAAGCTCCTGACCGGCCTGGAGCAGGCACGTTTCGTCGTCGTCGACGACGACACGGAGGAACTGCTGATCCGCTCGTTCATCCGGAACGACGGCGTGTGGCGCATGCCCAAGGTCATGGGCGCGATGGTCTCCGGCGCGCTGGAGATTTCGTCACCGAAGCTGCGGCTGGCACTTCTCGCCGAGATGGACCGGGTCCCGCTCGACGAGTTGAGCGACGAGCCGACCAAGACGACGCGGGGCGAAGGCCCGTCCATCCGGGCGCAGATCGCCGAGCACATCGAGACCCTTCGCAAGGCCTTCGGCAACCCCACACCCGACCCCACGGAAGGGGGTTCCGCAACCCCCTCCGGACCCCCTTCGGGAACCCCCTCCGATACCCCTGACGAAGGGGGTCCGGAAGGCTCTACGCGCGGGCACGCGGGCACACACGTGCGCGCGGCCCCTGCCCTTTCCCCTTCCCCTACCCCTACCCCTGCCCCAGAAGAGAGGGGCGGCGGCGGGCCGAACGGGGAAACCGGACCCGCATCGCCGGCCGAGACCACGCAGCCTGACGGCTGCCTCTCCCCGATCGACGTCGACGGCTTCGATCTCACCGACTCGATGCGCGCCTGGGCGCTACGCACCTTCGGCCCCGGCCTCGACCTCGAATACGAGACCGCCCAGTTCCTCGACCACTTCCGCGCCCAATCTGTGCGCCGCCCCAACTGGCCCGCCGAATGGCAGAAGTGGATCCGCCGCTCCGCCAAGTACGCCTCCGAGCGCGCCAACCGGCCCCCGCTCCGCGCCGTGTCCGGCGGCCACACCCCGTACCGCAACCCCGAAGACGACTCCGTCTACGACGAGAAGTGGTGACCCAGTGCAGTACGTTCCGCCGCTGAACCCGCGGCTCCACCCCAACCTCGACCAGCTCCTCGCCAACCGGGGCCGCACCCTCGACTGGCTCAACAGCAGCGAGGACCCCGACAGCGAACCGTCCATCGCCCGCCGCAACCTCGTCCACGCCGCCGAGGTGATCCCGTTCCACTACCGGAGCGCCCTGCCCGCCGAGCCGGCGCTGCGCACCTGGGCCGACGCCGTTGCGGACCAGGCCCGGCAGCACCAAGTGGCCCGCGGCGCCCTCATGGGCCACGCCCACCGCGGCCCGTCGCTGCTGCTCCTCGGACCCACCGGCGTCGGCAAAACCCACAGCGCCTACGGGGCGATCCGGGACCTCGCCATCACCGGCGTCACCGCCCACTGGGTCGTCACCACCGCCGCGGACATGTACGGGGCGCTCCGCCCCCGGCACGGTGTCGACTCCGAGAGCGAGTTCCGCCGCTACCGCGACGCCCGCCTGCTCCTGATCGACGACCTGGGCGCGGACCGCAAGCCCACCGAGTTCACCGAGGAGGTCAACTTCCGCCTGGTCAACCACCGGTACGAGCAGCACCTCCCCACCCTGATGACGTCCAACGTCGGCGCCACCGACCTCGCCGCCCGGCTCGGCGACCGGGTCACCAGCCGCCTCGCGGAGATGTGCCAGCGCGTGGTGCTCAAGGGCCACGACCGCAGGCGCGGACAGGCAGGGGAAGCCGCGTGACCGCGCTGCCAGAGACCACGTACCTGGTCTGGCCCTGCCTCCAGTGCCGCAGGACCTACAAGGTGCAGCCCGAAGTGTTCAAGCCGAACTGTCGCTGCGAGAAGCCCGTACCCGCACTGCGGCCGACGGTCGAGACGCAGATACACGCGCCGAAGTCGCGCCCCATGCACGCCCTCAGCGACGAGGAGGGCCGCCTTCGTGCGCTGGCCCGCAAGGGGACCAAGGTCCGCGTCACGTTCGAGGGCGAGATCACCGGTGCCATGCAGTGGTCCAGTGCCGGTCGGCGGGGCCTGGAGTTCACCATCACCACCCCCGACGGGCGCAGCTTCACCGTCGACCCCCAGCGGTCCGACGTCCACATCGAAGCCGCCGCCCAAGACGACCAGGAGACCAGCGCGTGACCGCGGACCTGTGGGAGTCCGACCTCCCCGCCGACCCCGAGGTGCGCGGCATCCCCCGTGACCTCGACGCCGAACGAGTCGTCGCCGCGTCCGTCATGGCCCGACCTGAACTCATCGACGAACTGGCCTCAGGGTTCGACCCTGCGGACATCAGCGACGACGGCTACCGGTGGGTGTGGTTTGCCGTCGAGGAACTCCGTACCGGGCTGAGTCAGGGCGAGATCCGGTGGCACGCCGTCGACCGGCAACTCCAAGCGTGGCGCGCGGACGGCACCCTCCCGATCGTCCCGCCCACCGGCGTGCAGCTCGCCCGGCTCTACGACCACGCCCAGCCCGGGGCGGCCGCCTGGTTCGCCAACAAGATCACCAAAGCGGCCATTGCCGCCCGCATCGTCAGCCTCGGCCACGACGCCCGCACCCGAGCCACCAGCCCCGCATTCGACGAAGACCGCGACATCGCGGAACTCCAGGCCCAACTCGACGGCATCGTCCGGCCTGAAAGTGCCAACAAGACCCGGCTCCTCGGTGACCTGTGGGCCGGTGCGCTCACGGCCGCCATCACCCCGCCCACCAACGCCGACCGCATCCCCACCGGGTTCCTCGACCTCGACAGCCTCCTCTGCGGAGGCTGGGCACCCGGACAGATGGTCGTCGTCGGAGCCCGACCCGCAATGGGCAAAACGACGGTGGCCAACGGGTTCGCCCGGGCCGCCGCCATCGACCACGGCATCTGCACCCTCTTCGACAGCCTGGAGATGAGCGAGGACGAACTCGCCAAAACCATCCTGTCCGCCGAAGCAAAGATCGCCCTGCACCACATCAAACAGGGCATCGCCGACGACGCCGCCATCGCCCGCGCCGCGACCATCACCGACAAGATCCTCGCCGCACCGCTCCACATCGACGACGACCCCAACCTCACGCTGTCGCGACTACGGGCACAGGTCCGACACCTCGTGCGCACCGCCGACCTGCGCCTCGTGATCGTCGACTACCTGCAACTCATGCAGGCGCCCAAAGCGGAGAACAGGCAGGGCGAAGTCGCCAAGCTCAGCCGCGGACTCAAGCTCCTCGCCAAGGAATTCGGGATCACCCTGATCATCCTGGCTCAGCTCAACCGCGGCCCCGAACACCGCCAGGAGAAGAAGCCCCAGGTTTCCGACCTGCGTGAGTCCGGGGCCATCGAGCAGGACGCCGACATCGTGCTGCTCCTCCACCGCGACGACGCCTACGACAAGGAATCTCCGCGCGCCGGCGAGGCGGACTTCATCGTCGGCAAGCACAGGGGCGGACCCACCGCGACGATCACCACCGCGTTCCAGGGGCACTATGCCCGATTCGTGGATATGGCAGCTACCTGATGAGCCCCCAGATCAGCGCCGACGACGTCGCCGCAATCCGAGCCGAAGACGGCAACCTTCGCGACTTCATCGAAGCCCTCACCGCGAGCCGGCCCGCCGCGGCCGCCCCGCCGCCCCCGCCCGTCATCGGCAGCGCCAACGGCCCGCTCCACAAGCCCGGCGCCTGGCCCTCCGGCACCCGCACCGACCGGCCCACCTGCCACCCCGACTGCGACTGCGCCACCCACCGCGCCCCCGCCGCCTACGACCAGCCGGCCGCCGACACCGACGCCGCCTGACCCCCGCCTAACCCGGTGACCTGCACGGATCGCCGCCGGTCACCGTCCGACCTCAACCCGGAGGAACTGAATGAGCACCCCCAGCAGCACCCCGCAGCGGTTGCGTGAAGCCGCAGACGCGGTCCGCCCGTACACCCTGACCATCGGCTGGGCAGCCGTTGCTGGAACGCCCGAGGCGGCTGAGGTGGCCGCCGCCCACCCGGTCAGTGGCGCCGCACTGGCCGCCGTGTTCGACAAATGGGCGCGGATGGGCGAGCTGGACCCGGATCTGCTCAACCGGGTGGGCGGACCGGAGACCGTGGCGCTCGCCGACCTGATCCTCGGCACCCCCGCCGCCCCGGGTGGTGCGCGGTGAGGGCGGAGGAGGGCGCCAACGGGCGCCTGACGGTGAGTGAACCTGGCGCGTGCCCATCCCCGACCCCGTCGCGGGGCTCCACGGGGGCACAGGCGGGCGAACCCCCGGTTGGCGGCGCGAGGGACGCCGGAACGTCTGTTCGGCCGCCAGGTGGCCGCACAGCCAATCTGATTGTCGACGGCTTCGCCGGCCCTGGCGGCTGGGCCGAAGGTCTGCACCTGCTCGGCCTGGCCGAAGTCGGCCTCGAATGGGACATGGCCGCCTGCCGGACCCGCATGGCAGCCGGGCATCGCGCCACCATCCGCACCGACATCGCCGCCTACCCGACCGCGCCGTTCGTCGGCCGCGTCAAGGTAAAGATCGACTCCCCGCCGTGCCAGGCATGGTCCCGCGCCGGCAAGGGCTTGGGTCTGGTCGACCAGCCGCTCGTCCATCAGGCCGTCGCCGACCTCGCAGTAGGCCGCGACACCCGGGCGCAACTCCTAGCCGCGTGCAAGGACCCGCGGTCCCTGCTCGCCGCCGAACCCATGCGCTGGCACCACGACCTGCGCCCCGAGACGATCCTCATGGAGGAAGTCCCTGACGTCCTCCCGCTGTGGAAGCAGTACGCCGCGATCCTCCGCAGCTGGGGCTACTCCGTGTGGACGGGCATCCTGAACGCCGCGGACTACGGGGTGCCGCAGACCCGCCGGCGGGCCATCCTCATCGCCTCCCGCGTCCGCGACGTCACCGCGCCCACTGCGACGCACGCCCAGTACCCGCAGGGCGCCGACCTGTTCGGCCCGGGGCTGCTGCCGTGGGTGTCCATGGCCGAAGCCCTGGGCTGGACACCCGGACTGATCGTCAACACCCGCGGCGACCGGAAGACCTCTGGCGGCAACGAGTTCCCCGCCGACGAGCCGGCGCAGACCTTGGTGAAGTCCACGCGGTCATGGGTGCTGCGCAATGGGACGCAGCAGAACGCCGCCTTCCGCCCGCTCGACGAACCGGCCGGGACGCTGTTCTTCGGCGCCCGTTGCAACGACGTCTCGTGGGTCCTCCGCAACGGCAACCAGCCCAATGCGGCGACCAGGCGCCCGAATGAGCCTGCGCCGACGATGGCGTTCGGCAACAACTCCGCCCGCGTCGAATGGGTCCAAGACCGCCCCGCGACCACGGTGTGCGCCACAGACCGCATCGCCCCGCCCGGCCACCGCGACCGCTCCGCAGGCGGCGAGTCGCAGTTCGCCAGCCCCGACACCGTCCGCATCACCGCGCAGGAAGCGGCCGTGCTCCAGACCTTTCCCGCGGGCTACCCGTGGCAGGGCACCAAGACCAAGCAGTTCGAGCAGATCGGCAACGCCGTCCCCCCGCTTCTCGCCGCGCACATAGCGGCTGCCGGGCTCGGCTTGGACATCAACCAGCACCTCGCTTCACGCACCCCCGCATGACCCCCGTGGAAGCGCCGGCCCTGCTCGTAACAGGGCCGGCGCCCACCCCGGACCGTACCCCGACCACCCCAAGGAGCACCTGATGACCCTGACCACCCCCGACTCGTGGCCGGTCATCGCCCGGCTTGTCGCCTGGCTCGACGCGAACAACGGCCGTACCCCGCAGGAGATCACCCTGCGTCTGCTGAAACTGTCCGAGGAGACCGGGGAGGTTGCGCAGGCGTGGATCGGCACCCTCGGCCAGAACCCCCGCAAGGGCACCACGCACACCCGCGAGGACGTGGTCGACGAACTGTGCGACGTGATCGTCACAGCCATGGTCGCCATGACGTCGATCACCGACACACCGGGTGACGCGTTCGCCCGGAAGCTCGCGCAGATCGCCGAACTCCGGCTCGGCAACACGGACCCTGCCGCCGAGTTCGCGGCCACCGCCACCCCCTGACCCCCACCCGTGGTGCCCGGCCCCGACCGGCCGGGCACCCAGAAAGGACCCGCTGTGACCACCAGCGCCAAGCGCACTCCGCCGTGTGATACCTGCCCGTGCCCCGCATGGGGTCTGGAGTGCACCAAATACCGCGCGCCCACACAGTCCGCTCCTATCGGCGATGAGCACACCGCCCGAGGCGCGACCTTCGATCTGCGGGAGCGCATCGCGTTCGAGTTGTACGCCGCTGGGGGCCCGTTCACGAACGCTGACGCGGAGACGTTGGCCGATGCCGTACTGCCGCTGATGGTCGGCGACCCCGAAGCCCACCCGCCGATCCACCGGTGGCGCGTCGAGCACGTCGACGGTGACCAGTGGGTACCGGGCAGCGGCCTAAAAACGGACCGGGCCGAAGCCGTGCACCTGCTCAACGTCGGCAACAAGATCCGCCCCCTGTGGGCTGACGGCACGCCCGTACAGCGTCGCCTCGTCCGGGAGACCACCAGCTACGCCGTGGAAGACGCCCTCACCCTGCCCGCCGACCAGGACCGGGGCGGGCAGTGAGCGGGCCCGTCTACGGCGTCTGCTCCGGATGCGGCCTGGACCGGCAAGTAACCATCGGCGGAAGCATCCGCCTGCACCGCAACGGCATCAGCACCTGCTCGGGCGCCGGACAACGCCCCGTGCGCTCCGTCACGCCGCCGCCAAGCCGCGCAAAGACCGGCCAGGGACTGATCCGCCAACCCGCCCCGAACGAACCCGCAGACGGCCGCTCCTGCGACGGCGGCAACTGCAACACCCCATCCATCGGCTGGCGCTGGTACCGCGACCTCCGCGAATGGCTACCCGTCTGCGGCATCCACATGGCCGGGCCACCCGGACCAACCCGCACCTACGACCCCGAGGAGACGCAGTGACCACCGAGCGCGCCGGGACCGTCGGCGCCCACTGGGAGACCGAACTCCGCCGGTACGAGACCGTCACCCCCGACGACCGCGACGGGTCCCCGTTCGGCTGGGACGACCCGCCCACACCCAACCGGGCCGCGAGGCGCCAGGCCGCACGAGACGCACGGAGGAACCGATGACCGAGCCCACCACCGTCGCCCTGACCATCCACATCACCGCACCCAACGCCGGTGACGCGCAGTCGCGGGCACAGGCCATCGCCGACCACATCACCGGGGAGTTCGGCGACAGCATGCGGCTCCGGGTCGCCATCACCGACCCCGACTACGCGCCACCCCCACCCGGCTCCGACCGCGACGCCCTACCCGAACACCTCCGGGCGCTCATCGCCCCCCACATGCGGCCCTACCTGGGAACCGGATGCGAAACCGCCCGCGCCTGTTTCCTCGCCGCCGAAGCCTTCCCCGAGCACGCCGACGAACTCCGGGCCTGGGGACAACGGGAACACGCGAGCTGCAGGACCACCCGCAAGCAGGACATGGCGCGCTGCCAATGCGACTGCCACCCGGCGACGGGCGCCCCGGTACGGATCGCGGGGACAACGGACCCCGACTGGCCATGACACCCGGCGACCAGCGGCCCGTCGTGCGGCTCAGCGTGTGGGAGGAGATGCGGTTCCTACTCATCATCGACCGGGAAACCCACCGGCCCCCACGCCGGCTACTCGACCTGTGGGCCGGACCCGGAGACCTCGGGGGGCACGCCGACCGGCTACTCGACGAGACGCTCCGGGCGATGTGGCGGACACCGGCGGAGTGAGTGGGTCGCGGCGCGGAAAGTCGATGCGCTCCAGGGCGGGTAGGACCAGCCGTCACCTGTGGCCCCGAGTGCAAGGGATGCAACGCAGGACACGAACGGATAACTATTCATCGCGCTTTTGGGAGCGCATGAGACGTCTCGTCACGAGATACCCGATATGGCCAATCCCATGTATACCCGCCTGAGCTTCGACACCCCCAGCGCCCCGGCCCAACCCGAGCCGGGGCGCCGCCCTTTGCTCGCCAAGGAGACCCGCATGGACCGCGACGACTGGCTGTACCTCCTCCGCATCATCGCCACCTTCACGGCGATCGGACGCAACCTCACTTCGCGCCAGCCCCGGAAGAGGTGAGCACTACGCCCTGTCGCCGGTCGAGATGAGCTGGCGGCAGGGCGTAGGGCTGTTCATCAACCGGTCGTAACGTGAATCTGAACACGATTACTGTCGAACTCCCGAAGTTCGAGATCCAGTTGTTCATTAACTCGTTCATCTATCTGCTAGTGTTCAGATAGGTAGTCACTACGTTTGATGAACGAGGAGGGGTGGGAATGGCCCTAGTCGGCCTCGTCCGAGTCAGCACGGACAAGCAGAACATCCAGCGGCAACACGACGCGCTCGATCCGATCTGCCTGAAGGTTTTCGAAGAGAAGATCAGCGGCAAGCTGCGCACCGAAGACCGGCCGGCGCTCATGTCCGCCGTCGAGTTCATCCGGCAAGGCGACATGCTCTGCGTCCAGGAGGTCGACCGTCTCGGCCGCAACCTCCTCGAAGGACTGATCGTCCTCAACGACCTCTTCGAGCGCGGCATCGCCGTCAAAGTCCTCGAAGGCATCGCGGCCGGCGAACATACGGAGCGCACCTTCATCCTCGACCTCGCCCTCGCGCTCGCCGAGGACCGGCGCCGCGACATCGTGAAGAAGACCAAGGACGGCCTTGACTCCGCGCGGAAGCGAGGCCGAGTCGGAGGGCGCAAGCCCGTCATGACCGACGTGCTCGTGGCTCAGGCTGTGGCCCTCCGAGACAAGGGCTTCACCATTCGACAGATCCAGCCCCACCTCCGGATCAACGAAGGCGCCAGCAAAGGCAAGAACCCCAGCGTCGGCGCAATCTCCCAGGCGATCCAGGCTCACGACGCAGCGCAGTCGACCCCGACTGGCTGACCACGATTCGTCACAGGCCGGTCACAGTCCACGCACGGCGCGCGCGCACCTGCCACGCTCATCCCCTCAATTCACCCAAGGGGGATGATCGTGCGCACCCGCACAACCACCACCATCACCGGCATCGCCGCAGTCCTGCTCGCGCTCACCGCGTGCAACCCGAACGACACGCCGACCGCCAGCAGCAGCGCCGGGGCCGGCAGCAACGCCCCATCTGTCGGCGCCACAACCACAGGTGACACGCCAGCCAGCAAGACGCCCGCGCCCAAGGCCACAGTCCCGAACCTGATCAGGAAGGGCCTGCAGACTGCGCAGGACACCTCGCAGGCCGCCGGGTTCTACAACCTCACCAGCCACGACTCCCTCGGCCGTGACCGCATGCAGATCCTTGACCGGGACTGGCAGGTCTGCTTCCAAAAGCCCGCGGCGGGGGCCAGCGTGGACGTGGACACGAAGCTGGACTTCGGGGCAGTCAAGCTCACCGAGCAGTGCCCGAAAAGCGACGAGAAGCCCCCGGCGAAGACCGGCAGTACCATGCCGAACTTCATCGGCAAGGGCCTGGGGGCGGCCCGGTCCAGCCTTCCCGGATCTGCGTCGATCACAGCAACGGACGCAGGTGGCGACCGTGTGATCATCCTGGAGTCCAACTGGAAAATCTGCACCCAGGCACCCAGGGCGGGGACGCCCTACGCCGGGCAACCGGTGACGTTCACCGCCGTCAAGACGGATGAGACCTGCCCCTGACGGCGGCAGGAGCAGTGCTTGTCGGGGGCGCGGCCCGTGCGAGCCACTTGGCCCGCCCCACCATTCGGTGAGGCGGACCCACAGGCTCCAAGCCCATCTGTTCGCACATGCGCTGCAGCTCCGCCGTCGCCTCCGGCTCGCTGTCGCACAGCACCGCGAACGTCACCGCCATGAGGCGAGTGTGACGCGGGAGCAGGGTGCCGCGCAGGGAAACGCCACAGCCCCGGGGTCGACGGACCCCGGGGCTGTGATCGTTCTGGCGAGTCCCGTGCCAACGCGACTGTCCGCCTACGCCCTCGACTCCTGGTTGCACCCAATAGACCGAACGGGCTTCCACTGCCAGTTTGCCACATTGCTGGGTGCAACCTAGTCAGCACGGCCAAGGTTGGACGCCGATGAGCCAACCCCTCAGCGCCCTCCGCGGCGCCGCCGGGTGCGTGCCGCCTTGCGGGACATGGCGCTGCGCTGGACGTGGACCCTGCCGGCGTTGCCGATGCGGGCGGCCTTCGACTTGCTTGCGCCCTGTCGACGGAGGGCCTTGTATACGGATTGGCGGTTCTTGTAAACGAAGCCGTATCGGCCACCTCGGGATGACACCATCGCCAAAACCACCCCACTAGGTATCGCAATCAAGCTCACATGTGCTATTTGGCCTACGATTCAAAGGTACCCGCATCTTCGGAGGATGGGCCATGACCACAGACGACCAAGCACGCGACGGCTGGGGCCGCTTCACGGACAGCCTCGACTCCGCCGAACGCGATGCCGAAGCCGCCCGCCTCTACCGCCAGTACCGCAACTACCAGCGAGTCTCCGACGAACTCGGCTACGGCAACAAGGGCAACGCCTGGCGCGCCATCAACAAGTGCCGCGATCACGTCCGCAAGCAGGCCGGCGAAGAACTCATCGCCGTCGAGGCTGCGGAACTCGATCAGCTGTACGTCCAGGCCCTGGAAGTCCTGGAGCGCGACCACATCCACGTCTCCCAGGGGCGCGTCGTCAAGGACGACGAAGGCGTGCCGCTCCTCGACGACGGGCCGAAGCTCGCCGCGATCCGGGAACTGCGGAACCTCCGCGAGTCCTACCGCCGGCTCTACGGCCTCGACGCCGCCACCAAGACCGAGGCCACCGTCACCACCGTCCCGCAGAGCACCGAACTGCAAGAGCGACTGCGCCTGGCCCGGGAACGGGTCGAGGCGCAGGAGCAGGCGCTCCGGGCCGACGACCCGGAGGCGTAGCCAGTGGCCGGATACCTGGCCGGCCTGGACGCCGAGACGTTCGACCTCGACCGGTATCTTGCCGCCCAGGACGCCGAACTCCTTGACGACCCCGAGGGTCGGCGGGTCCTCACTCGCCTCGACCCGTTGCTGTTCGCGCTGGTGTACCTGCGGCACCATCTCAAGGACGCCGACGGGAACATCACCTTCGGTGACGCGCACCTCGACTGGTCGCGGGCCGGGCGGGCGTGGGCCAGGCCGGTTACCCGGCCGGCGGAGCAGCGGGACGCGTATATCGCACCCCGCAACACGGGCAAGTCGACGTGGTGGTTCCTGATCCTGCCGCTGTGGGGTGCGGCGCACGGGCACGTGAAGTTCGCTGCGGCATTCGCAGCCAGTGCGACGCAGGCGGAGACGCACCTGGCCACGGCGAAGGGTGAGATCGACCGCAACGAGTTGCTGCGGCAGGACTTCCCCGACCTGTGCGCCCCGGCGAAGCGCCCGTCTGGCAACTCGGTGGCGGACACGCAGGCGATGTACGTGGCGAAGAGCGGATTCGTCTTCGCCGCCCGCGGCATCGACTCGTCCAGCCTCGGCATGAAGGTCGGCGAGCAACGCCCAGACTTGATCTTGCTGGACGATATTGAACCAGACGAGAGCAGCTACAGCGACGACCTGGCGGTCAAGCGCAAGACAACGCTCCTCGACGCGATCCTGCCGCTGAACATCTACGCCCGCGTCGTCATCTGCGGCACCGTCACCATGCCCGGCAGCATCATTCACCAGCTCGTCCGGCACGCCCGCGGCGTGGAGACCGCAGACTGGATCGCCGAAGAAGGCATCCGAGCCCACTACTCGCCACCGATCGTCGAACGCCCCGACGGCACCGAGCGGTCCATGTGGCCGGCGAAGTGGCCCCTCGACTACCTGCTGGAGATCCGCCACACCCGCAGCTACGCCAAGAATATGGCGAACGATCCTCTCGCCGCGGACGGGGCGCTGTGGACGCCCGACGACTTCCGGTACCCGGCTCCCGGGGAAGGTGTCGATCCGGTCACGCACATGATGCTGTCCATCGACCCGGCGACCACGGCGAAGCGCACCAGCGACTACACCGGCCTTGCCGTCGTTTCGTGGTCCACGCGTCTTCGCCGCTGCACCGTCCACGCGGTGACCGCAGTTCGGGTCCAGCCCGGACCGCTACTGCGAGACCTGGTGCTGGCATTCCTCGACGAGTTCCCGCAGATCGGCCTGATCCTCATCGAGGTCAACCAGGGTGGCGACACGTGGAAGGCGATCCTCCATGACATGCCGGTGAAGGTGAAGACGGTGGCGCAGGTCGAGAACAAGTTCGTCCGGGCTGAAGGGGTGTTGAACCACTATCAACGCGGCCGGGTGATCCACGCACGACGGCTGCCGGAGGTGGAGCAGCAGATGTGCACGTTCCCGAAGGGGCCGAACGACGACATGGTCGACGCCGTGGGGTCGGCGGTGCGCCGGTTCATTCCGCCGGCGAAGAAGCAGGCGCCGCCCTCGGCTTCGCAGGCGTCCTACGTGTAGCACCTACGTTTCGTAGGTCTACTGGTTCTCGGTCTTGACTTCCTGCGCCCAACCTGTACCGCTATCCTTCGATTCAAAGGGTCTAGTGGGAGGTTCGCCTTGGAAGTGGATGCGCGCGCCGACCTCATGTGCGGGATCGAAGAACTCGCCGAGTCCCGCCACGGCTACGACAAGGCCGCCGCGTACTTCGACGGCACCGTGCAGGAGGTCTTCTCCAGCGTCCGTCTCCGCCGCGCCCTCGCCGCGAACGACGTCGACTTCCGCATCAACTTCGCGAAGACCCCCGTCACCGCCGTCGCGAACCGCCTGAAGATCACCGCGGTGACCAGTCCCGACGATGCGCAGAACAAAGCCCTCGCCGACCTGTGGAAAGCCAACCAACTCAACATCGAGGCGCCCGACCTCCACACCAAGACCTGCGAGTTGGGCGACGGCTACCTGTTCGTCCTCCCTATCCAGGACGACAACGACAACGTCACCGGCATCGAGATGTACTACAACTCGCCGGTCACGGTCCGGGCGATCTACCGCGAAGACCGGCCCCGCGAGATCGACTTCGTCATCAAACGCTGGACGGAACGCGGCTGCCTGCGGGCCGAGGTGCTGTACGACGACCACACCGAACGCTGGACGACTGAGCGCAACTCGAAGGGCGATCAGCCCCGCGACTGGAACCCGTGGCCGGCGGACGATGAGGACGAGGAGTCGTGGACGATCCCGCACTCCTGGGATTTCCCGCAAAACCCGGCGTTCCACTTCCGCACGGCACGCCCCTACGGCACCCCCGAGCACTACGCGGCCTACGGCTCCCAGAATGCGATCACGAAGCTGACGACGACCCACATGGGCAACGTCGACTACACGGGAGCCCCGCAGCGGTACGCACTGACCGAGACCAAGGACACCGACACCGGTGACCTTGACCCCGGCGACTGGGACGACGAGGACTTCCCCGAGAACGCCAACGCCACAGGGCCCACGGACCAGGGCGACCCCAGTTCCCTGAAGTCCGGGCCGGGTGAACTGTGGCTGCTCCGCGGATTCAAGGCTGTCGGGGAGTTCAAGCCGGCCGACCCGAAGGCGTTCCTCGACCCAGCCGACTGGTACATCCGCGCCCTGGCTCACGTGACGGACACCCCGGCGCACCTGTTCGACATCACCGGCGACGCTCCGTCGGGCGAGTCGCTGCGCCGCAAGGAAGCCCCACTGGTCGACAAGGTGAAGGAACGACAGAAGCTCTTCGGCGCCACCTGGACCGCCGCGTTCACCTTCGCCCTGCGCCTCCTCGGTTTCGACGACCCCGTCGTGGACGTGCGGTGGGCGCCGGCGGCAACGGTGGACGACTTGCAGGGCTGGCAGGTTGTGGCAGCGAAGATCGCCGCCGGTGTGCCGGTCATTCAGGCGCTGATGGAGGCGGGCTACCGGCAGGAGCAGGTCGAGGCGTGGCTGTCGGAGTCTGACGAGGCCGAACTCGGCCGCCGTGTTCAGATCATCGCGACGTTCGCGACGGCTGCGCAGAGCCTCGGTACCGCGGTAACCCTGGGCGCCCTCACCGAGGAGCAGGTCACGGGCATCCTGGCCGGGACAGTCGATGCCATCGAACTCCTCGGCCAGCCTGTCGAGGAGACAGCCTGATGCCGTACCGGTCCGAGGATCTGATGCGCCTGGTCCAGGAGGACCACACCGATGCGGTGCGCACCCTGGAAGACCAGACCTCGACTGCGGCGACGGGCGACCTGGACGGGCAGTTCGACTCCCTGGTCCGCAGCACGCTGAAGGCGTGGGTGGTGAGCTTCGGCGCTGCCGGCGCGGTCGCCACGGCGGGCGCGGTGCTGGATCGGATTGTTGCTGCGGTGCGCGCCGCAGTGTCGCGTCTCCTGAATCGTCTTGACCCGCAGGCCCGACACGCTATCCGGGACGCCCTCCCGGCTGCTGTGGCATTGGGGGTGCAGCAGGGCGTGGAGTTCCTGCGTGCCGCGTCCGGGCGTGGCCGCAGGGTGCCCGCGCTGCGGGTGTCGAAGGCCCTCGCGGATGAGGCGGCCCGGGTTGGCGACTTGATCGCGGACCGCCGCTATCGGGCGCTCACCCTGCTGACCCGCGGGCATGTGACCCGCTGGTCGGATCTGCTGCACGCCATCGGCACCGCACGATCCGCTGGCGCCGCGGTGCGCGGGCATACGGCGTGGACGATCGGCCGGGCCGTCAACGCCGGCCTGGACGCGGTCGCCGGCGCGGCGCACCTGGCCCGCCTGTGGGTGGCGGAGGCGAACGCCTGCGTCCGCTGCCTCGCCTACGCCGGCCGCCTCGCCGATGTGGAGGGCCACTTCCCCGGCGGCTTGTCCTGGGACCCGCGGTCCCGTCACATCGGAGCCGCTCCCATCGACGGACCACCTGTCCACCGCTGGTGCCGGTGCCGAACCATCCCCTGGTCGGACCGGTGGACCACTGCGGGGGTGCCGTTCCCGCTGGCGCTCCGGCGTGAGGCGCACCGCTCCCTCGCCTACGGCACCCGCCTGGCCACCGAATCCCGGGTGGCCCGCGTGCGAGCCGCCCGCGAACTGCTCCGCACCGAGCACGACCTGCTGCCCGCCGTGGAGGCTCGTGCCCGTACCGCGGTGCGCACCGGGCGTTTCGAGGCGGCCGCATGACCCCCCAGAACCCGGCGCCCGTGATGGGCCGCCGCAACACCACCCCCGCGATGGAGGAACCCATGGGCATCCACCCCACCCCGATCAGCGTCCCCCCGTGGACGGTCCTCGGCTACCGCGCCGACGGCCGCCCCATCCTGCCGATCGCAGGCGGCGCCGAAGACGACGACGATGTCGTGGTCGACGACCCCGAGCCGGAGCCCGAGCCCGACGTGGACCCGGAGCCGGAGGATGACCCGGAGCCCGAGCCGGACCCCGCACCGAAGCCCAAGGCCCCCGCGAAGAAAGCCGCGCCGAAGCCGGGCGATGACGACTACGTGCCGTCCGCAGCCGAATGGCGGCGCACCCAGGCCGCCCTCACCAAGGCCAACGCCGACGCGAAGCGGAACAGGGAACGTGCCCGCGAACTGGAGGACCAGGGGCGCGTCAACGAGTCCGACCACGAGAAGGCGCTGCGACTCGCGCGCGAGGAAGGCGAGAAGCGGTTCCGTGCACCTCTCGTCCGCACGGCCGCCCGCGGTGCCCTCATCGAAGCGGGCGCCCTGTCGTTCCTCGCCGACGAGAAGGACCCCGAATCGAGGGACGCGAAGGAGAGGGGCGACAGCCGTCTGACCCGGCTGCTGAAGCTCATCGACACCGACGGGCTCGATGTTGACGAGAGCGGGGCCGTAGCGGGCTTGGAGTCGGCGGTGGACGAGCTGCGCCGCGACTACCCGGAGCTGTTTGCGGCGCCGAAGAAGCGGGTCGCGGCCCGCCCGACGGGCGCGCCGCGCCCGGCCGCGGACCCGGTGAAGAAGTCGTCGGCGCAGATCCATGCGGACAAGGCCCTCGGTAGGTCTTGACAACCCGAGGTATATTCATCCTCAGGTGAATTACTCCGTGATGGAGTAGCCACCGCCCCCAGCGAGGCGACCGTGATGGGACCCGCGACCAGCAGTCCCATCACGCGCCCGCAGGAGTGGCATCGTGGCTCGCAATACCCTTGAGGCCTGGATCCCGGAAGAGTACGGGTCCGAGGTCATCACCCGCATCACCCAGACATCCGTGGTCGAGGCCGTTTCCTCCCGCATCAACATGTCGTCCGACACCCGCCACGTCGCCCGCTCTGCGGGCATGGACGTCGGTGTCGTCGACAAGGGCGGCGCCTACGGTGAGGACACCTCCACCAACGACGAGGTCATCCTCTACGCCAAGAAGTTCGGCAAGGCCCTCCGCATCGCGGAGGAGGACATCAACGACGCCCTGCCCGACGTCATCGCCAGCAAGATGAAGGACTGGGCCGTCAGCTACGCCAAGGTCCTGGACAACTCGACCCTCGCCGTGACCGCGGCCGTCGGCACGGGTGTCCCGTTCCAGTCGCTGTACAACCTGCTGCACACCACCGACAGCAACGTCGGCTACACCGCGGACGCGAACATCACCACCGCTGCGACCGCCGGCGCCCCGACCTACGACGAGTTCTCTGCGGCGATCGGCCTGGTCGAGGTCGGCGACTACTACGACCCGGCGACGATGCTGGCCATCGCCCACCCGGCGTTCCGCAAGAGCCTGCGTGGCATCAAGGACCTGCAGGGCGAGCCGATCTTCATCAAGGGTCTGGCGGGAACCCCCGACACGATCTTCGGCGTGAACATCCGCTGGTCCCTGGGCGCGCGCACCTCGGCTGTCGCGACCAGCACCCCGACCGGCCGGCCGATCATGGCGTTCGTCTCGACGGACCTCATGCAGCTCGGTATCCGGTCCGGCCCGGAGTCGGTGTTCATCGACGGCCGCGACGGGCTCAGCGCCCTGACCGACGAGTCGATCCTCAAGATGCGCGCCCGCCGCGGATGGGCCTACGGCCACCCCGCCGGCGCGTCCATCCTCGTCGGCTGACCTTCCCCAACTGCTGGTGCCGCCTTGGCTCGGGGCGGCACCAGCGAGCAGGCAGGGAGGTGAGCCATGGCAACCAGCAAGACCACGAAGGAAGCGGCGGCGACCAAGCAGTTCCCCGCGAAGGCCGGTCACCCGGACGTCGAGGTGCAGGAGCGGTCCACGGACGGCAGTGAGGGCACCCGCCACGTCAAGGAGTTCGTCCTGCTCGCACGGGACTACTACGACGTGCCCGCCGTCCACGAGGCCAACTCGACAGCGGTCGCGAACGAGGCGATCCAGCGCGGCCTCCACCCCCGCGGTGACGTCCGCTTCGACGGGGTAGAGGACCACCCCGACGGGCACTCCGTCGTCCTGACGTACTCAGTGGACACCGTGCCGTCCAGCATCGACCACACCCCCGGGGACACAACCACACCCCGCGACGTCATCGAGGCAGGCTGACCGTGGTCGACGCCTGGGCGAGTGTGCAATCCGTCATCGACGCCACGGGCGTAACGGTGACGGATGCGCAGCTTGTCCAGGCGCAGGACGACATTGAGATCGCGTCCGGCCGGATCTACACGGACACGGACCGGTTGCGGGCGCGGGATCTCTACTGGCTGGGCAAGGCCGTCGCCCGTCAGGCAGCGTGGATCGCCGGGCAGTTCGGGTTGGAGACGCGGCTGGATGCCACGCAGATCCAGCAGGACGGCGTGTCGACCACTCTGCAGGGCGACGGCCTCGTCCTCGCGCCCATGGCCACCCGGGCGCTGCGCCGGGTGTCGTGGATGCGGTCCCGCACGATCCACGTGCGGTCCCCGATCGAGGGTGTCGGCCCCATCGGCAACATCCTCGCCGACGGCTCCGACGACTCCCAGTGGTGGACTCCCATGGGCGGGGGCGCGTGATGCAGGCCATCGCGAATACCCGCGTCACGGTCCTCACCGGCACCACCACCGATGACTTCGGCGACACCGTCGACAGCCTCACCCCCGGCACGGACCCCCGGCAACAGCGGATCCCCGCGTCGCTGACCCAGTCCGGGAAGACCGTCACCACTCCCGAGCAGCCCACCCCCCGCGTCATCCGCACCCACATCGCCCGCCTCCCCGCCGGCACCCCGGTGGGACCGGAGGACCGGCTGCGGGACGACGTGACCGGCACCGTCTACGCGATCACCGCTGTGACCGCAGAGCCCGGCATCGGCCACACCCCGGATGTGCGGCTCGACCTGAAACGCGTCACCTGACCCACCGGCCTGCGGGCCAACGCCCGGGGAGACCGGGTGCCGCAGACCAACCGTGTACGACCTGCGCCGGAGAGGAGTGGGCGGATGGACATCGACAACACAGAGCTGGAAGCGAACCTCGGGCCGGCCATCGACGACCTGATGGGCCACCTCGGCGGCATGGTCGAGCAGGACGCGAAGGCGCTGGCGCCGAAGCGGACCGGTGAACTGGCCGCGTCGATTCGCTGCGAGGTCAACGACGGGGTGTTCCGCGTCGGCTCCGACCTCGACCGGGCCGCATGGATGGAAGAGGGCACCGCCCCGCACGTCATCCGCCCCAAGTCCGGCAAGGCCCTGTTCTGGGAGGGTGCCGACCACCCCTACGCCTTGGTCCACCACCCTGGCACCCCGGCTCAGCCGTTCCTCCGCCCGGCTTTGTGGACGAAGAGGGAGGCGTGATGCCGACCCTGGCGAAGCGCGCCACCACCGATCTTGTCGCCGTTGCCTGGCTGAAGGGCCTGGTCGGGGACATTGTCGCCACGACCGTGCCGCGCAACGACACCGTCGCCGCATCCGGCTTCGTCACCGTGCGCGCCAGCGGCGGCAGCTCCAACATGTACGTGCCGATGCGTGAGCCCCTTGTCCGCATCGACTGCTGGTGGGCTGCCGCTGACAGCGTGAAGCCCCCGTTCAACAAGGCGTCCGCACTGGCGGAGCAGATCGTCGCCGGGTGCTTCGACCACGAGAACACGCCGCGGCTGCTCACCCTGCCCGCTGGGTACCCGAACGCCCGCGTGCTGTCCGCTCATGTCGCCCTCGATCCGCAGCGCCCTGTGGTGCCCGGCGGCGGGGACTCCTCCGCCGACCCGGGTTCGTGGGCGCGGATCATCCTGGCCCTGCAGCTCCACTGGATCCAGGTGGGCTCATGAGCACGCGTTGGGCCATCGAAGGCCCCCGCACCCGGGACCTGCTCACTTACGGCGGGCGGGTCATCGTCCACGGCTCCCGGCCCGAACTGGAGTGGCTGATCGCCGGGGCGCGCATCGTGGCCTGCCCGCGCACGATCCCGCCTGAGCAGACGATCGAGCTCCGCTTCCACCCGCAATTCGAAGGCTGCACGTGGCCCTTGAGGCGCGAGGAGTTCCACCGATGACAACCCTCCACGACCCCACCCGGCGGCCCGAACGGGTCACAACCAACGGAGGACCGCAATGAGCATCGTGACCCCGGACAACCTGATCCAAGGGCCCGCCACCCTGTACCGCGGCGCTTTTCAGGCGACCGAGCCCGCCGACAGCACCGCCGCCCTCAACGCCACCCCGGCCGCGTCGGCGTGGACGGACTGCGGCGGCACCACCGACGGCGTGAAGCTCGCCATCGAGAACACGTACTCCGAGTTGGAAGTCGACCAGATCGTCGAGGTCGTGGGGTCACGGCTGACGAAGCGGGCCACCACGGTCGAGACGAACATGGCGGAGGTCACCCTCGACAACCTGGTGTACGCCCTGAACGGCGGCACGACCGCGTCGGGGTCGGGCTACAAGACGTTCGAGCCGGCGGCGGCGGACGCCTCGTCGCAGCCGAACTACAGCGCGGTGATGTTCGACGGGTTCGCGCCGCTGTCGTACCGGCGCCGGGTCATCGTGCGGAAGGTGCTGTCCACGGACAGCATCGAGCTGGCGTACACGAAGGACAAGCAGACGGTGCTGGCGGTGAAGCTGACTGCGCACTACGTCAGCGGCGCCATCAAGCCCTACAAGATCATCGACGGTACGCCGTAACACCCCTCTACCGGCCGGGCTCGCCGCCGTGGAGGGAGACGAGCCCGGCTGCCCTCCACACCCCCCCTCCGCAGAAGGAGACACGACCATGGTCGCCAACACACGCACCGCAGCCCGCCGCACGCAGGCCGCACGCAAGCCCCGCCCCGCACCCGCCCCAGTGGTCGACGACGAGGTGGAGTACGAGCCGGTACGCCTCACCTCCAAGCCGGAGGTGGAGGAGGAGCGTGTCGTCCTCTTCTACGTCGACGACGTCGAGTACTCCATCCCGAAGAAGATCGGCCGGAACTACGGGCTGCGGTACCTGCGGACCGCCCGCAGGCAGGGTGAGGCGCTGGCGTCACAGGAACTCCTGGAAGTCCTCATCGGGGAGGACGGCTACCAGGCGCTCATGGACTGCGACGGCCTCGAAGACGAAGACCTCGACCGGATCATGGAGCAGCTTCGGGACGGTGCCCTCGGTGCTGTCGAAGAGGAGCCGGGAAAGGGGCGCCGGGGCCGCTGAGTGACGAGTGGTGGCGGGAGCGCACCGAGCAGATCGCCTGGGTTCTCGACTACGCCCGGGACCTCGACGCCGACTTTCTCACCTTCTACGGCATCGACCTCGACCAGCAGGAAATCGACGGCCCCCGCTACTTCTCCCTCGCCCACCGAACTCCCGCCTACCAGGGCGTCATGGCGGCCCGCATCGAAGAAGCCCAACACGACCCGCCGGCGCCACCCAAGCAAGAGGCACCGGATCCCAGGAGTGAGCAGCCCAAGCGGCAGTACCAGTCGGCGGCAGCACTGGCCGCGAAGTACCCGGATGAGATCGAGCTTGTGAAGGCGGTGTAGCGGTGGGCGAGTTCAGGTTGGCGGGCGCTTACGTCGAGGCGCGCATGGACCGCACGAAGCTCGACGCGGACATCGCCCGGCTGAAGCAGCAGACCCTCAGCGTCAAGGTCCGGGCCGACCTGGACGCGGGGACCGCCAATACCCGTATCGCCGCCTTGGTCAAGGCCCGCCGGATGGAGGTCGGCGTCGACCTGGATGACAAGGCGGCGGTGGCGTCGCTGCTGAAGCTGGGCCAGTCCAGGACGGTGAAGCTCACGGTCGACCTTGACGACAAGGCCGCAGTGGCTGGACTCCGGGCGATCTCCTCGGATCGCACTGTCCAAATCCTGGCCTCCGCCGACACCAGAGTGGCGGCAGACGAACTGGCCAACCTCACTCGCACCCGCCGGCTTACCGTCAACATTGACCTGGACGACTCACCTCTCACCGGGCTCGCGGGGCACTCTTACGACGCCGACATTGTCCCGATCATCAACCAGCCGTACTACGACCGGGCCGCGAAGAAGCTCGACAAGCTCACCGCAGACCGGTTCGTGATCATCCGGGCCAATGTGGACACCAGGGTCGGCGCCCAGGAGCTTGCCAACCTGACCCGCCGGCAGCGGGTACGCATCGGCATCGACGTCGACACCCGGGTGGCAGCCGACGAGATCAACAACCTCACTCGCCGCCGCACCGCGAATGTCGTCGCGACTGCGAGTACGGCGGCAGCCCGCGCGCAGCTCGACGCGCTGGCCCGCAACCGGCACATGAACATCGACGTCAGCACCCGGGGTGGCCTGTCGTCCTTGACGGGCAGCGGTGGCGGGCTGGAAGTCCTGTCGTCGAAGATCGCGAAGATCGCTGCGGCGGTCGTCGCCGCACTCCCGACACTGGCGTCACTGACCGAGTCCCTGATCTCCATGGGGCCTGCTGCGGCGGTCGCCGTGCCCGCGGTCCTGTCGCTGGCGACAGCCTTCGCCGCAATCAAGATCGGCACCGCGGGGATCTCCGACGCATTCAAGGCCGCGTTCCAGCCTGCCGTGAAGGGCGCGTCCGCGGCCCTGTCGGGGGCGAAGGGTGTGGAGTCCGCGCAGCGGTCGCTGGCGAAGGCGGTGCAGGCGGAGAAAGACGCGGAGGTCAACGCCGCGGCGGCCCGAGTGAAAGCGGCCCGGGATGTGGCCGACGCGCAGCAGAACCTCAAGAACACCGTCTCCCAGGTTGCCGACTCCAACCGGCGGGACGCCGAATCCGTCGCCCAGGCCGAACGAGACCTCACCCAGGCCCAGCGCGCCGCCCAGCAGGCCCAAGAGGATCTCACTCAGGCCCGCAAGGACGCGGCCATGGAGTTGGAAGACCTCAACAACCGGCTCGCCGACGCGCAGCTCAACCAGCGTCAAGACGTCCTCGACCTAGCCGACGCACAGAAGCAGCTCGCCAAGGACAAGGCGGCCGGCGCGGCCGTATCCGCGGAGCAGTTGGCGAAAGACCAGCTCGCCTACGACAAGGCGCTGCAGTCCCTCGCCGAGCAGCAGACGGAGACGCAGCGCCTGACCGACCAGGCGGCGGCCGCGAACACCGCCGGCGTGGAGGGCTCCGACAAGGTCACCGCCGCGAAGCAGTCCGTCACCGACGCCACCCAGACGGTCGAAGATGCGGAGCAGTCTCTCAACGATCAGCGGATCGCCGCTGCTCGGGACCAGGCTGACGGGGCGCAGCAGATCGCAAGGGCTGAGCGGGACCTGTCCGATGCGCGGGCGGCGCAGGTTCAGGCGGCAACGGACGGGGCCCGGCAGATCGCGGACGCACAGCAGGCCGTCGCGGATGCGGCGAACGCGGTGGCGGAGGCGCAGCAGTCCGCGACGCTCAAGACGGGCGGCCTGAACGCGGCCCTGACTCGACTGGCACCCGCAGCCCAGGCCTTCGTCGCGGCTGTCATCGCCCAGCGCGCCGCGTGGACGGCACTGCGCCTCGACGTCCAGCAGACGCTGTTCCAGGGCCTCGACACGGCGTTCACGACGATGGCGAACACCACCCTGCCCGTACTTCGGACTGGTCTCGACGGCACGGCCAGAGTCCTCAACAACATGGCGACCAACGCCCTGAGTGCGGTCACCAATCTCAGCAAGGCCGGGACGCTCCGGCAGATGTTCGACGGGATCAACCGGGGTCTGACGCCCCTCTCCCGGTTCCCCGCCCAGTTCATCACCGCCCTGGCCCAACTGTCGGTGGCGGCGAGCCCGGCGTTTCTGCGCCTCACGACCGCGGCTGGGAATGCTGCGGACCGCATCAGCCAGAAGCTGTCGGCTGCGTTCAAGGATGGTGGCCTGTCCGACGCGATCAACGGCGCAGTCGGCATCGCCAAGCAGTTCGGCAAGCTCATTGGCGACATCTTCGGGACCCTGTCGAACGTCATGAAGGCCGCCGCGCAGGGCGGTGGTGACGCGCTCGGGAGCCTGGGTGCGGTGTTCTCCGAGCTGCGCCGAGTCACCGCCATGCCGGAGGTGCAGCAGGCGCTCACCAGTATCTTCACCGCGATCAACGCCATCGCGAAGTTGCTGGCCGGCACGCTGGGTACGGCGCTGATCCAGTTCGTGCAGGGCTTCGCGCCGATCGCGGATGCGATCACCCAGATGCTGTCTGGGCTGGGCGACGTCGGCCCGTTGCTGGGCGGGATCCTTCTCGCGATCAACCCGGTGCTGGGCATCTTCGTGCTGCTGGCCCCGGTCATCGGGAAACTCGCGAAGCCGATTGCGAACCTGATGACGGCGATCGGCCCGCTTCTGGGGATGCTGTCGGATCTGGCGAGTCAACTACTGGTGGCGCTGGCCCCAGTGGTGGGCGCGCTGATCGACGTACTGTCCGCGGTCCTCAAGTCTTTGGGTCCGGTGTTCGCGAAGGTGGCGCCGGTCCTGCTGCAGGTGGTGGAGGCGATTGCCGGTCCGCTGACGGAGGTGATCCAGGCGCTGCTGCCCAGTATTGGGCCGCTGGTGGACATGATGTTGGCGTTCGATCTGGCGATGCTGCCGCTGGTCCCACAGATTCTGCAACTGTTGCCGTCGGTGGCGCAGCTCGCCGTGGCGTTGATCAACTTGACGGATGCGGTGCTGATCCCGCTGCTCCCGGTGGTCACCGGTCTGGCGGCGCTTTTGTCCGGCACGTTGTCGGTGGCGATCGGGATCCTCGTGCCGGTCATTGAGAAGGTCGTCGGTTGGTTGACCGTTTTCACCGACGCTGTGACCGCCACGGTGAAGTGGATCGTCGACAAGTTCACCTGGTTGTTCGATGTCCTCGTCGGGCATTCGATCATCCCCGATCTGGTCACGGCGATCATCGGCTGGTTCACCCTGCTGTTGGACCGCGCGAAAGCCATCTTCGACGGGCTGCGTCGGGACGTGGTCGCGATCTGGACCGCGCTCACCGTGCAGATTCGGCAGGTCTGGGACCGGTTCTGGTCCGGCCTGTCCAACGCCGTCACGTCCGCCCGCACCTGGATCGGCGGCCAGTTCTCCGCACTCCGCACCAACGTGACGAACACGTGGAACGGGCTGTGGGCGGGGGTCACGTCGAAGTTCAACTCGACTGTGAGCGCCGTGAAGTCAGCGATCAGCGCCTTCTCCAGCAGCACCAAGAAGGCCTTCACTGACCTCCGCGACAGCCTCGGAACCATCTGGTCCGGTGTGACCGGCAAGTTCAGTTCGCCGATCAAGTACGTGGTCAACACCGTCTACAACCAGGGCATCCGCAAAATGTGGGACACCATCGCGAGCAAGGTGGGCCTGCCGCAACTGCCCACAGTGAAGCTCGGCTTCAATCGTGGTGGTGTCGTCCCCGGCGAGGGCAAGGGCGACACGGTGCCCGCGATGCTCACCCCCGGCGAGCGGATCCTGTCCCTCGCCCAGGTTGCGCAGATGGGCGGCCATGCGGCGATCGACCGCATCGTCGGGCGCACCGACAAGCACGCCCCCCACTATGGCATCGGTGGCGTCGTCGGATCCGTCGTCGGGGGCGCCTCCAAGGCCATCAGCGGCGCAGGCGACCTCCTCAGCTCCGGCGCCGACTGGGTGAAGGGCATTGCGGTCGGAGGCCTGGAGAAGGCCGCGCGCGCTGCCATCAAGAGCCTCGTGCAGCCGCTCATCGACCGCATCCCCACTGGGGGTACCGCGGCTGGCGCGCTCATCAAGGGCGTGCCCACCACCATCCTCGGCGGGGTCCTGAAAACCCTCGGGGCCAAGGACAAGACCGCGGCGGCCACCGGGCAAATCTCCTACAAGGCCGGGGCGGGCGTCGCACAGTGGGCGTCGGTCATCACGCAGGCCTTGGGGATGCTGGGCCAGTCCGGCGGGTGGTTGGGCACCGTGGAGCGCCGCATGAACCAGGAGAGTGGCGGCAACCCCAACGTGGTCAACCGGTGGGACTCCAACTGGAAGGCCGGCACGCCCAGCGTCGGCCTCATGCAGGTCATCGGCCCGACGTTCAAGAGCAACGCCGGACCGTTCGGCGGCACGGGGCCGTTCTCCTACGGCACCAGCGTCAACCCGCTCGCCAACACCTACGCCGGCCTGCGCTACGCCCTCCACCGGTACGGATCTCTGTCGGCCCTGAACCGGCCCGGCGGCTACGACTCCGGGGGTCTGCTCCAGCCCGGCGCGACGATGGCCGTCAACCGCACCGGCAGGCCCGAACGGGTCCTGACCGCCGACCACACCGCGAAGCTCGACGCAATGCTCAGCAACAGCGGAGGCGGTGGAGTCACCATCGAGCAGATCAACATCAGCGGGACATTCGACTTCACCACCCCCGCAGCTCGCAAGCACGCTGCTCAGGAGTTGGTCCGTGAGATGAACGACGCTCTGATCAACTACAACGGCAGCATCAAGCGCCCGGGGGTCGGCCGATGACACTCGACTGGGGCAGCATCCAACTCTCCCGGACCCTGCTGCGGGAGACGTTCGACGCCACGGAGTCCGGTGGGGACCGAAGCATGGACCTTGATGGACAGGAGTCCATGCCGCCCCTGACTCGCCTGGCGCTGGTGGGCACGCACGACAACCTCAATGCCTTGGACGTCGGCACACCCGCGGCGGTCACGTTCACCGACAAGCCCGAGCGGAACGGCTACTACCAGGTCAAGTCCAGTGCCAGCACGGTCACCGAACACAAGGGCGATACGGTCACCGCCGACTGGAAGATCAGCCTGTCCAGGCTGGGGTCGGTCGGCGAGGTGGACCTGCAGAGCAGGCTGACGGGGGTTCGGCGTCTCAACGACTTCTCTCTGACCGGGGAACTCTGGCACGCCCCCGCCATCGGCCACACCGGCTACTACACCGGCAGCACCAACCCGTCGTCGATGACCCGGGCCACCACCGACGGCACGATCACCGTCTACCGGGGTGTACCCCTGTCGCCGCCGGCCCGGTGGGGCTGCGACCCGACGAACTACCTCAAGGGCCGCGTGCGGATCACGGACACTGTCGCCGGCCTGGAGGCAGAGGGCACGCAGCGCCAGTTGCCCGCGGCCGGGTGGGCGTTGTCGAACGGCATCGTCAACGTCGTCCCGACTGCCAGCGGCGGCGTGATCGACGTGCAGGCGTACACGGGCGGGGCGTGGCACAGCAAGCTGTGGAACGTCTCGGTCGCCGGGTCCGGCGTGGCCGCATGGGACTCGGCGAGCATCCTCCGCAACGACCTCGAACACGCCATCGTGCGGCTCACCGCGTCCCGTTCCCCGGGCCGGGTCACCCTCGACCTGGCGCTACGCCGCGGCGGCCGAACCCTGGAGGGCTACCTCCAATCCGGGAGCGCCGCCACCCTCGCCATGTACCTGCGGACCCTGGAGACCAACACGTCCGCCGCCGCATCCGGATACGTCACCGCCACAGGCAACGACGGGGACGGCAACCGCTTCGCCGCCGGCTCCGCACGGACCTTCACCGCCCACACGAACGGCGGCGTCTCCAAGGCCGCCACGACAGCCCTGGACTTCTGGGTGGGCGTCGTGGCCGGCGGAGGCTCACCCGTCTCGGGGGATGCGGCAACGGACCTACGGAACATGTACATCGGCGCCTTGGCAGAGGCCACCTACTGTGTGAGGCGGTGACCGGTGACCATCCAGGAGACCCTTGGTGCCCTCGGCTCGTGGGACATCGATCTCAAGCCGACGATTCCCCGCGAGGCACTGGACGCCCTCGTCTTCTTCGGGCACATCGCCATCGTTCCGGGCCGCGTCGACCCCGCCGTCTACGGCGACAGCCTCCTCGACCCTGCGGTGGCCCGCTACGTCGGGGTTCTCCGCGGGAACTCCCTTGCGGATGACGCACGGACCAACGCGCCCAACGACAATGTCAAAATCTCAGGCGTGGGCCTGTCGTTCTGGCTCGGCGATGAGGACAACAAGGGCTCGATCATCGAGAACGCCACGACCTTCGCGTCGGGCAGCACGTTCCCTAACGTCATTCGCGGACTCCTGCCCGCCTCCGGTGCCGTAACCGAGGGCACCCTCCACTCCGTACCCGGCACGTACTCCGGGACGCACCAGTGGCAGACGCCGGCGCAGGCCATCCAGTACGTGTGCGACACCATGGCAACCCCTTCCGCGCCAGTGTCGTGGCGGGTCAACACGAACGGCACCCTGGACGCGGGGCTGAACTCCGACCTGTTCGTGACGACACCGCAGTGCGCGGTTGTGGCCCGCGGTGACGGTGAGGACATGGCGCTGCGCGGGATCCCCGGCAGCATGAACCTTGACTCGGACATGAAGGATTTCACCACCCGTGTGGTGCTCCTCGCCGAGGGCGATGGGGCGTCGATCGCCACCGGGTCGGCGAACATTGCGCCTGGCAGCAACCCGTACAAGGACCTGCACGGCAACCCGGTGAAGCTGACCCGGTTGGTCTCCGAATCGGACACCTCGGCGACGAACGCTGCCACCCGGGCGCAACTGGCGCTGTCGCAGTTCGAAGGCCCCACTCAGGATCTTCAACTGGGCATCCAGGACTACGACGTTGACGGCGCCTTCAATGTTGGCGACTACATCTATGTCTACGACCCGGATAAGGGCCTGGTCGACACCGGCCAGGAGATCATCTTCCGGGGGCAGCGTCTCAACCCGATCACCTTGCAGGTGGTGGGTATTCAGTGGCCGGTCACCGCGGACTACACGGTCGCGTACCGGTCCGCGAACGGCACCTGGTTGGACCTGACCGACCACATCGAGATCAACGACGCCGGCACGTATGTGACGGTCGGGGACTTCAAGCGCCAACTGACCGGCGGGTCGACGGAGCCGGTGGGTTCCCGGCCGTCCCAGGACACCTCCGTCCCGGGCGTCCCTGTGCTGGTGACTCCGTTCCAGGGTGCGGCGTACCTGGACTCGCGGGGGTTCACGCGGGCGCGGGTGCGGTTGCAGTGGACCGCCCCGCTGAATGTCGACGGCAGCACGATCCTGGATGGCGACCACTACGACATCCGGTACGCCGTGGACACGGACATGATCTACCCGGCGACGTGGTCTGCGGTGTCCCAGATTCGCTGGCAGGACATGCAGTCGTGGGCGCAGCCGTTCGCGGCGCCGGATGATGGTTGGCAGACGATGGTCGTCGGCTGGGATCAGGCGACCGCGCAGGTGCAGGATCTGTCGCCGGGTGTCGGGTATGACGTGCAGATCCGTGCGGTCGACTCGTCCGGGAATGTGGGGGCGTGGTCGCCGACGACGACGTTCGTGGCAACCCAGGACAACATCGCGCCCAGCACGCCGGCGGCCCCCACCGTGGCTGCTTCGCGCATTGCGGTGCAGATCACGCACTTGTTGGGCAAGGCGTCCGGTGGGGATTTTACGCTGGAGTCCGACCTGGATCACCTGGAGATCCACGCCCAGTACGAGCCGGCCTTCACCCCCGACGACACCACGCTCCTGGGGAAGTTGAAAGCGAACGCCGGGATGATCCAGGCGCAGATCCCGGCGGTCGGCACGTACAGCGTGGAGTCGACGGCTGCGATCTACGTGAGGGTCGTCGCGGTCGACATCGCAGGCAACCGGTCGGGCCCGTCGACGGCCGTCACCGCGACCGCGCTCCTCATCGACGACGCGCACATCTCCGACCTGACCGTCAGCAAGGTCACCGCGGGCACGATCACCGCGTCGTGGGTGATGGCGGGGGAGATCAAGACGGCGGACACCGGGGCGCGGATGCGGATCTCTGGTTCCGGGTTCGAGCTGTACGACGCCACCGGAACCCAGACCATGTTCGGCTCAACCGCCGACGGTTCCCTGTCGATGATCGGGCAGCTCTCCACGTCCAGCTCGGGCCGCCGCATCATCATGAACCCGTCCAGCCTCCCGGAGATCAGGTTTTACGCTGACTCAGGAACGGACTACTCGTACATCAACGCCTTCACCGTGAGCACCCTCACAGGGATCGGCATGAACGGGGCCAACTATTCCAGCGGCGGGAACACCCTGGGCAATAGGGTCGTCGTATACCCCAATGGCAATGGGGTGATATCCCAGTCCATTAAAGCGTCCAGTCAGTCGACGCAGGGCGGGGAGACCATCGTGTGGCCCGGCGGGGTGGATGCTTCGTATAAGGATGACGGGGTGACCACAGGGGGCAAGATGGACTTGCAGGCCACCCTGGGTCAGATCGGATTCCGAATCGGGGATTCTAACGAGAGTTACTCGAAATATTACGACAGCACGACAGCCACCTTCGGGAATCTGGCCAGCCAGCAACAGGCCACCCAGACACAGGTGATGCTCAGCGTATCCGTGGGGACCGGTGTGGGCACGCTGGGCCGGTCGTTCGACATCACCTACCCGTCGCGCCCCTATGCTGCGGCGGCGTTCACCATGGGCGGATCGGGGTCGGTCTGGTATTTCAACAGCATCAGCGCCACATCGTTCGCTGTTTTTCGCAATACGACCACCGGATCCGCAGTCATCGACGCACTATTCACAAGGACAGTCTGATGGGTCACACGGTAACGGCCGTCCGAGACGACGGAGCACAGTGGACAGTCGAGTATTTCGATGACGAAGACACGGAACGCGTGCGCGGATTCGGTGTGGCTTTCAGTAGGGAGGCCGTGGCCAACCGCATGGGCGCCTACGAATTCGATGACCCTCGTGAAGCGCTGCTGTCGTTGATCCACGAATTTCACTGGGGGGTCATCAAGCCTGATCCTCGCGACGACCCTGCGCTGGTCCAGGGTTGGGTCACCACCACGGAGCCGGACTCCGAGCGTGTGCACCTCTACACGGCGCGCTCCGGGGCGGACGCCGCTGGCGCACACAGGACCCGCCTGGATGCGTGCGCGGCCGTGGTGCAGCTCCGGGACCCCAGCGGTCTACTGCCCGATCACACGCCCGACCCTGCCCGCGTGCAGCACCACCGGGAACTGACTGACATCTACCGCTGGGAAAGCGTGTACGGGGACCTTCCCATCCCGCCCCGCCGACACCGACCCGGAATCCCGTTGGAGGCCCCCAGTGCCTGATCCGTCCACCACACGCCTTGCCCTGTACAAGTCAAAGTCCGACGGATCCGAGGACGTCGACTACAGCCTTGATCTGGGCCAGAACTGGGATCGGGTCGACGCCGCCGTAGGAGCGTTCGCCTGCACCAGTTCGACCCGGCCCTCCATCCCGTGGAACGGCCAGTTGATCCGGGAGACCGACACCAACCGGGTATGGGTGTCCAACGGCACGGCGCCGGCGTCCGGCTCGTGGCGGGAGGTCGCCACCCCAGGCACGCTCCAGACATTCACCGCAGGCATCGCCCTGACCAACGCGTCCGCCACCGGCGTCACGATCGCCACGGCGGTCACCGGTGATGCGCAGCGCCGCTTCGGGGTCCAAGCGGACGGGAAACTGAGCTGGGGGACCGGCGCCGGGGCGGAGGACACGAACCTCTACCGGTCCGCGGTGAACACCCTCAAGACCGACGACAACCTGATCGTGGCCCTGAACGCCACCGTAACCGGCGACCTGAGCGTCGGCGGCGTGGGAAACGTGACACTGCTGCGGAAAGCGGCGGACACACCGCGGGCCACTGCCACCAAGACAGACGACCCAGACCTCACCACCACGGTCACCGCAGGTCGCGTGTACCTGCTGGAGGCGACCCTCTTCCTCCTGACTACGGACGAAACCAATGCCGATTTCGCGTCGACCCTGACGGTCCCCGCGTCCTGCGCCGGGTACGTGAACTATTCCGGGCAGGCGACGAGCGCGTCGTCCGCGGCGGGGAACGCACTGATCGTGACGTCCCAGCTGTCCGCCCCGGGGACTCAGACCTACGGGGCGCTCCTGTCCGCCACCTATGCGGCGGGGACTGCGGTGGCGCTCAGCGGAATCATTCGCCCCACGGTCACGGGGACGTTCGCGGTCAACTGGGCCCGGTCTGGGGCATCGGGGACCGTCACCCTGAAGGCGGATTCGTACATGAAGCTGACGCGTCTCGCCTAGCCCTCGGTTGGGAGGCCGAGCTGACCGCGGAGATCCCTGATCTCTGCGGTCAGGGCAGTGATGGTCTCGGCGAGTTCGGCGATGTACGCGTCCCGCATGACCACCTCGTTGGTGAGGTCGCCGACTTTCTGCTGGTAGGCGGCGACTGCCCGCATCGGATCGACGGTGGGCGCGGAACCGGCGGCTGGGGCGGTCGGCAGAGCGGTCACGGGGCGACTCCTTGGGGTAGTGCGGCGTCTCCCCGGCCGGGGATGCCGCTGCTGTTGGCGCCGTGATGGACCCAGGCCCAGGTGCGGCGGGGCACGTGGACGATGCGTGCGCCGGCCTCCGCGCAGCCGACGGTGAAGTGCCAGTCCTCGCCGCCGCGGTGGCCGCCGACGACACTGTCCGGCGGGGGCTCGTGGAACCCGACCTGCTTGGCGAGGTCGGTGCGGACGAGGGTGGTGATGGTCGTCTGGTGGGGGGCGGCATTGGAGAACGGCTTCCCGAAGTGCCCGAGGGGGTCGTTGGCGTCCCAGCGGCGGCCGTCGTTGAAGTGCACCCAGTAGTAGCTGAACAGGTAGTCCGCCCTGTAGGTGCGCGCCCCGGCGGCCAGCACCCGCAGGTGCTCTGGGTAGAACCAGTCGTCGCTGTCGAGGAACGCCACCCACTCCGTCTGGACGGCGGCGAGGGCGCGCTGCCGCGTGGCCGCCGCACCCTGACCGGTCTCGTCGACGGCGACGCTGATGTCCGTGGCCGGGAGAAGCTGGTTCTTTACCGACTGCACGGCCCGCTCCAGCATCCCGTTCGCCACCCGGGCCGGGTGGGCGGGGATCACAACGGTGATCTCCAAGGGGCTGTTCATCGATCCTCCTTGCAGGTGCACTTGCCCGCGCACTGACCGAACGTCTCGCATACCCCGCCGCACGCCTCGTGCCTGCATGGCCCGTACACCCAGCCGCCGATGCACAAGTAGTCATCGCCGATCGGGTGACCGCACGGGCAACGCGGCGGGGAGTCAGGCACGGCGCCGTGGGCGCGGGCCAGGGTGACGGCGCCCGCACCTGCACACGGGATGCCGAAGCCTGGCCCGGTCCGAGCGGTGATGGACGCGAAGGCGGTAGAGGAGTCGCGAGAGCATGGTCATGGCCTCCACTCCTCGCGGTAGTCCGGGTGGGCAACGTAGGGCTGGGCTAGGAGGGCGAGGACGAGCCACGCCAGCGACGCGCACGGCTCGTGCCACTCAAGGCCCGGCAGCTCCCGGAGGATCTGTTCCTTCGCGTCGAGGTCGGCGAGAACGAAGGGGTCGGCGGCGGATTCGCCCCATCGCTCGTTGAAGTCGGCGAGGCTCACTCGCGGGCGGTGGGGACTGTTTCCTTCGCCGAGGAGGACGTAGGCGCCCTCGCCGTCACCGCTGACGATCTCGTTCCGGGGGACGCCGTCCATGCGGATGCTGATCTTTGCCATCTCGCGGCGCCTCGTTTCGGCGTACCGAGCGCGGAGGAAGTCCACGATGTCCTGGCTCATGCGTCTCCTGCCTTCTGCCAACTGGTCCGGTCGGGGAGGTGTGCGGCGGCGAACGCCGTGGTGAGCGCGGCGAGGAGGTGCCCGGTCGCCGCCGTGGCGACGGCCTGC
This sequence comes from Streptomyces sp. NBC_00433, assembly GCA_036015235.1. Taxonomy (NCBI): domain Bacteria; kingdom Bacillati; phylum Actinomycetota; class Actinomycetes; order Kitasatosporales; family Streptomycetaceae; genus Streptomyces; species Streptomyces sp. NBC_00433. The sequence goes on along the minus strand of CP107926.1, from coordinate 7,745,507 downwards.
CCTGCCGGGGTTGCCTCACCGACCACCGCTGCTTTGGCCAGCAGCCGCTTGCCCTCCAGTAGGTGCTCCGGGCCGGTCACGACGCCGCCTTGAGTGCCCGCTGAATGCCCTCTTCGAGGCTCACGCGGGGCTGGTAGAAGGAGAGCATCCGCGTCGGGTCGCACACCCGGTGGTGGACGCCCTGCGGGGCATCCTTCACGTGCTGGAAGAACGGCTTGTATCCGGCGGCCGTGGTCACCGCCGTCGCCAGATCATCGAAGGACGTCGCTCGCCCCCAGCCGAAGTTGACCGCCCCGCTCACGCCTTGGTCCAGCCCGGCCAGGGTGGCGCCAACCAGGTCGTCGATGTGAATCCAGTCCCGAGTGGAAGACCCGTCTCCCCAGATATGGAAGGCGTCCTCCCACCGGGCCGCCCTGCCGATGAACGCAGGGAACGGGTAGCAGTCGTCCTGGTCGGCGCCGTACCCGGAGAACGGGCGGGGGATCAGGATGCGGCAGCCCTCCGCCTCCGCGTACCGGGCCAGGTTCTCCCCGGTCAGCTTCGCGAGACCGTAGGTGGCGTCTGCCGGACGCGGGTTATCCAGGTCGATGTCCGCCTCGCGCAGCCGGCGGATCGGCCCAGGCTGCTGGAGCTCCACCGGATACGCCGCCGACGACGAGAAGTACACAGCGCGCGGGGTGCCCGAGCGGACCAGCCACCGCATGTACCAGGAGTCGAGCGCCAGATTCGTGCCCACACCGAGCGGGGATCCGTCGATGCTGGCCCGGCCGCCGACGATCGCGGCACAGTGGATCGCCAGGTCGTACCGAGTGTCGTCGATGCGGAAGAAGTCGAGGGCGTCCTGAACTTCCACGCCGCTGAACGGCTGGAGGTCGATGGCCGTGATGGCGTAGTCGCGGTCTTCGAGGGCGCAATGCAGGCGTCTGCCAACGAACCCGGACGCGCCGGTCAGGAGGACTCTCACGAACGCCTCCTCATGCGCTTGGCATCGGCGGTCAGGCCCAACGCCTCAGCCTCATCCGGGTCAGTGATGCGGCGGGCGGGAGACAGGACGGCGGGAAGCTCGTCGTGGAGCCGCTCCCCGAGTACGACCTGGAACTGCCCGACGGTCTCGTGTCGGACCACGGTGAACCCGCCCTGCTCGATCAGCGCCCGATACCCGTCCTGATCCCAGCCCCATGCGTGGCACTCGTCGTGGGACTCCGGGGTCTCGTTCCACGGGGACGACGCGACCAGGTAGCGGGAGCGGGTGCCGATCCAGCGAACAACCTGGTGTGGCATCGCGAGATGCTCCAGAACCTCCGTCGTGACGCTGATGTCGCCGATGTTGAGCAGGTCTCTGTACATGCCGAAGACGTCCGTCTCCTGCGCCTCAACGCCCCGCTCAGCCCAGCCGGCCGCGTTGCTGGGCTGGAAGTCGTAGCCCCACGAGTCGAGCCCGACCACCCCGCGCAGCAGGGACAGCAGCCCGCCGTCGCCGCAGCCGAGGTCGGACAGGGTGACGTCCCGATCGGACAGAGACGTCGGGTCACGGTCGATGCGGGCCGCCTGCTCCTGGGCTGCCTGGATCACGAACTCGAACGCTTTGTGGAGACGCCCTTGGTGCACCTCCTGCTCCAGGTGCGGGGCGCGCTCCCGGTGGGCGTGGAACTCCGGAGTGGACACGTGCGGGACGGTGCCTTCCGGGAAGAAACGATGCTCAGCCACGATCAGCCCCCGATGCGGTCGTCGCCCCACGAGGGTGCGCATCTAGGACCTTTTGAAAGGCGGGATCTTCCAACAGATCCTCCAGTGCGGCCTGCACCCTCTCCGGGCTCAGGTCCCTTGTCGCGACCTCCCGGGAGATGAATAGGAGAGAGTCGATCAGGCCGGTCGTCTGACCCTCTTCCGAACGACAGTCCTGAACTTCATCGTCGGTGTCAGCCACGGCGGTACTCCTTGATCTGCCGGACCCAGGTGGGCAGCGTCTCCGCCTGCCAGCGCTCGAACACCTGACGGTCGGCGTCCATGAGGGCGTCGGTGTTGCACTCCGCGTAGCCCGCATCCCAGGCAGCCTTGCCCGCGATCGGGTGGACGTGCTCGACCACCACATCCGGCAGGTACGTAATTGCGTCCAACGCCCGACCGAGAGCCAGCCACGCATTGTCCAGGAATAGATGAACCGCGCCCGGCGGCACCATGTGCCCGGTGGCCAGCACGATGTCCGAGGTCATCGCCACCTGTGTCGGCAGGTTCGCACCCTGGATCAGGTCGTTGCCGTACACCAGGCCCGTACCCAGTGCGGCCAGTGCCTCACGGTAGGCGGCATCCCAGGCGTAGGTCCGCGGCCGATGGTCGTCGCCCATGAACGCCAGGAACTCGGACTGCCGGGCGAAGACCGGCGCCACCGCGTTGAGGGTGCCCCCGAGCCGGAGGCGCGGGCCTACAACCAGACCGAGGCGCGGGCCTCGCTTGAGGAACCTCCGCGACGGCCTGGCGGTCAGCAGGTCGACGTCCTCGACCTCGTCGTCCAGCCGCTTACGCTCGGCAGCCTCGTAGACCTTCCGGTACACCGGAAGCTGCGGGTCATCCTCATCCGCGCAGGCAAGGAGCATCGTGTCGCCGACGCACGTCTCCGTGAACACCTGCCACAGGGCGGCCAGGTTGTCGGGCCGGCCACGGGTCGGCACAAGGACAGTCAGCATGCGTGGTTCTCCTTGGCGTAGAGCGCGGCATCCAGGAGAGCGTCGGGGGTGCCCATGTCCAGCCACCGGCCGGGCAGCGGTTGCACGGTCATCCCGACGTTGTCCAAGTACCAGTTGTTGACATCGGTGATCTCCAGTTCGCCCCGTTCGGACGGGACGAGGCTGCGGATCACGTCGAAGACCCGGGTGTCGTACACGTACAGGCCGATCACCGCCTGGTCCGACGGGGGCACCGCAGGCTTCTCCACCACCCGATGCGCCGTGGGGTCGTACACCCCGAATGCCTCCGGGTGCTCGCAGCGGGCCGTGAACAGGGTCGGACCCTCGGGCATGGGCGGCGGCCCCGCGATGTAGTTGTCCCCGAGGATCACCGGGAACAGCCCGTCGACGTAGCCCTCCGCGCAGGCCAGCGCCCCTGCGATGCCGTCCGGCCGGTCCTGCACCCGGTACGTGAACCCCGACCCCAACAGTTCGGCGAACCCGCCGACGTTCTCCCCGCCGGTGACGATGAGGATGTCGTCGCAGCCCATGGCGCGCAGCGTCGCAATCGGCCTGTAGACCATCGGCTGGTCGTACACGGGCAGAAGGTGCTTGTTCACCACCCGCGTGGCGTCACCCAGCCGGGTGCCGCGCCCGCCGGCGAGGATGACGCCCCTCATGCCGTCACCCCCGTGGTCAACCAGGCGGGGTTGTCCAGGTACCAGGCGACCGTGTCGGCGAGGGTTTCCCGCAGGGACCGTTGGGGCTTCCACCCGGCGCCGGCCAGCTTGGACCCGTCGAGCGCGTAGCGAAGGTCGTGACCCGGTCGAGCCGCGTGGAACGACACCAGCTTGTAGTGGAGGGGCTTCCCGATCAGGTCGGCGATGGTCTGCGCCAACTCCAGGTTGGACCGTTCGACTCCAACGATGTGCCACAGTGACGGCCGGTCGTGCTCCGGGTACACCTGCGGGGTGGCCTCCCGGAGGAGATGCAGCCAGGCGTCCCCGAACTCGCGGGCGTCGATCCAATGCCGCTGCCCCGGAACCCCATCGGGGGACGCGTAGATGGGCACGGTGTCGCCGGCCAGCACCTTCCGGATCACCGTGGGGACCAGTTTCTCCCCGGACTGCCCCGGGCCGATCAGGTTCATAGTCCGGGTGAGGATCACCGGCAGGCCGAACGTGCGCCACGCCGACGTGGCCAGTGCCGACTGCGCCGCCTTGCTGGCTGCATACGGGTTGGAAGGGAGGATCGGGTCCCACTCCCGGTGCGCATACCCGACGGGCGCCGGACCGTACTCCTCATCGGTGCCCATCTGCAGCATCACGCGCGGCTGCACCTTGCGGGCGAAGTCCAGGACGTTGCCCATGACCTCGATGTTGTTGCGGACGAACCCGCTGGGGTCGGCGATGGACTCCTCGACGCCGCTGTTGGAGGCGAGGTTGAGGATGTAGTCGACGGGGCCGATGCGGTCGGCGAGGGTGTCGGGGATGCCGCAGGCCAGGTCGCACAGGAACACGTCGACCCGGCCCGCCCACTCTGGGTTCGCGAGGAGCGGGGTGATGCGGTCGGTGTTGCCGTGGTGTCGTAGCGACACGGGGCAGGCCACGGACCAGTCGGTGTCTTCGAGGATGCGGCGTAGGACGTGGGCACCGACGAACCCGGAGGCCCCGGTGAGGAACAGGCGGGTCATAGGAGGGCCTTCTTCCAGGCGTCGATGTTGCCTTCGATCGTGTGGCCGCGCGCCCACTCCTTGGCGTTGGCGCCGATCTCTTCCCGCATGGCCCGGTCGTTGACCAGGTCCCGTAGATAGCGGGCCCACTCGTGCGGCCGGCGAACCAGGAACCCGGTCTTGCCGTGCTCAATCGCCGCGGCGTAGGGGCCGACATCGGAGGCGACGGTGGGGATCCCGAGGAGGGCACACTCCAGGAACTTCACGTGCGACTTGGAGCGATTGAAGACGCTCGGGATCAGCGGGATCACGGCGATGTCGTAGTCGATCGTCCGCCAGAACGTGGGGACATCGGCCACCCATGGGGTGAAGCGGCACCGGTCGGCAGGGAACTTCTGCTCCCGCGCGTAGTCGTTGCCGATGCCGTGGAATTCGACGTTGCTGGGTGCTCGTTCGAGGAAGCGGCGGATCTGCTGGCCGCATTCGTCCCAGTCGGCGCCGTGGGTGAAGCTGCCGCCCCAGCCGAGGACGATCTTCCCGTCACGTCGGGGGCGCTGGTGGTCGAGCAGCCACGCGGGCAGGTAATTCGGGATGATGTGGATGTTCGGGTTGAGGTCGCGGAGGGATTCCGCGAGGGGCTCGGTCGAGACGGTCACGGCGTCAGAGGCGGCGATGTTGGCCCGCAGGTTCGCCTGCACGTCGGCCTGACTAAACCACTTGTGGGCACTGGGGCTCTTCCAGTCGATGTTGAACAGGTCGTCGTCCGTCTCGAAGACGAGCTTCGGCCGGTTGCTGCTGCGGGCGAGCTGCTGCCACCGTGCACTGATGGCGGGCTGGCACATGCGCTGCCCGATGAACGCCTTCGCGGGGAGCGGGCCTTCTTTGAGGATTCCGTCTGCCCAGCCGGCCCGGTAGCCGTGGTCACGGAGTGCGGTGAGGGGGGTCATGATGCGGATCTGTCCGCAGCCGGATCGGTCGGCGAGAACCCCATAGAGGTCGAGGACGGGTTCGGGCGTCACGGCACTCATGCGGGCCGCCCTTCCTGGTCGGCAGGCTCGGTAACGATCTCCCGGAGGCGCTGGGAGATGATCAGCAGGTTGCGGCCCTCGGTCTCGGGGACCTGAGTGGCGTCGGCCTCGATGTCTGTGATCAGCGCCTGCACTCGTTCGAGGGCGACTTCGAGGCCTCCGTGCCGTTCAATCCAGCAGGAGATCCTTGGGAGTCGGCGATCGGTCCTGCGGATGCTGATCACGAGGTGGCGCGCGTTCATTCGTCGTCCCCGGGTCCGGGGTGGCGTTCGGCGAGGTTCCCGGCGTGGTGCATGCGCAGGTATTCGAGGAGGCCGATGGTTTCCCATTGCCGCAGGTCGGGGCTGGTCCAACAGGACAGCAACTTCTCGCCGTCCGAGTTGACGGTGACGCCGACGACGACGGTGGACAGCAGCATGTCGCCGCGGAGGTCGTGGACGGCGCCGGCGACCGCGTCGTGGATTCTGTCCCGCTCCTGGTCCCAGGTGGACGGGTCGGCGGTCATTCGTCCTCCCCGTCGGGCTCCACGGTGCGCCCGTCGTAGTTGTCGTCCATCAGGGCGAGAACCATGCGCATCGCGTCGTGGTAGCCGCTCCGTTCTTGCGGGCTGCACTCGTCTTCGTCGAGACGCTTTGAGGCGAGCGTCCGTACCTGACTCAGCGTGGTGTCGTACCCAGCTGCCCGCGTTGCGTGTTCGCAGGAGTCGATGTGCGGCGGCCAGCCTCCGGTGAGCCACGCGGGTGCGACGCCGTGGTCCGACCATCCGCAGTGACGCTGCCCGATCTCGTAGCCGTGCCGCGCCCACGATCGGGCGTCGGCGAGATCGCGGCGCATGTCCCGGGCTGCTGCGAGGGAGTCGATGGCCTCGTCGTTGTCGAGCCCGAGGGCGTCCCGGTATGCGGCCTGGACCTCGCGGAGGCGCTGCTCCAGCGCCTCAGACCGCCCGCGCAGGTTCTCCGTCTCCTGCCGTAGGTGGTCTCGTGCGGCCTCAGAGTTGGCCAACTGGCCGCACGCTGTGAGGAGGACCCCGGTGATATCGGAGGGTCCTTGGGTCATGTCGATACCGAGTAGGTCGCGAACGGTGTCGATCGTCTCGGGGACGCGAGGATCGAAGGGATCCTCCGGGTTGTCCGCTGGCGTCTCGACGGACACCATGCGGACGGGGTGGTCCGCCTCGGGGATATCGATGGTGCCTGTGAACCCGAGGATGCAGCGTGCCCCGATTCGGTCGGCTGCGACATCCGTCTCGGCGAGGTCGCCGCGCAGATAGTCGGCTTCGGCGCCCTCGCCGATCTCGTCGATCACGATGGCGAACGGCGGGCGTTCGTCGCTGGCCCCTTCGGGGAGTTCGAGGATCCGCAGGCGGGCCATGTCAGTCCACCTCCACGTCGAAGGCGGTTCGGGTGAACCCCTCGCGGAGGACATCGCCGATGTCCAACAGCGCCTGTGCGACTGCGACGGTGGCGATGACCTGGGCTTGCTCGAAGCGTGCCGATGCCGCCTTCAGGGGAAGTCCCTGCTCCGGGAAGTCCTGCATGATCGCGGCGGTCTTGCTGAGGGCCTGTTCCGAGAGTGCTCGGTACGTGGGCGGGTTGCTCATGTGGTGCCTCCGCATGCGGGCGGTGGTTGCGGGTTGGGGCGGCGGACCGAGACCCGCATGGCAGGGTCCGCCGCCGGGTCAGAGTCCGGACGACCCAAGGCATAGCGTAGCCGTTACTTTGGATTCGTAGGCAGAAGGTCTGGCTAAAGCTACGATTCAGAGGTAAGGCGCCTCGAAGGCAGGGAGAACCCGCATGCCAGCCGTGATCGTCACCCGCCACATCCCCGAGTACAGCTCGGACATCGGGCCCCAGCGCCTCGGACGCCACGTCGAACACGACTCCCGGTCCCGCGACTACGCGATCTCCGAAGACCTCGTGCCGTCCACCTACACCTCCGCCGTGCACCAGGTGTGCATCCCCGTCCTCGACCAGGGCGACCTCGGCAGCTGCACCGGCAACGCCGCGGAGGCCTTCGCGGGGACCGACCCCGTGTACTTCTCCATCCCCGACAGCGTCACCGCCCGCCCCACCGGTGACCCCGCGGTCGACGAGAAGCAGGCCGTGGCCCTGTATTCGGCGGCCACCGCCCTGGACAACGTTCGCGGCAACTACCCGCCCACCGACACCGGATCCACCGGTCTGGCCGTAGCCAAGGCGGCACAGAAGGCTGGGCTCATCTCCGGCTACCAGCACGCCTTCACCCTCGACACCGCCCTCAAGGCGCTCACCGCGTCGCCGCTGATTGTCGGTGTGAACTGGTACGAGGGCTTCGACAACCCGGACGCGAACGGCCTCGCGAAGATCAGCGGGTCCGTGCGGGGCGGACACGAATTCCTGCTCTACGGCATCAACGCCGAACAGCGCATCGTGATGGCCCGCAACTCCTGGGGTGTCAGCTTCGGTGTCGCAGGGTGCTTCGCGTTCTCCTTCGACGACTTCGGGCGGCTCCTCGACGAACAGGGCGACGCCACCCTGTTCGTGCCGCTCACCACGCCGGCGCCCTCACCGAACCCGCCGACCCCGACACCGAATCAGGTGGACGCGGCGATGGCCACCGCAGCCCGATCGTGGCTGACCGCGAAAGGGCTGTGATGGCTCGCATGCTCTCCCGGGTGTACCCGTCGTTCTGCCCGTGCTGCCGCCGGGGTACGGCTGGTCTGGACTGTCCGGACAGCGGCGTGGACAAGAGGACGCAGCGTGTCCGCGAGAAGCGGCAGTGGCGCCGAGAGGAGTGTTGATGGGCAGCGAGTGGATCGACCTGGGCGATGACCACGCGATTCGGTTCGCCGGGTGGTTCCCGGATCGGGACCTGAACCCGCAGTACGACGGCATCCCGGATGTGGAGCGGTACGCCGCGATGGTCCGGCACCTCACCCCGGCGGGCGAGGAGTGTATGGGCGGCATCACCTTCGATGGGGAGGTGGCGCGTCGAATCGAGCCGGGGAAGCCGATGTGGCAGGTCGAGTCGTTCGATCCGCCGTCGTTCTCTCCGTCGCTGCTGTGCAGTTGCGGCGATCACGGGTTCGTCAGGGTCGGAAGATGGGTGAGGGCATGACGACCGTCGTGGACTTGGACGGTGTGGACTATTCCAGCGGTCGTCCTGGCGGCGCGGCCTTGGCTGCGGCGGGCATGAAGTTTGCGGCCCGGTACCTGTCGCACAACGCCAGCAAGAATCTGAACGCCACGGAGGCCGCGGATCTTGCGGCGCACGGTGTGTGGTGCGTGGTCGTCTGGGAGACGACTGCGAACCGCGCCGGCGCGGGTCGTGCTGCGGGTATCGCGGACGCGAAGGACGCGGCGGCGCAGGCCACGGCGTGTGGTCAGCCGTCGGGCCGCCCGATTTTCTTCGCCGTCGACTGGGACGCGGACCCGGGTGTGGTCATCGCGTATTTCCAGGGTGTGGCCAGCGTGATCGGTCTGGCGCGGACGGGTGTGTATGGCGGCTACAAGGTCGTCAAGGCGCTGCTCGATCACGGTTACGCGAAGTGGGCGTGGCAGACGGTGGCCTGGTCGCAGGGCCGCTGGGACACGCGGGCGGTGATCCGCCAGTACGCGTCCACGGTCCGCATCAACGGCGTGGTCTGCGACAAGGACACCGCCTACGCGACGGACTACGGGCAGTGGATGCCCGGCAAGCTCCCGACTCAGGAGGACGACATGACCGTCAGCAACGACGACGCGCTCAAGATCGCTCGCGCGGTCGCCACGTTCAAGAACCCCGACCTGGAGCCGAAGGGCCCGGACCTGAGGCAGCGCCTGGTCAACGCGGAGGCCAGCAGCGGCGCGGCAGCCAGCGGCGTGAAGGCGCTCAACACGACGGTGGCCGCACTGAACGCGACCGTGGCAACCCTCGCGAAGGCCGTCGGGAACATCCACGACGACGTCGACACCGCGACCCTCGTGGCCGCCGTCCAGCAGGCCATCGCCGACGCCACCGTCCACGTGACCGTCGACGTCACCCAGCCCACCGCGTAACCCAACCAGCAGAAACGGAACACCCCCATGAAGATTTTCGGCAGAGAACCGGCGCTGATCCTGGGCTTCATCGCGGCCGCCGTGCAGTCCCTGTTCGCGTTCGGTATCGACGTCAGCCCGGGCGTGCAGACCGCGGTCAACGCGATCGCCGCCGCGGTCGTCGGCATCGTCTCCGCTGTGGTCCTGAAGAACGGCGCCCTGGGTGCCGCCCTGATGCAGCTGGCTACCGCGGGCATGGCCCTGGTTGTGGGTCTGGGTCTGGACTGGGACACCACCCGGCAGGGCTGGGTCATGGCCCTCGTTGCTGCGGGCATCGCCCTGTTCACCCGCACCCAGGTCACCGCCCCGGTGGCGAGCGTGCCCCTGGAGCAGCGCTCCGCGGTGAAGGCCGGCTGACGTGCGGGCGGTGGCCCGCCGTGTCGCCCGCCAGGTGGGCCACCGCGGCGCATTGCTTGTTCTGCTGGGCACGATCGCCCTCGGGTATGGGATCAGCCTCATCACGACACCGCCGGTTCCGCACCCGCCGGGGTTGCGGCTCTTGCTGGGCTTGATGGACCTGCACGGGTGGGGTGTGACGCTGGCGGCGGCGGGGGCTATTGCGGTGCTGTGTTCTCCGTTGGGGCAGGGGCGGGACTGGCCAGGGTTCTCCGCGTTGGTGCTGGTGTGGTTGCCGTGGTCGCTGAGTTTCTTCGTGTCGTGGTGGCCGCAGGGTGAGAATCCGCGCGGCTGGGTCTCCGCGCTGATCTTCCTGGCGCTTGCAGGGGTCCCAGCGGTGGGGGCCACGTGGGAAGAGAACGCGCCGCGAGTACGGAGAAAGCAATGAGTCAGTGGACGAGCGTCGTGGTCGCAGCGGTCACCGCAGCGGGGACCGTGGGTGTCGGGCGCGCGGCGAGGCGGACTCCGCGGCAGGAGAAGCGGGACGATTTCACGACGGTCACCGAGCGCCTCGATAAGGACATTGAGCGCTTGGAGGGCCGTATCGGTCGGCAGGATACGCAGATCGCGGGGCAGACGTCGGCGATCGGGTACCTGTCGGGGTGGGTGCGGACCCTAGTGATCTTCACGCGGGCGCAGGGGTTGGAGCCGCCGGCGCCACCGTTCGTCCCGGATGATGCAAAACCGTTCCTGCACGACATCGGCGTCTGAGCCCGCAGACCACGAATCCCCCGCTCTCCTTCGGGAGGGCGGGGGATTCTTTGCGCTGTCCTAGATGGCGGGCTGCCCGTTGCCTTGGCACATGCCCTTTGTCTGGTCGGCGTTCGGCTGGTGCGGGGGTGTCGGCTGACCGGCGGGCGCCGAGGTGTACACACCGCACACCGGGCACGCGGCCTGTAACTGGCTGGGGTCGAATCTCATGGTGGGGACCTCTCGCTCGATGGGGATCGTGCGGGTCCACCAGTTTGCTCTCAGGTGGAGATCAACATGTGCGCTTTGCCGCCATTGTGGAAGTTCACGCCGAGGCCAGGGTTCATGGGCGGGGTGTCCCGGTCGGAGTACGCGAACGTGTCGGCGATCTCCGGGCTGCCCGTGTTGTTCAGCAGTGCGGCCAGGTACAGCTCGGCCCGCTGCGATGTGATCTTGCCGGCGTCGTACAGGTCCGGGACGGGTACCTCGCTCGGGGGTGCCGCCTCGACGGGCACCTCCGACACCTTGAAGGACTCCCCGGGGGGTGTCACCGCGGTGATCGAAACCCGGAATGTTGCGCCCGTGTTGAACTTCACCTGCACGCCGTAGGGCCGCCGGGTGCCGTCCTGCCAGGGTTCGACGGCGGCGACCTCGCTGCCGCGCTGGAAGGCGGTGATCGCGAACTCCTGGAACCGTGCCGGTCGCATCGTGGTGGGTCCTTTCCCTGGCAGAGGTGCCACTGTAGTCAAGGTTGTAGTACAGGCGTGAGCGGTCGGCGTGGCGAGTCGCGGGCGCCGCGCTCAGTCTCTGCGGCGTCGGCTGGTGCGCCATCCGAACGGCCCGGGGAGGTCGGCGGATGTGGTGGTGCGGCCGGTGCTGGAGAACGTCTTCTTGAACCACTTCGGGCCGATCGTGATCGACCTGGAGCGGCGGCCGATGTTGACGCGCACGCCGGGGAAGATGCGGAACGACTTGCGGAACGTGATCGGCACGGTCAGTCCTCGGCGTGGTAGCCGCGGACCCGGTACCGGCGCGGCATGGCGGGTGGGGTGCCGTGCCCGGTGGCGGTGAGGGCGTTGTCGGGGAAGGCGTAGTACCCGCCGATAGTGGACCCGAGCGCGGTGACGATGTTGAGGCTGTTCTCGTGATCGCCGACGACGCCCTGTCGGCCGATGAGCTTCTGGTGCTTGCCGGGGTTCGGCAGATGGCCGACGGAGCGGACGGTGACGTGGGTTCCGGCCGGAAGCATCAGTTCTCCTCTTCGGGGATGCGGACGCCGCAGGTGTGGCAGGTGACGGTGTCGTGGTGGGGGTCGGTGGCGCCGACGGGGCGGCCTTGGTCCTCGTAGGTGATCTGGTGGCCGGCGTGGTCGCGGAGGGGCACGGTCACGCCCCGGTCAGTTCGTCGGCGGTGCAGGCGATGACGCCGAGGAGCTTCTCGCGGATGGGCCGGTCGATGCCGCGGAGTTCGTACATGCCATCGAGGCCGATCCGGTCGATCGTGCCGGTCTTGCCGCGGTACTTGGCGTTCTCGGGGTGGGGGTTGGTGATGGTGACTCGGTCACCAGGGTTGTAGGGCATGACGGTCCTTTCGTCTTTGTGGGATGGTCCGGGTTCAGGCCGCGGCGATGATCAGTGCGGCGATGACGAGGGCCGCGATGTGGGCGGTCTGGTCGACGTGGGCAGCACCGCCGCGCTCGCGGAAATCGCGCTGTCGGGCGTGGATCATCCACCAGGCGATGGCGCGGCGGCGGTCGATGGCGGCGTGGCTGGCTCCGATCCAGGCGACCGCAGTGGCCGCCCGCCACGTGTCCGGGTGCAGTTCGCCGAGGAGTGCGGCGCTGGCCGCGAGTGCGGCTGCGCACACGATCACGTGGGTGCCGGCGTGAGCCAGGTTGGCCCGCCAGCCGGCCACTGACCGGTCGGCCTTGTGGGCGGCCTGATGATCGGTTTGCAGGACGTAGTCGGCGACCAGGTGGGCGGTGTAGAGAAGGATGAACGTGGCGGCGAACATGGCTTAGCGGGGGTTGGACTGGTTGCCGTGTTCGGCGACCAGGTTGGCGAGGGCGGGGGCCATGCCGGGGGCGAACTGGTCGGTGCGGCATCCGGAGCAGGTGACGTAGTGGTGGCCTCCGGCGTCCTGTTCGACGCGTGCGGTGCCGCCGTTGTGCTGGTACTGCTTGCTGACGATCTCGCGCTTGATCACGGACGATCTCCTTGTTATGGGTGGTTGAGGCGTGTCATTGCTCGGCTCGGCGGCTTGGGTTCGGCGCCGTCGAGGTGTGCGGTTGATCCTGATTTGCACCCCTGCTCAAGCGCCGCTCAGTGCGCATCGGTGCAGGTCAGAGGGCCGGAGTTCCTGCTCAGGCCCTGCTCGGCGAGCAGTGTTGAGCGGGGCCTGAGCACTACCCTGAGCAGCCCTGACCTGCGGAAATGTGCCGGTGAGCAGGGCTGCGCAGGTGGATGAGCAGGACATATTGGGTCACATGGCGGCGGCGAGCTGATCCCGCTTGAACCCCCGCGGGTTGCTCATCCCGTCGATCTGCCCGAGCGTCACCGGCTTCCCGACGCCCGCTTCGGCGAGGTACGCCTTCAGCTCGTCGGCCGTCATCTCCCCGTAGACGCCGGGGTCGTGGTCGACGAGCGCGGCGGTCAGCGTCTCCGTGCGCATCCGGTCCACGCCGAACTTGTCCATCAGGTCGACCGCATCCGCGAGGACCGTCCGGGCAAGTCCCGGCGCCGCATCGAAGGCCGGCTCCGCGTCACACAGCCGCAGCAACTGGTCCCAGGTGAGGAGCTGCACCGGGGCCTCCTTCTTCAGGTTGCCCTCCGCGTCGTACTCGGGCAGTACGTAGTCGGGGAGGTCGACCTCGCGCATTGCGTCGAGGCTCTCCTGGTCCGGCTCGACCAGGCCCGCCTCCCTGCGCTCGGTGGCGAGCTTCCTCAGGGTTGCGGACGGGATTTCGTGGACCTTGTACTCGATCGGCTCGTCGGCCCGACCCGGCACGCCCTGCACGAAGAGGTGCCCGGCGTCCTTCGGGTCGGTGTCCGTTGCGGGGCTGAGCTTGTGTGGCAGCCACCCCTCGGAGACGGCCCCGTCACCAAATACGGCGCGGGTGTCGCCGACCTTGCACGGGCCGACAGCCTTGAAGGCGATCATCTGGGCGATGTTCTCCCCGAGGTACAGGGTCGTGCCGCCCTGTGCGGCGAGGATCTCGGTGACGGCCTCCTTGCGGCCGACAAGCAGCAGTTCGAACGCCAGCTTCTTCGCCAGCTTCGACGCCTTCGGGAACTCGTCGAACGGGACGGTGAAGTGCGGGCGCTCCGGGCTGACCTGCCACTTGCGGCCCATGCCGAGCTTCTTCCGCAGGCGGGCCCGGCCCTTGGACAGCATCAGCAGGAACAGCAGCACCGCCTCGATCTGCTCGGTCGTGCGGGCGGTGAGCCGCACGGCGTCGTGCAGGTCTTCCAGTCCGTCGCCGTGCGGGTCGATGTCGATGGTGATGTTGTCCCGGCAGGCGGTGGTGATCTCGCCGATCGCCTGCAGGATGCCGGTCTTGCCGCCACCGGACGCCGCGACGACCAGGCCCATCACGCCGGCGAAGGACATGTCCAGCGGGTCGCCGCCGACCGAGGTGCCATAGCGGGCCTTGTCGAGGATCGACAGGGACAGCGGCGCCCGGTACGGGAGGCTTGGGGCGGACGCGAACGGATCGCCAGAGACGAGCCGCACAACCGCGCAGGCTCGGCGCTCGACCATCGGCTGAGTCCGCACGCCGTTCGTGGGCAGGTCGAACCGGGTCTCCAGTGCGCCGGCCTTGGAGATGATCGTCTCGGGGGTGCCCTCCGAGACTCGGACGACGCACTGCCAACCCCACTGCTGGCGGACGATGTCGTACACCTCGGCGACCGGCACGCCCTCGGTTTTGAGCGCCCGCCACACGCAGACGCGGACCTGCTCGGCGTCGTGTGCCTGCGACAGGGGGAACGGCGGCCCGTCGTTGTCCAGCACGGCCCCCGGCTCGATCGCCTCCCGCTCGGGTGCCGCTTCGATCGCCGTAGCCCCTGTGCCTCGCTGCCCGTGCCAGGCGGCGGCACCGATGCCGAAGCCGGCGAGGAGCAGGTCGAGCCAGCCGCCGATGACGAGGCCGCCCACGGCGAGGGTGCCGCCTGTGGTGAGGGTGCCGATGCTGGTTCGGCCGAGGTGCTGGAGGCGGTGCCGTTTGTGGTCGCGGCGCCACTGCTTCACGGTGGCTTTGGCCTCTGCGGCACTGGGGGTGCCTTTGGCTGCCTTCAGCTCCTCCTTCGCGAGGCCGATCATGTGCGGGTAGTCGTCGTGATAGAGGTCGACCCACTGGCGGCCGCTGTGCACAACCCCGTTGACGACCCAGCGGGCTCCTCCGCCAAGGCCGCGCCCGGTGGCCCGTGCGACGACCATGGCGGCGCCCCCGGTGCGGGTCGGCGCGGTCTTGCCGGGCGCGTAGTCGGGGCCGGCGTAGGGGCTCTGCGCGGGCATCGGCGGGGCGTCGGTGACGGCCTCGACCGCAGCGTCGGGCATCTGGGTGATGGCCATCTCAGGAGTCCTCTCGGGGGGTGTCGGCGGTCCGTTCCAGGCGGGCCTGCGTGCGTGCGATGGGGTGCGGGGAGGCGCTGTCTCCCGGGCGGCGAGTGGGCGGCGTTCCCCCGTTGAAGCGGCGGCCGTCAGGGGCGTCAGGGTCCTTCGTGGCGGTAGAGGGTCGATGGGATTCGACGTGCGCGGATGATCCACCAAGGGCGACCTTCATTCGGTCGTGTGCGACCCTGCTTTCGGCTTCCATCTCGGGCGTCACACCGACGGTCTTCGAGCCGGTGGCGCGATACCAGGCGTCCGCCCACAGTTGCTCGGTGACGGTGGCCAGGCCGCGCGCCGAACGCATCGCTTCGGCCCACTTCCACACGTCTTTGTGCTGCTGCTGCCGGTCGTCGTCCCGGCGCTTCTGCTCGGCTTCGGCGGCGTCGTCGCGGGCCTTCTTGTCCGCCGCCGCCTTGTCTTCGGCGGCCTTCCGGTCGGCCCGCGCCTTGTCCCGCGCGGCCTCCTCGGCGGCCTTCCGCTTCCGCTCTGCGCGACGGTCCCGGCGGGACGGGATCCCGTCGGTCTTCTGGGCGATGCCGTGTTCGTAGGCCATGAGGATGATCGGGCCGCCGAGGGAGGCGATGGCGCCGATGAGGCCGGCGTTGAGCCCGAGGGCGGGGTTGGTGAGGCCGCCGCGCAGGTTGATGGTCGCCGCGATGAGAGCGCCGATCATGATGCCGATGCGGTACGGCAGGACGTCCCGGCGGTGAGCGACCGCCCACGCGGCGCCGGCCGCGAGGACGAGCGCGAACCCTTCCAGGAGGGCGGGTGCGGCGAGGAGGAACTTCCGGTGCGGGTCCCAGAAGTCGACGAACTGCACGGGGGCGGCGATGGCGAGGCCAACCGCGTAGATGCCGCGGGCGCCCCACTTCCACAGGGACTCGGAGCGCTGCTGCTCGGCGTCTCGGGCTGCGTCGCGGGCCGCCTCGTCCTCGGCTGCGGCGTTGGCCTTGTCCTCCTCGGCGTTGGCCTTGGCGGTTTCGGCGGCCTTCTTCGCGAGGTGCGCTACGTGGTCGGCGCGCTCCTTATCCAGGCGCATGGCGGCGCGCTCATTGGCGATCCGCTGCTTCTCCGCGTCCTCGACGGCTCGGGTGCGGACCGCCTCGGCCTCAGCGTCGGCAAGTCGGCGGATGCGGTCGGCTTCGGCGAGCGCGACGGGGTCGAAACGGGGCTCGGTCACGGGTTCGACGATCGGCTCGGGCTCGGGCTCGGGCTGGGCGGGGATGCCGCCAAGGTGTATCGGCTGCCAGCCCTCGAACAGGGGCACGCGGGGCTTGGTGCCGTTCATGGTGGTCCCGTTGAGGGGCTGGCCGGTCACGGTGGGGTCTCCTTCGCAGGTCAGGGAGTGGGCTAGTTGGGCAGTTCGCCGCAGCTGAGGTTGAACTCGCGGCGGGGGTCGGTGGCGATGATCCGGAGCAGGTGCACCGGGTCGAACGGGGGCGGGGGCTCGAACTGCTGGCCGCACGGGCAGGTGATGCGCGCACCCTGGCCGACGTAGCCGGACACGGTGAGGCCGGTCTCGGCCTGGTCGCGCGGGCACTTGAGGACTGTGGTGCCGTGGAGGATCTGGCCGTTGATGGTGGTGGTGTAGAACTCGCGCATGGGGCCGGTCTCCTATCGGGTGGGCTGGTGGTAGGCGGCACGGAACTCGGTGACGAACGCGCTGGCGATTGCGGCGATGCTGGTCTGGGAGAGGGCGGGGCGCCCGGTGCGGGCGGCCAACTGGTGCTCGACCGCGCCCGCTGTGGTGACGGCGAGGGTTACGGCGACCCGCACGGTACGGAGGGCCAGGACGATCAGCCCGACCGTGACCTGGGCGGCCAGCAGCAGCGCAACCAGCGGGATTCGCCGCCAACCACGGATGGGCCGGGCGACCAGTACGGTCGGCATCACGTCACCGCCTGGCGGAGCATCCGCCACAGTCGATCGGACGACCCCCACTGCGGGTCGATGATCGCCACCTCGTGGGCCTGCCCAACCGCGCGGAACGCCTCCCGGGAGATGCCGTCCCAGATGGTGCGCAGGTCCCGCTGGGAGATCCGCCCCCCGCACGAGGTGTGCGGGCGACCGTCCCACTCGGTGATGGTCATGGCCCGACCGTCGGCGACGGTCAGGCCCGACCGGCGGGCGCCGGACACGAGCCGCTGATAAAGGGCGTCGTCGGCGACCCAGCCGTTTACGGCGGCCCGCTGCACCCAGCGACGCCCATCGAACGCCGGACCGTCCTGGCCTGGCTGTGAGCCCTCAGTGACGAACCCCGCCCGGTTGCAGGCGATCAGCGTCGGCAGGAGCGCCTGGGTCTCCGGGTCGGTGTCGCCCCCGAAGTAGCCGGGCCGCTTGGGGATGCGGCCCTCCAGCCAGTCGGCCATCAGGTTCCCGAGGTCGCCCACGGTGCGGGCCTTGTTCCAGTGGCGCATGTCAGGCTCCCTTCGCGGCTTCACAGACGACGCTGATGACCTGCTGGCGGCTGGTGGTGGCCCAGTCGTTCCACTCCCAGTACGGGGCGGTGACGCCGCGCCGGGCGAGTTCGCCCTGGATGCGGCGCCCGCCCTCAAAGAGGGTGTGCTCGGTGCCGTACCCGAGCCGGTAGAGCGCGTACTGGGCGCCGCGGGGGCACCTGCCGCCGGTGACCGTGCGGTTGTGGCGGCCGGGCTGAGCCCACCCCCACTCGGTGAGCACGTGGGCGGTCAACTCCAGGTGCTGGGCGACGGGGATACGCAGCCGCTCCAGACGGTCCGCACGCCGGCCCGGATGCAGGGCCAGCAGCCGGTCGGGCAGGACCCGCCACATGCCACCCGGCAGGACCGGGGTGTCCGTCGCGGCCGGCTGCCCGCTGAGGGCCTGCTCGACCAGTGCAGCGGTCGGCACGGTCACCAGGCGGTGCGCGGTCCGGCCCGGGTCGTGCAACCACGCCTCGACCTCGTCCGCCAGGCCGGGGCCGAGGTCGACCAGCTCCCGCTCGAAGACCGCCATGTCGATGGTCATCACGACCACCGCCACGGCTGGTTGGCCGCCGAAGCGCGCTCCGCCGCATCCGCCAGGGTCTCCGTCATCTCCCGCAGCCCACGGGGCATCCGCCCCAGGTTCTGCCGCAGGATGCCTGCAATCGCGGCCGCCCGGCGCGGCTCGACGGTGAACGGGTCACCATTCCGCCGCTGCGTCAGGGGCCGCAGGATCGCCGCGTCCCGGGCCGACAGGGGCAGCGACAGCAGGGCGTCCCGCCACTCCCCGACCTCGCCGTAGCTGCGGGAGTGGTACCCGTCGTACATGCCGCCGGGGTTCGGGCGGCCGTGGCTGATCGTCCAGGTCATGTCACACCCCCGCCGGGGTGAGGTCGCGGGCGAGGGCTTCGACGGCGTCCGGGCCGGCTACTCCGGGGCGGCGGCGGAACTCGGCGTGCGTCATGATCCCGGCGGGCCGGCGCTCGTGCAACGGCCCGTACCCCAGCCACGCGCCCTCAGCCGTCAGATGCCCGCAACGGGCGTTCTGCCAGAGCCACGGGCCACGCGCGGTGAACACCCACTCCAGGAGCATCTGCCGGGGCGCCCCCGGGTACCGGCCATGGCAGTTGACGACGCTGAAGTAGGTCACGCCCGGCTTCACGCCCAGGGCGAACTTCGCGGCATCCCGCCGGGCGCCACGCCTCGCCCCAGTGGCCGGGGCGACAAAGTCGAGCACGGTCTTCACAGCAACTCCAAGGGTCGGGGGGTGAGGTCAGGAGGTACGGCGGGCGGCACGGAAGGCGGCACGGTCGGCCTCGCGCCGTTCCCGCCGGTCGATGCGGCGGGCCTTAGCGACGGCGAGCACGTCGTCGAGCACGTCAATGCCGGGCGTGGCTTCGACGAGCCGCCGGTACGCGGCGGATTCACGGAATCGGTTCACAGCAACTCCAAGTCGGTGAGTGGTGGTGGTCTGGCCGATCTCCGGGCGGCCCGTGCGGGACGGGCAGCCTGGGCTACGGTCAGCGGTCGCGGGGGTCACGCATGGACTGCGGCAGGTACGGGTTACGGTCGGCCTGATCGACGCGCCGATTGGCGGCATACCAGCCGGGGGTCTGGTCACACTCGTCATCGAGGGCTTCCAGCGCGCGGTCGGCCGCCCGCAGCTCACGGACAGCGGCGATGGTCTTCAGCGGATTCACGGGGTCCTTCCGGGTTGGGTCGTCCGACTGATCTCCTGACCGTCCGGGCGCGGGGTCCGGGCGGTCGGGGCTACGGTCAGCCCTTGCGGAACGCCTGCCGGGCGGCCTGGCGGATCTCGTCGTCGGTGGCGCCGGCGTTGCGGGCGTTCGTGACGGCGTTACCGGCGTCACGACGGCCGACACGGGACTGCAGGGAGTCCTCGCCGTAGAAGACGTCGAGCGCAACGGCCCCCTCGGCTTCGGCGGTGACGGCGGCCAGGGCATCGGACTTCTTGCTCACGGGTTCTCCTTGGGGTGTCGGTGGGGTGCCAGTGCTGGTGGCCTGGGCCGGCGGGTGGGGGTCGTCACCGCCGACCCAGGGGCTGGGGGGTTAGGTGGTGCGGGCGTCGTGGACGCGCTGATCCATTTCGGCGGGGGTTGCGGCCTCGGGGTCGTCCTCTTCGCGGACGGGTGTCGGGTTGAGCCAGTCGGCTGCGGCCTGCGCCTGCTCGTCGGCCGTGGTCACCGCTGGCCCCGCACCTGCTCGACCTGCCGGTGTGCGTCGTCGGCTGCCCGTGCGGCTTGCTGGGCTGAGGCGAGGTGCTGCCGGGTCAGTTCTGCGAGTGCGACGGCGGCCAGGCCCTGGTCGGCGGGGGCCGTCATCTCCGGGCTCATGCGGCGGTCGCCGCCCACTCCTCGTAGGCGGCCTTCCCCTCACGGATCGCGTCACGGTGCTCCCGCACCCGGCGCAACGCCTCGTCCTCCTGGCTCGGGTGCTCATCCCCGGCGGCGACCGGGAACCAACCCTCGGTGTCCGCCACCAAGCGGGACAGGGCGGCCTCGCCCACAGGCGACAGGAACGGGCGGACGGACTTCGTGGTGGCTGATACGGTCATTTCGATCTCCCAGTTGGCTTAGCGGTCTTGGGTGGTCAGCCCCGGCCGGTGATTGCGTCACCGCGTCCGGGGCGTCTTGCGTTAGGCGGCGGCGGGTGTCTCGGCGCTACGCACGGCGCGGGCGTAGCAGCGTGTTTTGTAGTCGTCGAAGGCGGTGGGTTCGATGCGGTAGGTGCCGCGCCCAGTACCGATCGCCATGGCAGGCAGCTCGCCTCTCGCTATCTCCTCGTAGACCGTGGTCAGGGAGACGCCGAGCAGGCGTGCGATCTGCTTGACGGAGTACGGCGGGCGCCTTTCCGGTGATCCATTCGTAGGCACTCGGTCTCCTTGGGGCGGCTTCCGTGGATTCCGACTATAGCGCCATGGCGCCTCAGTGCCAAGGTTCCCGCGAATCGCGTTGCTTGTTTTCGGACAACAAGAAGCGCCCCAACCCCAGAAGGGGGTGGGGCGCCAGGGGGTGCCTCAGCAGTTTGGCAGCACGTACTTCAACCGATGGCGATCGGCCGCAAGCACGAAGACCTCGCACTGCACCGGCACGTCGTTCTCCGCCTTCGTCACGCGGACCATCTCGATCACGGGGACGCCAGGGCCGAGTTTGAGCGCCTCCGCTTCCCCGGTGGTCGGCATCCGTGCGGTGACGAACTCCTCGCACTCGGCCGTCTTGTACCCCATCTCGTCGAGCAGCGCCGGGGTGCCCCTCGGGATCTTCTCGTTACGGGCCAGGAGGGTGCCCCGGGCCAGCTCCGCGGCGTAGTAGCTGTCGGCCAACTGGACCGGCTTTCCGTCCAGGTACATGGTGCGTCGCCGCACCACCACCAGCTCGCCGTCTTCGAGTCGCAGAGCGTCCGCAACGGGGGTCGGGGGGTCGCCCTCCGTCACTTCATCGAGGGTCTGCGACCCGTCCATGCCGTGCAGACGTGCGGTGGCACGCCAGCCATGCCACTTCCCGTCGGCCGGCGCTATGTACGAAGCAGGAATCGTGACGACCGGTCGCTCGCGGCGAACGAAGTTGCCCTTGCCCCGCTGGCCCTCAATGAGCCCTTCGGCCTTGAGGGTCCGGATCGCTCGCTGGGCCGTGGTGATGGCGACGCCGTACTCCGATTCGAGTTGCGTGTACGAGGGGAGCTGACTCCCCGGCTCGTACTCGCCTCTCGCAATGCGGTCGCGAAGGGCGTCGGCTACTTGCTCGAATGCGGCTCGGCGGTCGTATCTGCTGACCATGGCCCACCTCCTCTGATGTCTTGGTACCTAGGTGCCCTGCCAGCCTAGAACAGACTCCGTCGTAGAGCCGCATTGACACTATGGCGCCATAGTGGTTGCCTTGAAGCGCGTGAACCACGGAAAGGAGCCGACTTGAGGCCCTCTGCCCTCCTGCGACTGAAGAACCCGCACGCCAGCACCGTCGACTGCAAGATCCACAAGGTCTACTCGCTCACCTGCGCCGACTACGAAAACCTCTGGGAACGCAGCGGCGGCCGATGCGAGGCCTGCGGCATCGTTCCAGAGAACCGTCGGGGCCACGGTCTCGTCATCGACCACGACCACCGATACGGATACGCAGCCGTGCGCGGACTCCTTTGCAAGTGGTGCAACACCGCACTTGGGCAATTGGAGAGCCCCGACGTTCGCCCGGCCTTCGGCATGGGGGGCCCCGGCAAGTGGTTCGACGGCTACCTCGCCCGGGCCTGGTTCGTGCGCAACGACCAGACGCCTCAGCTAACTGACGTACCCGTCGACCGAGAGAGATTCCGTCAGGAGCTGCGCGAGTGGCGCACCTACAACAAGGCCCTGTTCAGCAACGACCCAAGGGCAGCGCTGGTCCCCACCGACAAGCCGTCCGTGATCGCCCAGATTCTCCGAGACGAGATGTCGCCACAGGCGTTTGCCTCGCTCGTCCGAATCCTCAACAAGATGGGCGAGGCGCCCAAGGGGCACGAGACGGGTCAGGCCTGAGCAGCACAACGGCCGGGTGTTAGAGCACCCGGCCGCCGCAAGAACCAGCGGGACCAACCGCTGGCCAGAGAAGTCCGTCATCGCCAGACGAAGGAGCTTCAGCATGGAAAGCGTAGCAAGCACGCCCTTAGCTGCCCAGTCCCCGAGGTCGCGTCCGCGTCGCTTCGCGGTGTGCGCGGGGTGTCAGCGTCCGCAGGTGGTCCGCAAGGACGGCCTGGTCGGCAAGCACCGGGATGTGTGGGCGAAGGGCCGGTCCTCGTGCCGGGGCGCCGAGTGCACGCCGATCCCCTTGCCGGTGCCGTGGTTGACGGAGTTCCCGGAGGACCCGGGCGCGGCGCTCACTCGGTTCGACTACCTGTCGCTTCCGCTGCGGACTCTCCTGCTGATGCTGCGTGCGCAGGTCCACGAGGTTGCCGCCCCCCAGATGGGGTGGTGCGGAGAGATCCGTACTGCTCGCGACAACTGGCGCCGGTGGACTCTGTTGATGCCGATCGGGCAGGGCGTGATTGAGCACGACCTGACGGTCCGTGGCCTTCTCGCGGCGGCGAACGGCGTCGATGTGAGCGATTGGCCGGTCCGGTTGGACCTGCTGGCTTCCTGATTCACCGGGCGCCGCGCTCTTGATCTTCTTTCTCGTACCGAAGGGCTCCACTGATGTCTTCGTTCTGCGTGCCCAGGTCCGACCGGGTGACCGCCCGTGGGTAGCAGCTTGCGCCGTGATCTCCGCGAGGTGCTGCCACCCAGCATCAAGGGCCTGCCTCGGGCGGTCGCCCTGGAGATCGCCGACGATGCCCGGTGGGATGACGGCTGGCGGTACAACCCGGAGACCGGTCGCCGCAGCAAGGCGACCCTGACGGATCTGGTGCGGTGGACGGCGGCGAAGAACGAGCGGGTCGTCAGGGATGCGCTGCGCAACCTGGCGTTGGCCGGCTGGGAGTTCCGCGTGCCGTTCGGGAAGGGCGCGGATGGCCGGCTGCTGTACGCGGTGCCGGGCAGGGCGGCGGAGTTCCGGGTGCCGGACTTCGAGGCCCCGCTGATCGAGACGGAAGAGACAGTGGTGACTGTCTCTTCTTCGTCTCCGGAAACAGTGGCGACCGCCGAGGAAGCAGTCACCGCTGCAAGGGAGACAGTCACCACTGCTTATGAAGCAGTCACCACTGTCTCGGAAGCAGTGGTGACTGGCCCCCCATCCCATGTCTCTAAATCTCATCAAGATCCCACCTCCTCCCTGTCGGAGCCCTGCGAGCCGGCCGTCGACCCCGACGTCACCGAAGGAGGAGGGGGAGGGGGTTCCGATCTTCGATCGATTGCCGAGCACATCACCGCGTCCCTCGAATACCTGGATCAGGTGCCAGACAAGCAGCAGCGGCAGCAACTGACCGCGGCTTTCGTCGCCGTCCTTGAGAAGGGCTGGACGATGCAGGGCTTGGCGTACTACCTCCACCTCGGCAACTACCGGCCGGACAACCCGGTGGCGTTCTACCTGTCGAAGCTCACGAAGAAGCTGCCGGACACGGTGCCCGCCTCGCCGCCGCCTGCTGCCGGTGGCATCCGCGGTGCGGTGGCGTCGGCGGAGGACTACGCGAACCTGACCCTGGAGGACGTCCTCGGTGGCGGCCGCCGGGACGCGGCGGACGGGGGCATGTGGGAACGGGCGATGGGCCGGGCCCACCAACGCATGGGGTCGGACACCCTGACCCGCGAGCACACCCCGTACAGCAACGACATCTGGTCCCGGCCCGCCACCCCGGAGGAGACCGCCGGCATCCCATGGTGCGGCGAGGTGGAGTGCGAGCCGATCGGACGCCTCCGCGAGCACATCGACCACAACGGCATCAAGACCGACCACCCATGCGAGAAGTGCCACCCCGCGATGCAGTGGTGACCGCCCCAACCTGCGCTTTTGCCTCCGCGGACCCTGCCAACAGGGTGGCGGCGGGGGCCAGTTCGCGAGATACTGAACCTACACATAACAGGAGAAAATGACCATGGATCAGACCACTGACGTCCAACAGCCCGTCCCGGCAGCCACCGACGAGGCCGCCCTGTGGCAGAACCTCGCCGACGCGCTGAACGCCCTCGCGGACTACGGGATCGACCCGCTCGCCGGGACGGTGTCGCCCGCGCTTGTCGATGCCGGGAACGTGATCCACGGCGGAGGTGTCCGTACCGGCGGGCAGCGGCTCTGCTGGCTCGGAGCGGGCGGCAACGACGAACACGACTTCGGCAGCAAGTGGATCGTTGAGGACCGCGGCGGCGCCCAGCCGCAGGCCACTCCGGACACCCTTCCTGCGTGGCTGTACCAGCGGTTCGGGCGGAGCGCCAACACCCGGGGCTGGGATGAACTGGACGACGCCGACCAGTCGTACTGGGCGCACCACGCAGCCGCTGTCCGGCGTGCGGTCGCTCGCGGCGGCTTCAAGGCGGCGTCGTGACCGCCGACGACCAGCGCACGTGGAAGTCGGTGCTCGACTCTGGCTGCGCCAACGAGCGGTACCAGCAGGCCATGGGTTTCCAGGTCGACCCCTGGAAGCTGGACGAGTGCCGTGAGTGCGAGCTGTGCGGCGGTTGTGCCACGCACTTCTGCTACCGGGACGTGAAGTCGTCCGCGCTGCACATGGACTGGTTCCGGGACTTTGCGTCGCCCGGTGAGACTGAGTGCGGGAGCGTCGGCGGTCCGCCGAATCTCGTGCCGTCGCAGTACCAGCCGCGCCCGTGTCAGCTTCCGGCCGAGCACGGCGGCAGGCACCGGGCCCGCATGGGCTGGTCCTGGCCCGCACGCAAGACCGTCAGCAAGGGGGCGTGATGGGTGCCGCCCTGCATCTCGCCGAAGTCCACCAGGCCCCGCCCGGCCCGAAGCGGAAGAGGAAGGGCGGCGGGGGCAGTGGTGACGGGTACGACAAGTTCGTTGCCCGCATCTACCGCGACCCGCGGATGACACCCGAGGCCCGCGAGTTGATCCTCCTGCTGGCCTGGCTCGTTGCCCGCGACCCTGACCGGTTCGACATGTTCGGCGAGCCGAAAGGCCAGGTCTGGACTCGTGCCGCTGCGATCCTCGGCGAGTACCCGACATGGGGTCGCAAGGGGTCGCGCCTCTCCGACCTGATCGACGCCGACCGGCCCCGGTACGAGCCGGACAAGCATGCCGCCGTCTGGCAGCAGCGGCTCTGCTCGGCGCCGATGATCCGCCGGGCGGGCGAGTGCGGGCAGCACGCGGTCAGCAACGCCCTGCGGGTCGACCTGGAGACGGGCTGGCGAACCCCGGTCTGGTACTGCAACCGGCACCGAGACTTCGGGCGTGCCGCAGAGGCTGCGTTCCGGAGTGCACCGGATGTTGAGCCGATTCCCAACACGGGCGGCCTGATGCCCTCGTACCTCAGTACCGAGCATGGCGACGACGGGTGGATCAAAATCTACCGGCGCGCTTCTGACTGGAAGTGCTCGCGGTGGGAGCCGCCAGTGAAGTACGGGCTGCGCGCCGACAAGTGGCCGCGCCCCGGGGAGGAGCAGCCGACCGAGACCGTGGAGCCGTTCCGCCTGCGTCTGGCCGCCCTGGACGGCGAACTACTCGGAGGTGGCGAATGACCACCACCCCCTCCGCTTGCCGCCACTGCCCGCACTCGGAGCGGGAGCACATGCAGCGGTGGGCGGCCGACGCCGGCTGGCATCGCTGGACCGAGCCCACCGACCAGCAGCGCCTGGCCCGGATGCGGGCACGGCGGGCGGCGAGGAAGGACACGACATGAGCGACAGCACCGCCCTGGGTGACCGCATGAAGGCCTACGAGGCTGTCCACCGGGCGCTGTTGCCCCGCCGCACGTACACCCTGTTGCGTCTCGACGGCCGGTCGTTCCACTCGTACCTGCGAGGCTGCGAGCGCCCGTTCGATGAGGCGTTCATGGCGGACATGGACGCGGTCGCGGAGGCCCTGTGCGCGGAGGTGTCCGGGGCCGCGTTCGCGTACACGCAGTCCGACGAGATCAGCATCCTGGTCACGGACTTCGCCGCGCTCGGCACGCAGCCGTGGTTCGGCGGGGTCGTCGCGAAAGTCCTGTCCGTGTCCGCGTCGCTGGCCACCGCGGTACTGAACGAGCGGCGCCCCGGGAAGCGCGCCCTGTTCGATGCCCGGGTGTTCACGATGGCCGATCCGGTGGAGGTCGCGAACTACTTCCTGTGGAGGCAGCGCGACGCCGTCCGCAACAGCATCTCGATGGCGGCGCAGGCCGAGTTCTCCCACAAGCGGCTGCACGGGGTGTCCTCCGGTGGCATGCAGGAGCTGCTGTTCACCGAGGCCGGGGTCAACTGGAACGACTACCCGGCCGGCTGCAAGCGTGGGCGGGTCACGGTCCGGCAGGTCGGGGAGCGGCCGGTGGAGTACGTCGACAAGCGCACCCAGGAGACCGTCACCACGACCGCCGTCCGGTCCTGGTGGGAGACGTCGGCCGCACCCAACTTCACCGCTGAGCCGGGCGGGTGGCTGGCCGGGGCCATCCCGGCGTTGCCGACACTGGCTGCGGCCTGACTGGTTCCCCTCTCGCCTCGCCCGCCATCCTGCGGCAGGCTGGGGCTTCCGACCTGAGGGGGATTCATGCGCTGCCCGTCCGACAAATGCGCGTCCACGAACATTCAGCACCTGCCGCACTACTGGCGGTCGTTGCCGGGGGATTCGCCGCTGAAAGGCAAGTACGCGCAGCCGGCCGAGGGTGACCGGCGGGCCCGGCTGATCGCCGCAGGTGTTGCCGCCCTCGGGGTGGTGCTGCTGGTGACCGGGGCGTGGCCGCTGGGACTCCTCGCCCTGGCCGGGGGCGGGGTCGGCGTGTGGGCGATCCACGGGCGGATCACCCTCGCCGACCAGGCCCGCGGCAAATGGTCCAGCACCCAAATATGCCTCGCGTGCACGCACCTGTGGGTGCCCTGACCCCGGACACGCCGACGCCCCGCCACCGTTGCTGCCGGTGGCGGGGCGGAATTGCGTGAGGTCAGATTCCCTCGCGGACGTAGTGGGCGGCGCGCACCCGTCGCAGCCACGCTTCGACAGGAGCCTCGTCAGGCTGCTCGGGCAGCACGCTGACCGTGGCGTCGAAAGCGGCCTCGAAGCGCTTGAGCATCGGCAGCGCCAGCATGGCGTCGGCGGCGACCTGCTCCCCGAAACGGTGATACTCCTCGGGGTTGTCTACGCGGATACTCAGCCGGCCGGTGGCATACAGCTCGAAGCCCTGATGGCACAGTCTCCGCAGATGCCGGGCGTGCTTCGCAGTCCGCTTCCGGGTATCGGCGGAGAACGACCCGTCGCCCCGGTCGTACAGTCGCTTGAACTGCTGGGTGGCGTACCCGAGGTAGGCGTCACGGACTCGCTTCGCCGACAGCAGCGAGGACCGTATCCCGATCAGTTCGTCACCGAGGGCGGTCCGCACCTCGTATAGGTCGTCGGGCAGCCAGACGAGTTCCATCACGGTGGGGTTGCCGCCGAGGGCGAGTCGGCACCACTTCGCCGCCTCGTGCAGGGTCCGGTCCGGGTGGGTGGTGACGTGGGAGTCCTTCGGCTGGTGCAGGCCGTGCAGTTCTTCTGTGGGTGCGGCGAACAGGCCGAGGCGGTCCACGTCGGAGCCTTCGCGGGCGAGGCCGTAGGCGGTGGAACCGACGATGCCTGACAGCAGGATGTTCACAGCGGGCCTTTCGGACGGGTAGGTCTGATGATCGGCTGGTCACACGGCGTCTGCCAGCGAGTTACGCCGGCCCCGTCCGCGCCGGGTGTTCGGCGGGACGGGGCGGATCAGGCGGTGGGGCGACCGAGCGCTTCGGCGTCGTCGGCGAGGATGATCCCGGCGCGGGCACAGAACTCGTCGAGTCCCATGACTCCGCCCCATGGGTCGTCGGTGTCGAACTGGGCGACCAAGATGTCGCCGTAGCGGGCGGTGCCGACACCCCACCGGTAGCGCAGGTACAGGTAGTCGCCGTCCTCGGTCCAGGCGTCCCACTGCGACGGGCACGCGGCGCAGGTCTGAACGGCGCGGGCGATCGACAGGCTGGGACTTGCGCCGCGGGTCTTCCGTTCCAGGCAGATCAGGCACCCGTAGAAGCACGGGTGATCGGTGGCGGTCACGTCCCCTCCTTCGGTTCGATTCGGTCGGCGCCGTCGCGGATGCCTTGGACGTACACGGCGGCTTTCGGCATGGCGAGCAGCCCGTCTTCCTGGTCGGCGAACTCCCGGGCCACCTCCGCGTCGTGGTGGCGGACGGCGGTGATGAGGGCGTCCACGAGTGGCGTGGCGTCTGACCAGATCATCCCGACGCCACCGGTCGGGGGATGCGTCGGCGGGTCGCACAGGGCATTCCGCACCCTGCTCCGCGCCTCCTCCACGGCCTGCGCGGCATCGTCCAGGGCGGTCACTGGTCGCCTCCGAACACGTCGGGGTGGTCGGCCTTCCACTGCGCCCAGTCGGGCCGGTCGTTGCCGTCTCCGTCGTCGTAGATGCGGTCCATGAGTTGCGGCAGGGTCAGCGGACCGATGGGCCGCTCGGCGAAGTTGGGGGACTGTGGTACGAACAGCGGCCCCATGGTCCATGTGCGGCGCCGGTACCCCCAGTCGCCGGCCCCGTACTTGACGAAGGTCATGCCGTTCGCCCCGCCGTCAACATCGAACGGGCGCTCCGCAAGCCGCGCCTTGTACGAGTCGCCGTACCAGGTGTCGATGTAGTACCCGAGGAACGAGGCGAGCTGCTGGGCTTCGGCGTCCGTGGGTCTCTCGCCGCTACCCCACGAGTAGGGCGCGGTGTCGACCGCGATGAACGCGACGATGTAGTTCCACTCCGGGTGGGATGAGGCCACGACCGGGATGCGGAGCTTGGTCAGCGGGTCGTCACGGTCCGCGTCATACGGCCAGGCGGTCTTGGTGGTCATCGCGCTTCCTCCGGAACGGTGTGCGGCTCGGGGTGGTAGTACCAGGCGAGGCCAGCGAGCCAGTCCGGCCAGTCCGCAGTGGGTCCGTCGGCGTATTCCTGGTTGATGGGGGCGTCGGTGATCTCCCCGTCGGGGCGCCGCCACTCACCGCGAACCCGGGCGGTGATCCGGCGGCTGCCGTCCTCGCCGCGGTGGTACGTGATGGTCACGTCGGCGACGCGGATGCTGCCGGAGCCGTACCGGTTGGGCACGTCGGGCGCGTTGTCGATGATGAGCGTGCGGGTGTCGGTCTCGGCGAACGGCCGGAAGCCGATCGCCTCGACTGCGGCCCGCTGGCGGGCGTGGTCGGCGGGGGTCAAGGCTGCTTCCTTGCCGGTGCGCGCGCCCCCCCAGGCTTCCTCGCGGTCGCGTTCGAGTTCGGCGGGGTCCTGGCCCTGCATGTGGCGGATGAAGTCGTCAGCGGCGGTCATGCTGTGCTCCTTGCTGGTTGGTTGGCAGGCTCGGGTGGGCGGGGGTCAGGTGGGGAGGTGGACGTCGGTGACGGGGCGGTCACGCAGCCGCGGCCTGCGGGCGGGGTGCCTCGGAGGAGTCGGCTCGTCGAAGAGGGACTCCTGCTCGGGCCGCACGACAGGTCGGGGCCGATCGCCGGCGTCGGGCTTCGTACTGGCGTAGCAGCGGCAGGGTTCGCCGGGCTTGCAGTCGTGGAACATCTCGCGCGTGGCGTCCCAGTCCTGCGGCTGATCGCCGGGCTCCTGCCGCTGGCCACACCTGCAGTAGCTGCGGTCGAGCCACGGGTTGTAGGTGATGAAGGGGTGGTCCCGGTCGGCGCACCACCGCCGGGTGGCTTCCGATATCAGCACGGTCACAGCGGGCTCCTCTCGGGTCGGTCGGCTGATCACCTCGCGGGGTGCACGGCGGGGGTCCGTGCACCCGGGCGGCGATCAGGCGGGACGGGGTCAGGGCTTGCGGAGCCCGGCGGCCAGCGCCTTGGTCATCTGCGCAGCGAGATCGCCCGTCAACTCCTGCGCGACCATGTCGCGGACCTGCTGAACGGCCTGCGCAATCTGATCGGAGAACGCCTTCTGCACCTCGGCGCGAACGGCCTGCTGGAGAACGCTGCCCTTCTCGCTGCGGTACCGGTCGGCGGGCTCGGCGAGCTGCTTGCGCGCCTCATCGGCGACGATCTCGGCAAGGGTCGTCTCGGTGCCTGTGCGCTCCCCGTAGGCGTTGGTCTTGTAGATCGGCCGGGCGAGCGCCTCGTCGATGGACGGGCGAACGGCCGCGCGGATCTCCTCCTTGCGGATCTCGGTGACCATGTCGCGGAGGGTCGGATAGCGCTGGTCTCCGACCAGTCGGGCGACGATCTTCTCGGCAACCAGATCGGCGACGGTGCGCTGCCCGGTCTCGTAGGCGTCGCCGTCCTCGTCGAAGCCGACGACCTGTCCGACGATGGTGTCGAGGGTGATGTCGCTGACGTTGATCTCGATGTTCATGACTTCCTTTGGGTTGTGGGTTGTGGTTCAG